>DASRUM010000213.1:0-2511 GCA_035655415.1 Pseudomonas sp.
CTTTCTTTAACGACCCAGGTGAACATCCATGCAGCCCATGCTGAATATCGCGCTGCGCGCAGCCCGTAGCGCCGGCGAAATGATCTTCCGCTCGACCGAACGCTTGGACGTCATCTCGGTCGACGAGAAAGAAGCCAAGGATTATGTGACTGAAATTGATCGCTCTGCCGAGCTGCTGATCATTCAGGCCCTGCGCAAAGCTTTCCCGAACCACGGCATCCTCGGCGAGGAAAGCGGCCTCAGCGAAGGCAGTGGCGACGGCGCCGATTACCTGTGGATCATCGACCCGCTGGATGGCACCACCAACTTTATCCGCGGCATCCCGCATTACGCCGTCAGCATCGCCTGCAAATACCGTGGCCGCCTTGAGCACGCCGTGATCATCGACCCGGTTCGCCAGGAAGAATTCACCGCCAGCCGCGGCCGTGGCGCTGCCCTCAATGGTCGCCGCCTGCGCGTTGGTAATCGCAAGAGCCTGGAAGGCGCCCTGCTCGGCACCGGCTTCCCGTTCCGCGACAGCCAGATGGAAAACCTGGAAAACTACATCGGCATGTTCCGCAGCCTGGTCGGCCAGACCGCCGGCATCCGCCGCGCCGGCGCAGCAAGCCTTGACCTGGCCTACGTGGCCGCCGGTCGCTTCGATGCCTTCTGGGAATTCGGCCTGTCCGAGTGGGACATGGCAGCCGGCGCACTGCTGATTCAGGAAGCGGGCGGCCTGGTCAGCGACTTCAGCGGCAGCCATGAATTCCTTGAAAAAGGACAGATCGTGGCCGGCAACACCAAGTGCTTCAAAGCTGTGCTGACGGCTATTCAGCCGCACCTGTCGGCCTCGCTGAAACGCTAATCGCGAGCCACAAAAAAAGCGCCCCGAGGGGCGCTTTTTTATTACATCGCAGTTTTAGTTAGCCGACTCGTCCGCCAACACCAACTGCCCATCCTTGACCGGAATCTGCCGACCCGGATCACTGGCCATACGCACCTGGCCCACCTTGCCATCCAGCTCGTATTTGACGTCATAACCCACCAGCTTCTCACTGGTGTCAGTCACTGTGCTGCAACGGGTTTCGGTGGTGGTGTAGGTATCACGGTTCTGCAGATGCTCTTGCGCCTTGTTGCCGGCATAACCGCCGCCAACCGCACCGGCGACTGTCGCCAGCTTCTTGCCGTTACCGCCACCGACCTGATTACCCAGCAAACCGCCAACCACCGCCCCAATCGCCGTACCGGCTATCTGATGCTGATCCTTGACCGGCGCCTGACGGGTTACCGCCACATCCTTGCAGACTTCACGCGGGGTCTTGATGGTTTCATTGATCGGTTTCACAGCAAGTACTTCGGCATACTCCGGCGCACTGACGATGTTGTAAGTAGCCACCGCCCCGCCCGCAGTAACACCTACTGCACCCAATACCGCGCCTACCAACATCGACTTATTCATATGTGCCTCCTCAAACCACTGCTTAGCGCTCAACGCACCGTACTCCCTGCCTTGGAGTACAAAAAAGCCGGGCAAGTTCAATACCTGCCCGGCTCACTCAATCATTTGCGATAAAGCGCACAGAATTAAGGGCGTTCATCGACCTCTTCTTCGACCACCGGCGGGATAAGGTCATCGACCGTCAGGTTGAGCCACACCAGCACCACGTTGGCGATATAGATCGACGAATAAGTACCCGCGCTCACACCGACAAACAGTGCCACCGAGAAGGCGAACAGATTGTCGCCGGCAAACAGCAGCAGTGCAGCAATTGCCAGCAAGGTGGAGATCGATGTCGCCATAGTGCGCAGCAGGGTCTGCGTGGTGGAGATGTTGATGTTGTCGATCAACGTCGCCTTGCGCAGCACGCGGAAGTTCTCACGCACCCGGTCGAATACCACAATGGTGTCGTTCAACGAGTAGCCGATGATCGCCAGCAAAGCCGCCATCACAGTCAGATCGAAGGTGATCTGGAAGAACGACAGGATGCCCAGCGTGACAATCACGTCGTGGATCAGCGAGACAATTGCCCCTACGCCGAATTTCCACTGGAAGCGGAAGGCCAAGTAGAGCATCACCCCGCCCAGCGCCAGCAGCAGACCAAGCCCACCCTGATCGCGCAGCTCTTCACCCACCTGCGGGCCGACGAACTCGACCTTTTTCACCTCAAGCTGCTCGCCTGCCTGACGCAGCGCAGCAGCCACTTTATTACCCAACTCGGGATCATTGCCCTGCATGCGCACCACCACATCGGTGGTGGCGCCAAAGCTCTGCACCACTGCATCGGCATAGCCGGCACCGGCCAGTTGCTCACGGATGTTACCGAGGTCTGCCGGCTGCTCGTAGCTCAGCTCGATTTGCGTACCACCGGTAAAATCCAGGCCCAGGTTCAACCCTTTGGTAAACAGGCTAACCAGTGCCAGCAACGTCAGCAGCAGGGTGAAGGCGAACGCAATATTGCGTACCCCCATGAAGTTGATCGTACGATTCATCACAGCCCCTTAAATCCACAACTTCTTGAAGTCACGCCCGCC
>DASRUM010000214.1:0-31896 GCA_035655415.1 Pseudomonas sp.
CCGAAAACAGGCGCTATCGGGGGCTCGGGTCAGCGCGTCCGTAATACGGCAAGATTCTTCGGCAGGCGGCGCATCACTTCCACTGCAGAAAGAGGTGCGCAATTATGCAGATTGCGCGGAGAATTTCAACACGATTATGCCAACCCGCTTTTTCAAGGAGCTAGCAATGGATTACCGTCAACTCGGCCGCACCGACATCAAGGTCAGCAGTCTGTGCCTGGGCACCATGACCTGGGGCGAACAGAACAGCTCTAGCGAGGGCTTCGCCCAGATCGAACGCGCCAAGGCCTACGGGGTAAATTTCATCGATACCGCAGAGATGTACCCGGTGCCGCCGCGCGCCGAGACTTACAGCAAGACCGAACAGATCATTGGTGACTACTTCAAGCAGCGCGGTGATCGTGCCGATTGGGTATTGGCCAGCAAGATTGCCGGCCCAGGCAACGGTATCGGCTATATCCGCGACGGCCAGCTCAAACACAATCGCGCGCATATCACTGCAGCACTGGATGCCAGCCTCAAACGCCTGCAAACCGATTGGATCGACCTGTATCAGCTGCACTGGCCTGAGCGCCCGACCAACTATTTCGGTCAGCTTGGCTATCGCCACCAGGACAGCGACTTCACGCCGCTGGAGGAAACCCTCGAAGCACTGGATGAGCAGGTCAAAGCCGGCAAGATCCGCCATATAGGCCTGTCCAACGAAACGCCCTGGGGCACCATGAAATTCCTGCAACTAGCCGAACAACGCGGCTGGCCGCGCAGTGTGTCAGTCCAGAACCCCTACAACCTGCTCAATCGCAGCTTTGAAGTGGGTCTGGCGGAAATCGCCCTGCGCGAACAATGCGGCCTGCTCGCCTATTCGCCCCTGGCCTTCGGCATGCTCAGCGGTAAATACGAGAATGGTGCGCGCCCTGCCGGGGCCCGTATCAGCCTGTTCAGCCGCTTCGCGCGTTACACCAACCCGGAGTCGGAGTCGGCCTGCTCGCGCTACGTCGCCCTGGCCCGCGAGCACGGCCTCGACCCAGCGCAGATGGCCCTAGCCTTTGTCACCGCACAACCATTTGTCACCAGCAATATCATCGGTGCGACCAGCCTGGAACAGCTCAACAGCAATCTGGCCAGCAGCGAAATAACGCTCAGCGCCGAAGTAAAGGCTGGCATTGAGGCGATTCACCAAGCCCAGCCCAATCCCGCACCTTAAAAAAGCGACGCTTGATCGCGTCTGGCGTCGCGTCGCGATGCCAGACGATCAGCCAAGCGCGTGGGCTCCGGCAGACGATGACGCCTTACACAGGCCATCGTCAGCGCCACGGCACTATCAAGACTGACTCGATTACCGGGCGAGACTATCAGCGGACGCACTGCATCCTTGCTGCGCAGCACCCAGCCAATTGCAGAACCGCGCCGATCCAGCAACGGCGCGCGCGCGCCCCGCTGCTGAGGCAATTCAGCATGACTTCCGGTAAGAATCTTTTTCGCCACACCGATGGTGGGCAGGCCACTGACTACACCGAGGTGGGCAGCGATACCCAAACCTCGCGGATGGGCAATACCATGCCCATCGACGAAGATCAGATCAGGCTCCCGAGGCAACCCGGCCAACGCGCTAAGCAATGCGGGCAACTCGCGAAACGACAATAAACCGGGCACGTAGGGCATGCTCGTGGGGATACGCGCGACCGACTCGGCCAGCGGCTCGAGACTGTCGGCATCCAGCAGAACCGCCGCCGCACGCGTGATTGTGCCGCCCTCTTCGAAGCCGACATCCACACCCGCGATTACGCGCAACGGCGGGTAATCGTCCTCCAGCCTAACCTGCGTCGCCAGATGCTTTTGCATCTCGCGGGCCGCAGCAGCACTGCCATCCCAACCTGAAAAGGGCGCAGCAACGAGCTCAGAAAGCGATGCCATAACGGTCTCCAGACGTTTTCGTCTTGGAGCGCTGGCACCGCGCCCAAGTTCGCCCAATCTTTGTCGCATGCTCGTTAGCGGCGAAAAGACAACGCTCCTAGAGCGAGCGGGCGATGATCTCTTTCATGATCTCGTTGGTGCCGGCGTAGATGCGCTGCACCCGCGCATCGGCCCAGGCGCGTGCCACTGGGTATTCCCACATATAGCCGTAGCCGCCGTGCAGCTGTACGCACTCATCGAGCACCTTGCACTGCAGGTCGGTGCCCCAGTACTTGAGCATCGCTGCAGTCGGTACATCCAGCTTGCCCTGCAGGTGCAGCTCCAGGCAGCGGTCGACAAACACCCGACCGATCTGAATTTCCGTGGCCATTTCCGCCAGCTTGAAGCGGGTGTTCTGGAAGTCACCAATCGACTTGCCGAATGCCTTGCGCTCGCGGGTGTACTCCAGCGTCCACTGCAGCGCCGCTTCGGCCGAGGACAGCGCACCGACACCAACGGTCAGACGCTCCTGCGGCAGCTCCTGCATCAGATAGGCGAAGCCCATGCCGGCCTGCCCCAGCAGGTTTTCCTTGGGCACACGTACATCCTGAAAGAACAGCTCGGAGGTGTCCTGGGCCTTCATGCCGACCTTTTCCAGGCGCTTGCCCTTGGAGAAACCTGGCGTATTGGCTTCCACCAGAAACAGGCTGGTGCCCTTGGCGCCGGCTTTCGGATCGGTCTTGGCCACCACGATCACTAGGTCAGCGAGAAAGCCGTTGGTGATAAAGGTCTTCGAGCCGTTGATCACATACTCATCGCCATCCAGCACGGCAGTGGTTTTCACCCCCTGCAGATCGGAACCGGCGCCTGGCTCGGTCATGGCAATGGCGGTGACCATCTCACCGGACACCAGCTTGGGCAGGTAATGCTGTTTCTGCGCTTCGCTGCCGTAATGCAGGATGTAAGGCGCAACGATGTCCGAATGCAGGGAGAAACCGATGCCGGTCAGGCCCAAACGACCGACTTCCTCAATCACCACGGTGCTGTAAAGGAAGTCCGCGTCCATGCCGCCGTATTCTTCCGGGATATGCGAGCAGAGCATCCCCGCTTCCCCCGCCTTGTTCCACAGCGCGCGGTCGATATGACCGTCCTTTTCCCACTGCTGATGGAAAGGCACGGCTTCCTGCTCAAGGAACTTGCGCACGCTGTCGCGAAACTGTTCGTGTTCGGAGCTGAAAATCGTTCTGGGGATCATGGCAACACCTGCTTGATAGAGCGGTTTTAAAGTGGCCTCGACTTTAGCCAAGCAAACGCTTGGTCACACTGGACACAAGCGCCAAAAAATAAGACGATCCAGCCAACTCATGACCACTTAGCCTTAATAAGAACAATATCTATGCCTATTCAGCCACCAGCGCCGCTGCACCGCGTCAGCATTCTTGCCACCGAAGGTGTGTTTGCCTCGACTTTGATGCAGGCCAAGGACTTCTTCCACATGGCCAGCCTGCGCTACGGCAAACAACAGGGCCTGGGCCTGACGCCGACCTTCGAAATCCACCTGGTCAGCCCGGACGGCCAGCCGGTGCGCAGTTTCAGTGACGTGCTGATTCCGGTCGATGGCGCCCTGGAAGATGCCGACGTGATAATCCTGCCGGCTTTCTGGGACGACTTCGACGCGCTGTGCCAGCGCCACCCACAAGTGCTCAGTTGGCTGAAACAGCGCCACGCCGCTGGCAGCGCGATTTGCGGCGAAGCCACCGGGGTGTTCTGGATGGCCCAGGCCGGCCTGCTCGACGGCAAGGAAGCGACCACCTATTGGCGCTTCTTCAACGAGTTTGCCGAGCGCTTCCCCAGGGTGCTGCTCAATCAGGAAAAGCACCTGTCGGATGCCGACAACCTGTATTGCGCAGGTGGCGTGACCTCAGCCTGCGACCTTTACATTTACCTGATCGAACGCTTCTGCGGGGCCAGCGTAGCCCAGGGCGTGGCCCGCGACATTCTTTATGAAGTGCAGCGCAACTACGCCCCCGGGCGCATCGGCTTTGGCGGGCAGAAGTTGCACCACGACATGACCATCCTGCAGATCCAGCAATGGCTGGAAGATCACTTCGCCGACAAATTCCGCTTCGAAGATGTCGCCCGCGAGCACGGTATGAGCATCCGCAACTTTATGCGTCGCTTCCAGACCGCCACCGGCGACAAACCGCTGCATTACCTGCAGCGCCTGCGCATCGAAACCGCCAAGGGCCTGCTCAGCGCTACCCGCAAGAGCATCAAAACCATCAGCTATGAAGTGGGTTACGACGACGCCAGTTTCTTCGCCCGATTGTTTCGTCAGCACACGGAACTGTCACCCAACCAGTACCGCCGCCAGTTCCAGCACAAGGACGGCCATGCCTGAGAGCAGGCACTGTTACCGCCGCTGGTTCTGCACTGATCCTTGGATGGGTAGGTGGGCACAGAGCGCCACCCTATGATCGGCACACTGATAACAACAACAGGTTGACCGCCATGCGCCGTACTCTTATTGCCCTACTCGCCGCCTGCAGCTTCAGCGCTGCAGCCGCGGATAACTGGAAACCCTTCCCTTACGACCAGAGCGCCTACGACTACTCGGGCGACAAACTGCGCCAGGCCTGGCCGCAGCTGACCCGAGGTTTCGGCAGCGACTACCCCTTCCCAGACGCCGACTGGGTGGTGACCATGGCCACCCGCCATCCGCAGGCGCTGGAGAAAACCGTGACGGCCAACACCGGCTTTACCGGCAAACCGGAAGAAGCCGAGGTCTACGCAGCAAAACTGCAGGACGTCTGGCGGCTGGTATTTCGCGGCGACTTCGCCCAGGCCAAGCAGCAAGGTCTGGCCCTGGGGGTCGGCGGACAGGTCCCGGCGATGTTCGCTCAGGTGATCTACGCCATGTTTCTCGTGCCCGAGCAGGAAGAAAAGCACCGCCTGCTGGAAGAAGTAATCACCTACACCGACCAGGCCGGCGAATTGGTCCAAGCCGACGTAGCCGCACAGTTTGGCCGCGTCTATGCCAAAGCGCGCTTAGGCGAAGAACTGTCGGTGCCGGTGGTACTCAAGCGCGGCTACACCTCGCAGATCCCCAACGAACTCAAAGCCCTGCTGGCCAAACAGCCACAGCTTCCCTTCGCCCTTGCCCTATATGGTGGCTATGAAGCTGGGGTGATCCGCAAGGTCGGCAAAATGGTCGGCCGGATGACCTACGGGGTCAGCACCGACAATATGGAGAAGTATTTCAGCCGCAGTTTCCAGGCCCAGGACGACCTGCCCATCGGCCACTACGAGTACGCCAACGCCTTGACCTACGTTTACGGCGACGACGAACAGGCCAAGGCCCTGCAGCACCTCAAGCTCGCCGTAGCGATCAAGCCGATCAACGCCATGGAAGCCCTGGAAGTGGCCCACGCACAAAAAATGCTCGCCCAGTACAAGCAGAAACTGGCGCAAAACTAAGCCCCGTTGAAACGCAAAAAGGCTGCCTGATGGCAGTCTTTATTCATTCTTGCATCGGCAATTTATTGCTTGGCCCGCTCCAGGGGCTCCAACTGTGCCCACAACGCCTGCGCTTCTTCCGTCAGCATCGAATAGCTACGGATATCACCGTTGCGCTGCGCCTGCATCGCCTCTTCCAACTTGGCACTGTATTGCTTGCGTAGTTTCTTGGCGGGATCGCTTTTAAACAAACCGAACATGCTGTGTGCCTCTGTCGACAAAGAGCCCCGGATAGGTGCCTGCCCAGCTTAATTCAGCCACGCGCCATGGTTGAGGCGCAGATGTAACAAGTCGCTAAAAGCGCCTTCAGCCAAAGGCCTGATCGCGAATTTTCTGCAATGCCAACGACATCTTCGCCGCCGGTACCCGCTGCAGGTTGCACAGCAGTTCATGAGATATATCGGCAATGCCATGCCGTTCACGCAGCAACGCCGCCATAAAGCAGGTCAAGTTGGCCGCCATTTCCGCATCAGCCAGTGCGCGGTGCGCCTTGCCGGTATCGGGCAGGCCGACCCACTGGTTGAGATTGCCCAGTTTGTGGCTGGGTGCCATGGGCAACAGGCGGCGTGACAACAGCAGTGAACAGGCAAATGGCTGCACCCGCCGACGGCGGATCAGCGCCAGCTCGGCGTCCCAGAACTTCTGGTCGAAACTGGCGTTATGCGCCAGCAACGGGCGATCACCGACAAACTCCGCCACTTCCTGCATCACCTGCGCGGCGGGCGGCGCAGTACGCAACATGGCGTTGCTGATGCCGGTGAGTTGCTCGATAAACGGCGGCACCCAGGCACCGCTGTTCATCAGGCTCTGATAGCGGGCGACGATCTGCCCGCCCTCGACAATCACCACGCCAATCTCAGTCGCGCGGGCTTGCTGGGCCGGCGACATACCGGTGGTTTCGAAGTCGAGTACGGCGATGGAATCGGCAAGCATCGATCAGTTTCTCAACAGCAGTGCGCCGTCGATCGGCACATAGCGACTGGCAGCCCGCACCAGTGATTGCGCGGTCAGCCCCGGCACGCCATAGGCCACTGCCTCGACGCCATAACTGCCACGAATTTTGTCCAGCAAGAGATCAAAGTCGCCATCACCGGAGGCCAACACCACTTCGTCGACCCGCGGCGCGGCGTCCATGATGTCGATGGTGATGCCGACATCCCAATCGCCCTTGGCCGAGCCATCGCTGCGCTGGATAAACGGCTTGAGCTTCACGGTAAAGCCGAGGTTGCGCAGGATCTGCTGAAACTGCTGCTGCTTCTGATCACCGCGATCAATGGCGTAGGCGTAGGCTTCGACAATCTGCCCATGCTGGCTGATATCGGCCCACAGCGCGGCGTAGTTGAAATGGCAACCATAGGCCTGGCGCACGGTGTAATAGAGGTTCTGTACATCGGCGAATACGGCGATCTTCTTCACCGGTAATCCTCATCATGCGGCTGACGGGCAGAAAGCCCTCAGGTTAAAGTCAGCGCGCAGTATGCCAGCCAACAGCCATGGACGGTCGAAATGCATCCACGCCCCGCCAATACGCCAGAAACCCCAGCACTGCTGATTATCGATATGCAGCAAGGCATCCAGCGCGTCAGCGCACCGCGTAACAACCCGGGCGCCGAAGCCTGCATCGCTCAGCTGCTGGAATACTGGCGCAGTGCGGACCTGCCGCTGGTGCATATCCGCCATATTTCCCGTCAAGCCGACTCGGTGTTTGCCCCGGGACAAAGTGGCGCACTGTTTCAACCGGCATTGGCGCCACGGGCTACCGAGCAGGTGTTCGAAAAGAACGTCACCGATGCTTTTACCCATAGCGGCCTCGAACGTTGGCTACATGCCCGCGCTATCCGCCGTCTGGTGATAGTCGGGGTGGCCAGTGAGAACTCGGTCGAAGCCACCGCTCGCAGCGCCAGCAATCTGGGCTTTATCACCCAAGTGGTGGCGGATGCCTGCTACACCTTCGACAAGACTGACTACTACGGGCAGCTGCGCAGCGCCGATGAGGTGCACGCCATGGCCATGGCGAACTTGCGCGATGAATATGCCGAAGTGCTTACCAGCGCCGATCTGCTTGCCGCGTTGCTGGGTGCGACAAGCAGGATCAGCTAGAGTGCGAGCCTGAATTCGAGTACGACTTGCCCCCATGAATATGCTCTCCGCCCTGCGCGACTCCTGGTATTTCTTCAGCCACAACCTGGCGGCGATTGCCCGCCTGTGCCTGCCGCTGATCGTGCTCGAAGGCTTGTTGCTGCAGCAGGTCACCAGCCTGGTGGCCGCCGAATCCGCCACCCTCTGGCGCCTGCTCGCCGGCCTGCTGTTCTACCCGTTGTATAGCGCCGCGCTGATCCTGTTTCTCGACGCACGCAGCCAGGGCCTGCAGCCGCGCGCCCGCGATCTGCTGGCCGCCAGCCTACGGCTGTGGCCAAGTTTCGCCCTGTTGGCGGGGCTCAATACGTTGGCGATTCTGCTCGGCGCGTCGCTGTTCGTGCTGCCGGGAATCTGGCTGATGGTCAAACTGGCATTTGCCGAGTATTTGCTGGTGTTGCGCGGCCTGAGCCCGATGAAGGCGCTGCACGAGAGCTTCCAACTGAGCAGCGGTTACTTCTGGCCCATGCTCGGTTGCATCCTGATAGTCATGCTGCCGCTGTGGCTGCTCGACGGCTGGAGCCACTCCAGCGAAACCTTCGCCGACAACGCCCTGGCCAGCCTGCTGCTGGACTGCGCAAGTCGCTTTTTACAACTATTCTCAAGCGTAGTGCTGTTTCGTCTATTTATGCTGCGCAGCGCCCAGCCCGAAGTCGAGTGAACGCCAGCGACAACCCAAGGAGGACCGTCACATGGCTGACGCCAACCCCAGCATCCTTTCGCATATCTCCATCGGCACCAATCAGTTCGACAAGGCCACGGCCTTCTACGATCAGGTCCTCGCCACCCTCGGCTGCAAGCGCGTACTCGCCCACCCTGGCGCAGTCGCCTACGGCCGCGAATACCCGGAATTTTGGGTACAGACGCCGATCAACGGCAAACCGGCAAGCATCGGCAATGGCAGCCACTTCGGTTTCGTCGCACCGGACAAAGCAGCCGTACATGACTTTTTCCATGCAGCCCTGGAAGCCGGCGCCAGTGACGAAGGCGCACCCGGCCCACGCGCAGAATATGGCGAGCCCTACTACGGCTGCTTTGTCCGCGATTTAGATGGGCACAAAATCGAGGCGGCGTTCTGGGACCTGGAAATGGTCTACGAGGTGTATATCGAGCCGCACGAGCACTGATTGAAGCTCTGGGCGTGGACCGGGGGTTTTCGTCAGACAGATCATCAAGTCGGCCTTGCCGTTCTGCAGCGGCGCCCCAAACCACAGCAGCAGTCTGAGCCAGGCGCGGTGCATCAGGAACGCCCTGCACGCTGCGGTTTCAAGCCGGATAGGCGCGGCAGCAGCACCCGCTCGAACAGCCGCGGGAAGAACCGCGCCAGCACTCGCGCGCGCCAGTCGACGTTGGACAGCACCAGCAGTCGACGGCGTTTCAACGCGCCGTGGTAAATCGCCTCGGCAACATCCTGCGGCGAGGCCACCTTGCCCATCGCCAACGGCGGCTGCGCGGCCACCGAGCCGTCGCCAACCAGGGCGTTCTTGCGCAAATCGGTGGCGGTAAAGCCGGGGCACACCAGCATCACATTGACCCCGGAGCCTTTCAGCTCATAACGCAGGGTTTCAAACAGCCCATGCAGGGCATGCTTGCTGGAGTTGTAGGCGCTGCGATAAAGCAACGGGGCGAAGCCTGACAGCGAGCTGAGCACGATGATCTGCCCACTGCGGGCGATCAGGCTGGGCAGCGCGGCCTTGGTGCAATGCAGCGCGCCAAAATAGTTGACCGCCATGATCCGCTGAAACACCGCCAGCTCGGTGTCGGCAAAACTGCTGCGGTGGGTAATTCCGGCGTTATTGACCAGCACATCGATGCCGCCGAAACGCTCGACAATCAGCGCCATGGCGCGCTCCACCGCCGCAGCATCGGCCACATCGCAGAGCACACCGAGGGCCTCGGCGTTGTGGTGATCGGCCAGGTGCTGCACCAGACTGTCGAGCGCCTGCTGCTGCAGATCGAAGATCACCAGGCGCGCGCCCGCCTGTGCCAAACGCATGGCCAGCGCCCGGCCGATGCCGGCACAGCCACCCGTAATCACCACAACCTTGCGGTCGAATACCTTGTTGGCGAACACCTTGCGGTACATAACCTGCCCCCGACCCAGTTACTGCAAAAGCCGTTACTACAACCTGTTATGGCTGCCATCGCAACAGGGCGGCGTCTGGGTGTGCTTGCAGCCACAGAAGTACAGGGTAGCGTCCTTATCTGCGTGGTATTTCAACGGGGTAAAACCGCTGCTTTTATGCTGCCCATCGCAGAAGGGCTGTGCGGCGCTGCGTCCGCAGCGGCACCAGAAGTAATCCTTGCCGGCTATGACCGCAACCGCATAGGGGCTGCGCTGGGCAATCGTTGGGCTATTCATGCGACCTCCAGAAGCATCCGAGCCAGACGCGGCCACATCGGCATCGCCAGCAATCTCCGGTATGCTCCCTCAGCATAGTTCACCCGCTGGCGAGCCTGTTGATAGCCCTGGCCCGGACCCTCGACCTGTTCGCAGCCTAGGGATTTTCCGACCATCTGCCGGTGCTCGCCCGCCTGTTGCTGCCGACGTTGGACTAAGCTTTTTCAGCAAGCCACTGGACAAAGCTGCTGGCAGTTAGCCATGCTCGCCAAATGTGACACTTTCATAACGAAAAGACGGCAGATAGCCGCAGTACGTACCCATTTGATGCCACGATTTCTTTGCCTAGTGCTGGCTGCTGCCCTCTGCTGCAGCACCAGCTTCGCCACTCCCGCCAATGATCCACGACCATTGGTGCAGGTCGGTTATTACGAATTTCCACCCTATTCCTACACTGACAGCCAAGGCCGTTCCAAGGGCGCCATCCTGCAGCTGAGCAAGCGCCTGCTGGAGCACGCCGGCTACAGTGCCGAGCTGCGCTCCTACCCCAGCGCACGGCTGTACAACGGCCTGCAGGATGGCAGCGTGCACGTCTGGCCGGGGGCGCCGGGCAAAGTCGAACTGCGCCAGCACACCCTGGAAACCCACACCCAGCTCAGCGAAATCGTGCTCAACCTGTATTTCCGCCGCGATACCCTGATGCCGCGCCTACCCGAGGACCTCAAGGGCCGCGGGGTGATCATGATCAGCGGCTACACCTACTGGCAGCCGGTCAACGAAATGCTCAACGACCCGCAGCTGGCCGTGGAGCAACACCGCACCGGCACCCACACCGCTGCCCTGGAAATGCTCCAGCGTCGCCGCGGCGATTTTCTCCTCGACTACCAGACCCCGGTGGAACAAGCGCGCAGACGCCTGGGCATGTCCGAGCTGCCGTTTGTTCAGCTGCAACGTATTCCGCTGAAGCTGATCGTCTCCAGCCATGCGCCAGGCGCCGAAGCACTGCGCGATGCGCTGGATCGAGCCTATGCGGAACTCACGGCCGCCGGAGAGGATCTGCGCCTGCCCTAAAGCCTACTTGCGCGGTTTGGCCCGCGCCGTCGGTTCGGCGATCAGCGGATCATCCGGCCAATAATGTTTCGGATACCTGCCCTTAAGGTCTTTCTTTACCTCGGCGTAGGTGCTGCGCCAGAAGTTGGCCAGATCCTGGGTAACCTGCACCGGACGGCGCGCGGGCGACAGCAGGTGCAGCTTGACCACCTGGCGGCCGCCGGCAATGCGCGGCGTATCAGCCAGGCCGAACAGCTCCTGCAGGCGCACTGCCAACACCGGCGGCTGCTCGCTGTAATCCAGACTGATGCGCGAACCAGACGGCACCTGCACGCTGCGTGGCGCCAACTCATCCAAGCGCTGCGGCAGCGGCCAGGGCAGCAGGTTCAGCAACAGGCTGGGCAAATCCAGGTTGGCGAAATGGCTGAGCCGGGTGACGTTATCCAGATAGGGCTGCAGCCAGGTCTCCAGCGTCGCCAGCAAGGCAGCGTCACTGACATCCGGCCATTCGCTGGCGTCCTTGCTGGCCAGATCCAGCGCGCGCAACAACGCCACCCGCGCCTGCCACTGGCGTAACTCCGGCGTCCAGGGCAACAGCGCCAGGCCCTTGCGCCGAACCAGGCCGAGCATGGCGCGGCTGCGTTGCTGTGCATCGAGCCCAGTCAACGCCTCGCGTGACAGCACCAGCTCACCAACCTTGCGCTGGCGTTCGGCGCGCAGGGCGCCTTCGCGTTCATCCCAACCCAGCACGTCCAGGTTGCTGACCTGCTCGGCCAGCACGCCTTCGAACAACTGCGGCTCCAGCTCGGCGGCCAGATAGATGCGTTCTTCACGCTGGCCCTGGCGACTGCCCAGGTCAGCCACCACCAGCCAGGCGTGTTTCATCAGGCCATCGACCTCGGCAAACAGCGCCGCCCGTCCGTTGGCCAGGCGATATTCCGCACCACCGGCACGGCGCTGCTGAGCGATGCGATCCGGGTAGGCGAAGGCCAGCAACGCGCCCAACCAACGCGGATGCTCAGGATCACTGACTGCCTGCGGGCTGGGCCTGCGCTTGAGGTACCCCTGAAACTGCCTGGCCAGTTGCCGGGCCCGCTGCACGCCACCCTGGGCGCCACGGGCGGCCCGCGACTCACCCGCCAGCAAAGCCAGGCGGCTGTGCAGATCGGCGCCCGCACCACGCAGAATGTCGCGCTCGCCAAGCAAGGCCGCCAGATCGCAGGCCAATGGCCCCAGGCCCAGTTCCTGACCTCGCAGCAGCAGATGGGCGATACGTGGATGAGTGGGCAGCTCGGCCATGGCCTGGCCGTGACTGGTGAGCACGCCCTGGGCATCCACCGCGCCCAAACGCCCCAACAGCTCCAAAGCCTGGGCATAGGCGGCTGCAGGTGGCGGATCAAGCCACACCAGCTCGGCCGGCTGCACGCCCCAGCGCACCAGTTGCAGGGCCAGGCCGGCGAGGTCGGCCTGGAGCATTTCCGCCGTGCCGTAGGCTGCCAATTGCTCATGCTGCGCCTGCGACCACAGGCGATAACAAACGCCCGGCTGCAAGCGCCCGGCCCGACCACTGCGCTGGGTGGCGGAAGCACGGGAAATGCGCTGGGTGTCCAGGCGGGTCATGCCACTGTTCGGGTCAAACCGCGGCACCCGTGCCAGACCGGCATCAATCACCACCCGCACGCCATCGATGGTCAGGCTGGTTTCGGCGATATTGGTCGCCAGCACCACCTTGCGCAGGCCCGGCGGAGCGGCTTCGATGGCCTCGCGCTGGGCGCTGAGGTCCAGCTCGCCATGCAGCGGACAGAGCAGAATGTCGCGACGCCCGGCCAGGGCCTCGGCCAGCTGTTCATTGACCCGGCGAATCTCCGCCTGCCCCGGCAGAAACACCAGCAGGCTGCCCCGTTCATCGGCCAGTGCCTGCAATACGCACTGCAGCACTTTCGGCTCAAGCCACTCGCCCGTCTGCCAGGGCGCGCCCCAGCGGATATCCACGGGGAACATCCGTCCTTCGCTGCGCAGCACCGGCGCATCATCGAGCAAACCCGCCAGCCGCTCGCCTTCCAGGGTCGCCGACATCAGCAGCACCTTCAGCGGCAGCTCGCCAGAGTCCGCACCACGAAACATCGCCCGGCCATTCAGGCACAGCGCCAGCGCCAGGTCGGCATCCAGACTGCGCTCGTGAAATTCGTCAAAGATGACTAGGCCGACGCCCTCCAGCGCCGGGTCATCCTGCAGCCGCCGCGCCAGGATGCCTTCAGTGACTACCTCGATACGGGTACGCAGGCCAACTTTGCTGTCCAGACGAATGCGATAACCGACGGTTTCCCCCACCGCCTCACCCAGCTCGCTGGCCAGGCGTTCGGCCGCCGCCCGCGCCGCCAGCCGCCGCGGCTCGAGCATGATGATGGTCTGCCCGGCCAGCCAAGGCTGGGTCAGCAGCGCCAGCGGCACACGGGTGGTCTTGCCGGCACCGGGCGGCGCTTCCAGCACCGCTTCATCACGCAGGGCAAGGGCCTGGCACAACTCAGGCAGCAGCACATCGATTGGCAGGGAATTCATGCGGGCTCCATTCAAGGCGCAGGATTATACCGGCGAACCTGCGCGGCATTGGCGCTGTCTCAATAGCTGGCATTGCCTCGCATGAAATGCGCCGGCAACGCCTGATGCAGCGGCATTGCAATACAGGCATTGGTATAGTTGCGCCACTTTTCCCATGGAGATGTTCAATGAGCACCCAAACCCGCGTTATCGGTGGCCTTATCGTCGCCGCCCTGCTCACTCAACTGACCGCCTGCGGCACCCTGTTCTTCCCGGATCGTCGCGGCCAGATCGAAGGCCGCATCGACCCTATGGTGGCTGGGCTCAACGCCATTGGTATTCTCTTCTATGTAATTCCCGGGCTGATCGCCTTTGGTATCGACTTTGCCACCGGCGCGATCTACCTGCCCGGCGGCATGACCTCACAGGTTGACCCGCAAGACCTGCAGAATGTGGTGGATGCCGACGGCAAGGTCGATCCGATCAAGCTCAAGGCACTGATCGAAGTGCAAACGGGCCACAGCCTGCCACTGGATGACCCACGCCTGATCCAGCACAGCGGCAGCGCCGAGCAGCTGGCGGCCTATGGTCTGCGCCCAGCAGCCTAAGCCCGGCACCAGCAAGCCCGAACTGAAAGCCCGTTTTACGACGGGCTTTTGTTATTTAGCGCTAGCCTTGGCAGTACTCGCCCATTCTGGATAGCCCGTGAACATACAGCCGCAACACGCCCGCCTGATGCGCCTGGCGACCTTCGCCGCACTGGCGGCGGCACTTACGCTGGCACTGGCCAAAGCCATTGCCTGGTGGCTCAGCGGCTCGGTCAGCCTGCTCGCAGGGCTGACGGACTCGCTGCTTGATGGCGCCGCCTCACTGCTCAATCTGATCGCCGTGCACTACGCGCTGCGCCCGGCCGATGAGGATCACCGCTACGGCCATGGCAAGGCCGAAGCCCTGGCCGGTTTGGGTCAGGCGTTGTTTATCGGCGCCAGCGCGTTGCTGGTGGGCAGTCACGCCATCGACCGTCTGCTCAATCCTGAACCGCTTGGCGCACCGGCACTGGGCATCGCGGTGATGCTGCTGTCGCTGGCGGTGACCATCGCCCTGCTGCTGTTCCAAGGCCATGTGGTCAAGCTGACCGGCTCCACCGCAATTCGCGCCGACTCGCTGCACTACCGCTCGGACCTGCTGCTTAACAGCAGCATCCTCCTGGCATTGCTGCTGGCCAGTTACGGCTGGCCGCAACTGGACGCCATCTTCGGTATCGGCATTGCGCTGTATATCTTCTGGAGCGCCATCAGCATCGTCCGCGAAGCGGCCACCGTGCTGATGGATCAGGAACTCGACCCGCAGATTAGCGCGCAGATGCATAGCCTAGCCTGCGCGGTGCCCGGCGTGCTGGGCGTGCATGACCTGCGCACGCGCCTCTCCGGCACCCACTGGTTCGTCCAGCTGCATGTGGAGCTGCCAGGCGAGTTGAGCCTGCAGCATGCCCACGGCCTGTGCGATCAGGTTGAAGCGGCGATACGCAGCGAATTCCCCCGCGCAGAGGTACTGGTGCATGCCGACCCCAGCAGCGTGGTAAAGCACGCCCCAGCCCCTGCAGACCACTAGCGCGCAACAAAAAATTGCCTGGAGCACTTTTTGACGCCGCGCAGCGACGGCCCGCAGGGTGTCCGCCAAAGATGGCAGACACAAAAAAGGGGAAGGTCTGCAGGCCTTCCCCTTTTTTGCGTGTCCGTCATTGTGGCGATGGTAACGCCTTTTCTTCGCCTGCCTGGTTGGGCAGTGCGGACCCGGGTGCCGTGACGATCCGGTGGGATCGGCGGCGACCGCTCACCTGATTGGGCGAGGCGGCTGGACGTGTCGTCCGGGCCTTGAAGTTGAGGTAAAGCTTACGCCCGCCGGCGCAGTGAAAGATTGCGAACATTGCTGAAATACCCACCACTTGCGCAATTAATCACCACAAGCGCATCATCAAGCACAACCAAATAATGAAAGCATGGCAAAGATGAACAGACTTGATCGTTATGACCTGAATATCCTCGCCGAATTGCAGCGCGACGCCACCCTGTCCAACCAAGAGCTGGCCGAACGTATCGGCCTGTCGCCCTCGCCCTGTTCGCGGCGAGTCAAACAGCTTGAAGACGACGGCTATATCCTCGGCCAGGTCGCCCTGCTCGACCGCAAACAGCTCGGCTTGACGCTGACCGCTTACGTGCTGATCGGCATGGACAAGCACACCCCTGAGCGTTTCGAGCATTTTCAGGAAGAAATCCGCAAATGCCCGCAAGTGCTCGAATGCTGCCTGGTCACCGGAATGGACGCCGACTATCAGCTCAAGGTGGTGGTGCCGGACATGGATCACTACCAGAAACTGCTGCTGGGCACCCTGACCCGTATCGAGGGAGTTTCCAGCGTGCGTTCCAGCTTTGTCCTGCAGCAGATCCTCTCCAGCACCCAGCTGCCGCTGCAGCACCTGCGCGGCTGATCGCCGCACCCTAGCCATGCGCGGCTGGCAGGGCCGCCCCCGGCGCGTATAATCGCGCCCCTCTGGCGAGCGTCACCGCGCCCGCCTACGCATCGATTGTCGGCACCCAGCCGAGCACCTGCAGGTTCACGAGGCCCGAATGGAAACCGAACAGTTCGAATCCCTGATGATGTACGCCCTAGTCGGCGGGTTGATGGTGTTTATGTTCTTCATCATCTGGGACCTGGCGAAAACCTCCAAAGCCGGCCGCCTGGGTACGGCGATCCTGTTTCTCGGCCTGGGCCTGTGCCTGTTCGCCTTCCTAGCCAAGCCGATCATCACCTACATCATCGAAGCAAGTCGCGGCATCCACGGCTAGAAAGCTGCCCCGCGCCGACTACTGCACGTCCAGCCGCATCTAACCGCGTTAGAATGCGGCTTTTCGCCGTTTCCTAGGAGTATTCATGTCCCCCACCGACCGGGTGATGCAGAGCTATGGCCGCTGCTGCGCCAGCCCTGATTTCTTCGACAGTTTTTACCAGCACTTCCTCGCCAGCTCACCGGAGGTGCGCGAGAAGTTCGCCAATACCGAGATGAACGGGCAAAAGCTACTGCTGCGTCAGGGCATTCTCAACCTGGTGATGCATGCGCGCGGTATGCCTGACACCAAGCTGCGCGCCCTGGGCTGCAGCCACTCCCGCGCCGCCATGGACATTCGCCCAGAGCTGTATGTGCTGTGGCAGCAAGCACTGCTGCAGACCATCGGCGAGCATGATCAGCAGTACTGCAACGAAACCCGCAGCGCCTGGAATGAGGTGCTGGACAAAGGCATCGCCGTTATCAAAGCCGGCTACTGATCAATCCAGCCGGGCCGGCACTTCGCGCCACTGCCCCGGCTGCAAGCCGTCCAGGCTGAACGGGCCGATACGCACCCGCACCAGGCGCAGCGTCGGTAGGCCCACGGCCGCCGTCATACGCCGCACCTGACGGTTGCGCCCCTCGCGAATCACCAGCTCCAGCCAGGCCGTGGGGATGCTTTTGCGAAAGCGTACCGGCGGGTTGCGCTCCCACAATTCGGGCGTGTCCAGTAACCGTGCCTCGGCCGGCAAGGTTGGCCCGTCATTCAATTGCACACCATCACGCAGCTGCTGCACCTGCGCCTCACTTGGTTCACCCTCGACCTGCACCCAATAGGTTTTAGACAGCTTGTGCTTGGGGTCGGCGATGCGCGCCTGCAGACCGCCGTCGTTGGTCAACAGCAACAAACCTTCGCTATCACGGTCCAGCCGGCCTGCCGGATAGACGCCAGGCACATCGACAAAATCCTTGAGGGTGGCGCGGCCCTGTTCGTCGTTGAACTGGGTCAGCACATCGAACGGCTTATTCAGCACCAGCAAACGCGACTCGGCGGGCGGTGCCTTGGCCACACGGCGCACGGCAGGTTTGCCGCTGAGCGGACGAGGGGACGCAGGGCGAGGTGGGCGCGACATAGGTAATCCAGCAGCAGGTTGCAAGGCGGCCAGTGTAACCGAGGCCAAGGTTGGACTATCAGGCTGAGTGATCCGCACTGCCTTCCCCGGCGTAGCGGGCTATGCTGGCTAAGTTGTGTTTCCCGTCCCGAGGCCATTGTTATGAGTTCGTCCGAATCCATCGTCGAAACCTTTACCGGCTGGGCCGCCAAAGCCCCCGGCGCGCCCCTCGAACCGCACAGTTATGACCCAGGCCCGCTCGGTGCCGAAGAGGTCGAAGTGGCCGTGGAATACTGCGGCATCTGCCACTCCGATCAGTCGATGATCGACAATGAATGGGGCAACGCGCGCTACCCCTTTATCCCCGGCCATGAAGTGGTCGGCACCGTGGTACGCCTCGGCCCGCAGGCCCGCGGCCTCAAGCTCGGCCAGCGCGTGGGCATCGGCTGGTACAAGGGCAGCTGCATGCACTGCAGTTCCTGCATGGAAGGCTCGCACCAGCTCTGCGGCACAGTAAAACCGACCATTGTCGGCAGCAACGGCGGTTTCGCCGACCGTTTGCGCAGCCACTGGGCCTGGGCCGTACCACTGCCAGACGGCCTTGATCCGGCGCTGGTCGGCCCGCTGTTCTGCGCAGGCTCCACAGTGTTTAGCCCGCTGCTGGATTTCGATGTGAAGCCCACCGACAAGGTCGGCGTGGTCGGCATCGGCGGCCTCGGTCACTTGGCGCTGGGCTTTCTCAATGCATGGGGCTGTGAGGTCACCGCCTTCACTTCATCGCTAAGCAAACAGGAAGAAGCCAAACGCCTGGGTGCGCACAAGGTGGTGGCCTCCACCGACAGCGCGGCATTGAAAGCGATTGCCGGCAGCCTGGATTTCCTCCTGGTTACCGCCAGTGCCGACCTGGACTGGAACGCGATGATCGGCACCCTGCGCGGCAAGGGCCGGCTGCACTTTGTCGGCATCGTGCCCAGCGCGATCCCGGTGCATGTATTCAACCTGATCCCGAAGCAGAAGAGCCTGTCCGGCTCGCCCGTCGGTTCGCCTAGCAATATGGCGACCATGCTGGAATTCTGCGCACGCCATCAGATCCTGCCGCAGGTCGAGCACTTCCCCATGAGCAAGGTCAACGAGGCCATCGACCACCTGCGCGCCGGTAAAGCGCGCTACCGCGTGGTACTGGATGCCAGCAAATAAGCTGAGCTGAAATGAAAAGCCCGAGGCGCAAACCTCGGGCTTTTTGGTTTCACTGGAAGCTTAACGGAACGGCGGCTCATCAAAGCTGCGCAGTTTCCGCGAGTGCAGCGAATTGAGCTGGTTGCGCAGCAGATCCAGCGCAGTGATGCCTATATGCAGATGCTGGGTCACCGCACGCTCATAGAACGCACCGGCCGCGCCCGGCAGTTTGATCTCGCTGTGCAGCGGCTTGTCCGAGACGCACAGCAGCGTGCCGTAGGGCACCCGCAGGCGATAGCCTTGCGCGGCGATGGTGCCACTTTCCATGTCCACCGCCACGGCGCGGGACAGGTTGATCAGCGGCCGCTCCTGGGCCCAGCGCAGTTCCCAGTTGCGGTCGTCGTAGGTCAGCACGGTGCCGGTACGCAGACGCTTTTTCAGCTCGTCACCCTGCTCACCAGTGACCAGCTTGGCCGCTTCCTGCAGAGCCTGCTGCACTTCGGCCAGGGCCGGCAGTGGAATATGCGGCGGCAGCACGCGGTCAAGAATGCCGTCGCGGCGCATATAGGCGTGAGCCAGCACGTAGTCGCCGATGGTTTGCGACTGACGCAGGCCGCCGCAGTGGCCGATCATCAGCCAGCAATGCGGGCGCAGCACAGCCAGGTGGTCGGTGATGTTCTTGGCGTTGGACGGGCCGACGCCGATATTGACCAGGGTAATGCCGTGGCCATCCTCGGCTTGCAGGTGGTAGGCGGGCATCTGGTAACGGTGCCAGATGACGTTCTCGATAATCGCCTGCATCTCGCCTTCGGCCATGCCACGCTCGATCACCACGTTGCCCGGCAGCACCATACGGTTGAAGCGCGACTCACCGACCAGCATGTCCAGGCCATGGCGGATAAATTGGTCGACGTAGCGGTGGTAGTTGGTCAGCAGAATCCATGGCTGCACATGCCGCCAGTCGCTGCCGGTGTAATGCACCAGGCGGCGCAGGGAGAAATCCACCCGCGCGGCATCGAACAGCGCCAGCGGCAGCGGGTCGGTGTTTTCCCAGTCGTACAGGCCATCGGCTGTACCGTCGGTGGCGGCGGACAGGTCGGTGCTGGGGAACACCCGCGCCAATTCGGCGGCAGTCACCCCGGAGCCGGCCAGCTCATCGCCCTGTTCGACCACGTACGGATAAGGAATGTTCTGCTGGCTGATGCCCACTTCCACACGCACGGTGAAGTCGCTCATCAGCGGGCGCAGCTGCTCCAGCAGGTATTTGCGAAACGCAGCCGGGTGCGTGACGGTGACGCTGTAAGTGCCGGGCACCTGCACCTTGGCATAAGCGCGCACGGTGGTCGGTACTTCGCCCTGACACAGGTAGATCAGGCGCAGCTCGGGGTAGCGAAAACGCGACTGCTGCTCGGCATCCGGCTTGATACGCTCCTTGAGATAGCGTTTGAGCGCCTGGCTCAAGCCCGTAGTCGCCTGCAGGTGCAAGGCGGCCAGACGATCCACCGCTTCTTCAGCGGTGTTGGCGACAATAAAGTCATCGGAACAAGGGTTCACAAGGCACCTTCCTGGCTGATCTCAATGGCTCTATCTTGCCCTGATCCGCCGCGCTTGCGATAGCGCGACGTTGCCGGCGCAGGCTACTTGAGCAGCGCTTGCAGATCCTCGGGCAGCGCCTGCGGGGTCAGCGGGCCGACGCGCCGCGTGCCTGGATTCCCTAAGGGAAACAGCCCCAGAAGCGAACCCAGGCTACCGGGGATGCGCAGCAGTTGTGCCAGGCCCTCGGCCCAGTCACGCTGTCGCCAAGCCCAGGCGAGCATCCACAGGTGGCTGCGCAGGTGCTCGCTGAAATAACGCTGACCGAGAATATGCGCGCGCTCCAGATGGCGCAGCTCGGCAGCGGGATCGATGCCGCGCTGGGCGCGGGCCAGTAGGTATTCCTGCCAGAAGGCTTGTTCACGGGTCATGGCAACACTCCTCTATTAAGCTGCGTTGCCAGTCTGCAAGTACGGGGCGGCCCCCAGGTCAAGCATCCGTTGCTAATCTTCTGTCAGCTCATCTTCTAAGGAAAACTCATGCCGCGCGCCCTGCTCACACTTGTGCTCTGTCTGTTACCCAGTTTTCTGCTGGCCGACACCCTGGACGGCCACTACCTGACCACGCTGGACGGCCAGCCAGCCGAAATGCACCTGCGCAGCCAGGGCCAGCAAGTCACGGGGGAATATGTGGAGGGCGCGACGCTGCGCCTGCAGATCAGCGGCAACTTTGACGGCCAACTGCTTAGTGCGCAGATCAGCGAACCGAAGTCCGGGCAAGTGATTGCCAATATGAATGCCACCTACGGCAATGGCGTGCTCAACACCCATATCGCCGCACGCAATCCGACTACTGGGGCAACCCTGGAACGCAAGGCGCTGTTCCACCGGCAGAACCTCAGTGCTGCAGTCGCCGCGCCAAGTAGCAACCCGAGCAGCAACGCAACACGCGACCCAGCGCTGATCGGCACCTGGGTACACGAGAAGATAGTTAACAGCGGCGGCGCCAATTTCGCCTCCATGACCACCCAGATGATCCTGCAACTGCAGGGCGACGGCAGCGTTTCACAATGGACACGCAGCGTCGCAGGCGGTGCGGACTGGAACTACGACAGCCCTGGCGAGCTGCAGTACAGCGGTCGCTGGCAGAGTAACAATGGCTTGCTGGAAGTACAGATGCAGGGCCGCGGTGACTATCAGCCTGCCGCCTACTATCGCTTCAGTGACCAGTATCTGGTCACTGAGAGCAATACCGGCAAGCTGATCTGGCAGCGTCGCCAGTGATCAATCAGGCCGGTTGGTGCAGACGCGAGTTGAACAACGGCCCACGGCTATAAGCCGACAGCGTCTTGGCGGCGGCCAGCACACCCAGATCGACCAATGGCTCGATCAGGATCACGCTCATATAGGCCAGACCGAAGCTACCGACGGCCGCCAGGTTCTCGCCGGAGAAGCCGTTGCCGTAGAACGCCCAGAAGCCGACCCAGGCAACGATGCCGCCCTGATAGGCAGTCGACAGCGCCAGCGCCTGCTTGTAGGAGAGATCAACATAGGCAGTGCCCGGCGCAATGATGCGCTTGGCCAGCAGGCTGATAGCCCACAGCGGCACCAGCAGCGTGGTGACGTTCATGCCGTACTGCGGCAAGTCGAACTGAGCAAACAGCAGCCCCTGCAGTAGCAAACCGAGCGCCAGGCCAACCGCCGTGGCACCCGCGCCGAACAGCAGCAACAGGGTCGAGCCGAGGATCAGGTGTACTTCGGAAACCCCGACCGCATGATGCGGAAAGACCTCGAAGAAGCAGAACACCAGGGCAGTGGTCAGCAGGCTACGCAAAGCCAGGGCGGCGGCGCCACCGTTGCTGCGTACGCTGTCGAGGGCAAGCTTGGCCGTGAGGCCAAAGGCACCTGCGGCGGTTGCATAACTGAGGAAGAGTTTGGCGCCAGTGACGACTTCTGGTTCGATGTGCATAGAGATTCCTGTACCGCGCCCACCGCGCGATGATCTGGATTGAGGGATTGGGCATAAGCGCCCGGCTTCGATGGCAGGTCTCCTGGCTCACGGTTTGACACTTCGCCCGCCTTCCCGACCTTGTGGCCAGTGGCATGTGGGCGTCATTCACCGTTTACAGTTGCGGGGGCAGCCATGGCTTCGGCACCGGTTGTGGTGCTTTCCATGTTCCCTTTTCATCCAGTCGCGTAGCACGAGCTGGAACCATCGGCGGCCACCTTACCCGGCGGCAGAGAGAAATGACAGAGCCCGGCCACGTGATGAGTACACACCGGCTGAGCACGGCGCTTCACTCCACCGGCATGCCCAATAGCTAGGTGGCGCCTGAGGCCGCACTGCGCAGGCAGGTGAATACGGCGCTGGCGTTGGCGCACAGCTGCCCCTGAGCATCATGCAGAGTGGCTTGCGCAGCTACCTGTCGCCCATCGCGCTGCAGCACTCGCGCTTCGGTGCGTAGCGGCAAGGCCGCTAGGCGGATCGGACGCAGGTAATTCACCTGCAGGCTGGCGGTCACGTAAACCTCCTCGGCGCAGGCCTGCGAGTACACCGCCAACCCCAGCGCTGCATCGAACAGCGTGGCGGTGTAGCCGCCATGCACACCACCGAGTGGATTGAAGTGCACGGCCGGCGGCTGACTGCTGAACCCCGACAAACCTGCGGCAGCCTGCAGCTGAGAGATACCGTAGTCCGCACCGATATCACCGGCCAGCCACGCCTGTAACTGCTCAAAGAGACTGACTTGCATACTCGGCGCCTCAGATCAGATGCGGCGTACTGCGTGCCAACAGCGCTTCGACGTCCAGCCCGCGCGGCAACGTGCCGTAAACCCGACCACCCTGCCCGCCCAGACGGCTGGCGATAAAGGCATCGGACACCGATGCATTGCCGGCTTCCAGCAGCAGCTTGGCTTGCAGCGCCAGGGCCACGTCTTCGGTGAGCTGACGGGCGCGGTACTGGATATCGGCGGTGTCGCGGAAGTCCGCCTGCAGCTTGGCGATATGCGCTTTCAGGCGCGCATCACCGTGACCGTCACCCAGCTCGACAAACAGCGCATCGAGCACACCGGGCTCTTTGGACAGGGCACGCAGCACGTCCAAACATTGCACGTTGCCCGAGCCTTCCCATGTGGAGTTGACCGGTGCTTCGCGGTACAGCCGCGGCAGGATGGTGTCCTCAACATACCCGGCACCGCCCATGCATTCGGCGGCTTCGTTGATCATTGCTGGCGCGCGTTTGCAGATCCAATATTTGCCCACGGCGGTAACCAGGCGGGCGAACTTGTCTTCCTGTTCGTCATGCGGATTGTCCAGCGCCTTACCCATGCGCAGGGTCAGCGCCAGGGCCGCCTCGCTTTCCAGGGCCAGGTCGGCCAGTACGTTCTGCATCAGCGGCTGCTCGCTCAGTACGCGGCCGCCAACCTGGCGATGGGCGCAATGGTGTGCGGCCTGGGTCAGGGCCTGACGCATCAGCGCGCTGGAACCGATCATGCAGTCGAAGCGGGTCAGCGCGACCATCTCGATAATGGTCGGCACGCCACGGCCCTCTTCGCCGACCATCCAGGCCAGGGCGCCGCGAAACTCCACTTCGCTGGAGGCGTTCGACCAGTTGCCCAGCTTGTTTTTCAGGCGCTGGATATAGAACTCGTTGCGTGTGCCATCCGGGCGGTGCCGCGGCAGCAGAAAGCAGGTCAGGCCCTTGGTGGTGTACGCCAGGGTCAGGAAGGCATCGCACATCGGCGCCGAACAGAACCACTTGTGGCCGACCAGCTCGTAGGCCTGGCCCGGGCCACCGAGGCCCACCGGGTAGGCACGTGTGGTGTTGGCACGCACATCGGTGCCGCCCTGTTTCTCGGTCATGGCCATGCCGATGGTCGCACCGGTTTTCTGCTCGATCGGCAGGTTGCGCGGATCGTACTGGGTCGAGAGGATTTTCGGCAGCCACTTCTCGGCCACATCGGCCTGCAGCTTGAGCGCAGGCACGCTGGCGAAAGTCATGGTCAGCGGGCAACCGCTGCCGGCTTCGGCCTGGCTGTGCAGGTAACTCATGGCGGCGCGCGCCACCTGGGCGCCGGCACGCGGGTCGGTCCAGGGCATGGACGGCAAACCATGCGCGATGGCTGCGCTCATCAGCTGGTGATAGGCCGGGTGAAATTCCACCAGATCGGCGCGATGACCATAGCGGTCATGGCTTTTGAACACCGGCTTGTTTTCATTGGCGAGAAAGCCCGCGACCATCAGCTCACCACCGGCCAGCGCGCCATACACATCCAGGCGCTGCTCGGCCCAACCGCCGCCGAAGCGTTTGGTCCACTCCTGCAGCGGCAGGTCAACGCGGTACAGGTTGGCGCCGTCCAACGGCGGCACCTGGTTGAACACTTCATGGGTTTCAGCGTGCTGGCTGGCATTCATGGCTGAGGCTCCTCTTTTTTGGGCAATGGGGCGAGCAATGGGGCGCCCACGGCGCGTAGACAAAAGGTAACCAGGGCCTGGCTGACTTCAGCCAGGCTTGGGGCGGGATAACCGGCTTCGCGGGCCGCACGCGCTGGCGGCGACAAGGGGCCGACCAGGGCCTCGGCGATTGCGCCGACCAGGCAGGCAGCGACCAGATTGATCTGCTGCACGCGGAATACGCCTTGAGCGGCGCCTTCCTGCAGCAATTCGACGAACAGCTCGGCATAGGCTTCGCGGTAGAGCAGGCGCTGCTCGTCGACTTCCGGATCAACCGGCTCAGCAATCAGGGCGAAGGCCAAGCGGCGGCTTTCCCAAGCCCGCGCGGCAAAGCGTTCAAGCCCTGCAGCCAGACGCTGCACCGGGCTGCAGGGGCCGCGCACCGTGGTCGCCAGGGCATCGACCTCACGCTGGCTGGCCACGGCAAACACCTCGGCCGCCAGGCTGCCTTTGCTGCTGAAGTGGCGATACAGGCTGCCGGTGGCAATGCCGACATCCTCGGCCAGCGCCTGCATGGTCAACGCGGCAAAGCCGCCCTCGGCCACCCGCGCCAGAGCGGCGCTGATGATGCGCTCACGCAGCGCCTGGTCGCGGTCGATACGCAATGCAGTGGTGCGATAGGCCATGGTCTGAATCCTGATTCACTAATTGAAATCAGTGAATCAGGATTCAGAGTTTGCGCACAGAGGCATTTCGGCCAAGAGAGGGACGTTTGTGCAGCAGGCATCCATAGCCCGGATAAACCTCTGCATATGCTTCTCACAGGAGCCAGCCCCGGATTGCGCTGGCGCTTATTCGGGCTACGAGGGCGGAGGCTAAGGCCAATTGTGGCTTTACGCTCGACTCAGCTGGCGCGGCAGAGCACCCAGTCGTGCAACAGACTGCGCAGCTGCTCGAATTTCACCGGCTTGGCCAGGTAGTCGCTCATACCGGCAGCCAGGCAGCGCTCGCGGTCGCCACTGTGGCTGTGAGCGGTGATCGCCAGCACCGGCAGCAGCTGGCAACCGGGCAGATTGCGAAGCGCGCGGCAGGTGGCAAAACCGTCCATCACCGGCATCTGGCAATCCAGCAGCACCGCGTCGATGGTCTCGTTACGCAGCACCTCAAGGGCTTCGGCACCATTGTCGGCGGTGCGCACCTGATAACCCAGTTTGAGCAGCATGCCGCGGGTCACCAGTTGGTTGATCGCGTTGTCTTCGACGATCAATACCGTGCACTGCTCAGGCATGCGCAGCGCCGGGCCTGTAGCGCGTAGCACGACTGCGGCTGGGGTAGTCATTTGCACCGGCAGGGCCAGCGGCAGCTCCAGACGGAAACAGCTGCCCTGGCCTGGCTGGGATTCATGGCTGAGATCACCGCCGAGCAGGTCGACCAGTTGCCGGCAGATCGCCAGACCGATACCCAGGCCACCGTACTCACGGGTCATGGAGCCATCCAGCTGCTGAAAGCGCTGATACAGCTTGCCGTCAGCTGGCACGGTGAAGCCCACACCGGTGTCGATCACCTCGATGCGCAGCGGCAGAATATCGATCGCCGTGCCGCCGCGAGTAACCCGCACGCGCACTTCGCCATGCAGGGTGAACTTGATGGCGTTATCCAGCAAACAGCCAAGGCTTTGCACCAGCTTGCTGGCGTCGCCCTCAAGGGTATCCGGCAGGCTGTCGTCCAATTCCAGAACAAAACGCAGACCCTTTTCTTCGGCGCGCGGCGCGTACTGCGCACGCAAGCCGTCGAATAGGCCGCGCAGACTGAACGGTTCACGCCGAGGATATAGGCGCCCAGCCTGCAGCTCGGTGAGGGCAAGGATGTCATTGACCATGCGCATCATGTCGCGGGCCGAGCTGGCGGCAGTGCGATGGTAGTGCACCAGCTCGCCGTCGATCTCGAGCATCTGCATCAGCTCCAGCGAACCAATCACCCCGTTCATCGGCGTGCGCAGCTCATGGGTGACGGTGGCGAGAAATTCATCCTTGAGGCGGTTGCTGTTGGCCAGCTCCTGGTTGAAGGCTTCGAGCTTGAGCCCGGCCTCCTGGAGGATGCGCGTGCGCTCTTCCTTCATCGCATTGATGCGGTCGGCCAGTGCTAGCGAAAGCAGGCCCACTTCCAGCGCCGAGCCGATCTGGCTGGCGTACATGGTGAGAAACATATTCGGCAGGTAGCCCAGCACCATCAGGGTGTTGATCATTCCGCCGACGAGAAAGGCTGTCCAGGCGATGATGAAATAACGCGCCACACGCATGCCGCGCATCCAGGCGAGGATGCCCGCGCTGAAGATCACCACGGTAAAGCCCAGCGCCAGGTAGGTGGCCAGACGCAGCGACAGCGCGTAGCTGGCCGTCAGCGCCAGAGTCATCACCAGCACGCCGGAGGCCATCATCAGCAACAGGGCGCGATCGACCCAGGGGCTGTGCTCGGCGGTATGCAGAAAGCTGCGGGCGAACTGACAACCAAACAACGCCGCCGCGCCAATCAGGAAAGGCGTCGCAGCGTTCGCCCACCAGGGGCTGTTCGGCCAGAAATATTCGATGGCCGCACCGTTGACCGACAGCTGATAAAAGCCGAACGAGGCGATATAGAGGATGTAATACAGGTAGCTGGTATCGCGCACGCTGAGGAAGATAAACAGGTTGTAGATCAGCATCACCAGCAGCACGCCGTAGATGATGCCCAGCACATAGATGCGCGCCGGCTGCTCTTCCAGGTAGGCATTCGGCGCCCAGAGGGTCAGCGGCGCCTGGATCGAACCCTGACTTTCCAGACGCAGGTAAACGCTTTGCCGCTGCGCTGGCGGCAGTTGCAGCTCAAATACATAGTTGTGCTGTTTGATCTCGCGACTGGAGAACGGCAAGGCATCGCCAGTGTGCTGGCGCAACTGGTAACGCCCCTGCTCATCAGGCAGGTACAGCTGCACATGATCAAGCGGCGGATAGGCCAGCTCCAGCAACCAGGGCTGCGAGCCTGTCGCTTGCTGCGGGCGGTACTCCAGATCCAGACGTAACCAGAACACCGAGCGCGAATAGCCGGCGTTCAGTACGCCCTTGTCGTGCTGACGAAAACTGGCCTGCAGGGCCGGCGAGGTGATGTCCTCGATGCTGGCATCGCCGCGTACATCCTCAAATACTGACATGGCCTTGCCGAGCGGCAGGCTGCGGGTGTTTTCGTCAAAAACCAATGCCCCGGCCAACCCTGGCACCAGCATGAAGAAACAGAGAAGGATGTAGTGCATGCAACTCAGCCATAGTAAGCCAGCAGCGCCTTAGGTAGCGCCGCTGGAAGCGGTGTAATTGGATGCTGGCACTCTAGCATAGGCCCTTGCGCCAGAGCCCCAGGAAAAAGCTGGGCGCGCATAATGCCCCTCACTTAAACCACGTTCACGGCATTTACGTGTAGCCCGAATGTAATCCGGAAACCTTCTGGATTCCGGACAACCGTCCCGGATTATATCCGGGCTACGGCATGCGACAGATCGTCCGCCCGACTGGCTTTCCTGGCGTTTCGAGGTCTGCAAGCCGTGGTTTGGTGGTAAGCTCGCGCACCATGAAAACGCCTACTTCCCGCCCCGTAGTGCTGTGCCTGTCCGGTCATGACCCCAGTGGTGGTGCCGGCCTGCAAGCCGATATCGAAGCCCTGCTCGCCCAAGGCTGTCACGCCGCTCCAACCGTGACCGCGCTGACCGTGCAGGACACCGTCAATGTGTCCGACTTCCGCGTGCTCGACCGCGAGTGGGTATTGGCCCAGGCCAATGCAGTGATCAACGACCTGCCGGTCGAAGCGGTCAAGCTCGGCATGCTCGGCTCGGTCGAGATGGTCGAAACCGTGCTGGAGATCATGCAGCGCCTGCCGGGTATCCCGCTGGTCTGCGACCCGGTACTGCGTGCCGGCGGTGGCGGCGCACTGGGCAAGGACGAAGTCGGCTACGCCATGCGCGAGCGCCTGCTGCCCGTCGCCACCATCGCCACGCCAAACCTGCCGGAAGCACGCATCCTCGCTGAGCTGCCGGACGGCAGCGCCGATGAATGCGCCGAGAAACTGCTGCCCTATATCCAGCACCTGCTGATCACCGGCGGCCATGGCGATGAGCACGAAGTTCACAACCGCCTGTACAGCCGCGACGGCAGCCGCCACACCTTTACCTGCCAGCGCCTGCCCGGCAGCTACCATGGTTCCGGCTGCACCCTGGCCAGCACCCTGGCCGGTCGCCTGGCATTGGGCCAGGAATTGGTCAGCGCCGTGCAATTTGCCCTCGACTACACCTGGCGCACCCTGCGCGATGCCGAACAGCCTGGCCACGGCCAGTTTATTCCGCGCCGCCTGCCGCTGGATGCTTATTAATAGAAAGCCACTGATGGAGCGTTTGCGATGAAACTGCGTGGCCTGTATGCCATCACCGACAGCGAACTGCTCAAGGGCAAGTTATTGCCCTACGTTGAGGCCGCACTCAAGGGCGGTGCGACGCTGCTGCAGTACCGCGATAAATCCAGCGACGACGCCCGCCGCCTGCGCGAAGCCGAAGCGCTGCGCGAGCTGTGCAACCGCTATGGCGCCACGCTGATCATCAATGACGACGCCGAATTGGCCGCCCGTTTGGGTGTAGGCCTGCATCTGGGGCAAGGCGATGGATCGCTGTCCGTCGCCCGCGCCCTGCTCTGGCGTCAGGCGATTATCGGCGGCACCTGCCATTCCCAACTGGAATTGGCCGAGGCCGCAGCCAAGGAAGGCGCCAGCTATGTCGCTTTCGGCCGCTTCTTCAATTCCAACACCAAGCCCGGCGCACCGGCTGCCGACGTCGCGTTGCTGGCGGCGGCGAAAGCCAAGGTCAACCTGCCGATTGTCGCCATAGGCGGCGTGACCCTGGACAACGCACCGGAGCTGATTGCCCACGGCGCCAGCATGGTCGCAGTGGTGCACGGCCTGTTCGGCGCCGACTCGGCCGCTGACGTCGAGCGCCGCGCCCGCGCCTTTGGCGCCCTGTTTACCCAGATATAACGGCCTGGAGCCATTATTAACGTCGCACAGCGATGACCCGAAGGGTGGCTGCCAGGGATGGCAGGCCATAATTAATTCTTGTCAGGGGCAGCCCAGCTCGCCCCCACTCCCTGCTTGAGAGGCCCTGCCATGTCCCGTTCCGAAACCCTCTTCGCCAACGCGCAAAAGCACATCCCGGGTGGCGTCAACTCGCCGGTGCGCGCCTTCAAAAGCGTCGGCGGCACCCCGCTGTTCTTCAAACACGCCGAAGGCGCCTACGTCACCGATGAAGACGACAAGCGCTATGTCGATTACGTCGGCTCCTGGGGCCCGATGATCCTCGGCCACAGCCACCCGGAAGTTCTCGACGCAGTGCGCAACCAGCTGCAGCACGGTCTGTCCTACGGCGCACCGACCGCCATGGAAACCGAGATGGCCGACCTGGTATGCAGCCTGGTGCCGTCCATGGAAATGGTGCGCATGGTCAGCTCCGGCACCGAAGCGACCATGAGCGCCATTCGCCTGGCCCGTGGCTACACCGGTCGCGACAACATCATCAAGTTCGAAGGCTGCTACCACGGCCATTCCGACAGTTTGTTAGTTAAAGCCGGCTCCGGCCTGCTGACCCAGGGTGTACCGAGCTCCGCCGGCGTACCGGCTGATTTCGCCAAACACACACTGACCTTGCCGTTCAACGACCTGGCAGCGGTTGAGCAGATGCTCAGCGAAGTCGGTTCGAGCGTCGCCTGCATCATCGTCGAACCGGTGGCCGGCAATATGAACTGCGTGCCGCCAGCTCCGGGCTACCTGCAGGGCCTGCGCGAGCAGTGCGATAAACACGGCGTGGTGCTGATCTTCGACGAAGTGATGACCGGTTTCCGCGTCGCCCTCGGCGGCGCTCAGGCGTATTACGGCGTCACCCCGGACCTGACCACCTTCGGCAAGATCATCGGTGGTGGCATGCCGGTCGGCTGTTTCGGCGGCAAGCGCGAAATCATGCATTGCATCGCCCCGCTCGGCCCGGTGTACCAGGCCGGCACCCTGTCGGGTAACCCGCTGGCCATGGCCGCCGGCCTGACTACTTTGCGCCTGATCAAACGCCCGGGCTTCCACGCCGAGCTGACCGACTACACCAGCCGCATGCTGCAAGGCCTGCAGGACCGCGCCGATGCGGCCGGCATCCCGTTTGTCACCACCCAGGCTGGCGGCATGTTCGGCCTGTATTTCAGCGGCGCCGACGACATCGTCACCTTTGACGATGTGATGGCCAGCGATGTCGAGCGCTTCAAGCGCTTCTTCCACCTGATGCTGGACGGCGGCGTGTACCTGGCACCAAGCGCCTTCGAGGCCGGTTTCACCTCCATCGCCCATGGCGATGCCGAGTTGAAAATCACCCTGGACGCCGCCGAGCGCGCCTTTGCCGAGATGAAGAAAGCCTGATGCAGTACAGCACTGCCTTTAGCGACGCTGTTCTGGCACTGGCCTGTCTGGCCTGTCTGGCCTGCGCAATCGCCATCGGCAAAGCCCGCAAGCACTATGGCGAGGCCAATCAGCCAGCATTGTTCTGCGCCTTGCTGGGATTTCTCCTGCCAGCTGCAGCGGCAGCCGTCGGGGTGATTCGCTTTGGCATCGACCCCAGCGCGCAGGCCGCGCACCTGTGGCTAAGCCAAGCCAGCAGCTTTCTCGGCCTGCCACTGCTCGGCGCCGCCGCGCTGGCTTTGGGGCGGGGCTGGCAGTGGAGCCGTGCCAACTGGGGCCGTATCCTGCTGGGGCTGTGCGCCTTCTTCGAGTTGTTCCGGCAGATGAACCAGCTGGAGGATTATCGCCTGCTGCTCAACCTGGCGACCCTGCTGCTGATTATCTATGCAGGCGCCGTGCAGTGGCCCAAACGCGCGCCCCTGGCTGCGGCGATTGCGGTGGTCGGGCTGTTTCTGCTGGCCGGTTTGGCGGTTGGCACCGAGGGCTTTATCGGTTCTTTACGCCGAGTCGACCTGTTCCACGCCCTGCTGACACCCGCCTACCCACTGCTGGCTTGGCTGCTGCTAAGCCTGCCCGGCAGCGCAAAACATGGCAGCACGGAAGAAAACCCGGTAAAGACTTTGTAAGAACGCCGCTGCTTATTTCATAATGTGATGGCTGCCGCGTTCCGGCGGCCAGGCAGATCGCCTGTTTTGCATCCCGAGGTAAACGGATTTTCATGAAACGCACCGGCCGCACCCTGTCCCTGGGCTGCCTGTTGCTCCTGCTGCCACTGCTCGCCTCGGCGAGCGGCAACTCCTTGCTGATCCCCGCGCTTGGCAGCTGCTCACTCAACACCGCCCCCGAAGAACTGCCCGCCGCCCTTGAGGCCTGCGAGCA
>DASRUM010000215.1:0-5665 GCA_035655415.1 Pseudomonas sp.
GGATATCGGAGATGGTGAAGGACTCGGCGTGAACTTCGGTGATCATCAGTGCGGCAAGCACCGCAGGTAGCAGCAGACGTTTCATGAAGTCCTTTCTTATTCCAACTGACAATAAAAAATCTGCCGCTTAGTGCGACACGTCTTGTACGTACCGAGAGCGTAATTCAGCAGCGGCTACAGGCGACCCAGGTCGTTTACCAAGGCAAGCAACATCACCCCGATGACCAAACTGATGCCGATCTGCATCCCCCAACCCTGTATCCGTTCCGACAGCGGGCGACCACGCACCCACTCGACCAGATAAAAAAGCAGATGCCCCCCATCCAACACGGGGATAGGCAACAAATTAAGAACCCCCAGACTAATGCTCAAGTAGGCGAGAAATTTAAGAAAATCACTCAAACCTGACTCAGCAGAAGCGCCCGCCACTTTAGCAATGGTTATCGGCCCGCTCAAGTTTTTTACCGAGAGCTCGCCAAACAGCATTTTCTTCAGGGAATTAAGGGTCAGAACGCTCATTGTCCAGGTGTTTTTGGCACCTTCAGCGATGGCTTCTAACGGGCCATAGCTTACTTCACGCAACATCTCAGGCGGCCATTCGCCACCTGCGACACCAGCACCCAGGTAACCACTGAGCGCCTCACCTTCACCGCGAGCAGCCAAAGTCAGCGGCACATCCAACTGCTGACCTTGACGCTCCACCCGCAAGCTAATCTTTTTACCCGGCAAGCCACGCACCTGATCCACCAGCTGCTGCCAATCAGCCAGAGACTGGCCATCGAGCGCAAGCAGGCGATCGCCAACCTGCAAGCCCGCAGCAAATGCCGGACCTTCAGAATCAAGCTGCGCCAGCACCGGCTGCAGCGCCGGACGCCAAGGGCGAATCCCCAAAGAAGCGATAGGGTCCGGCTCATCGGCGCCACGCAACCAGTTGTCCAGTACGATCTGCCGGGGGCTGTCGACCGAGGAGCCCGGTTCGCGCACAGCCAGATCCAGACGACCGCTCTCACCCAAGCGACTGACCAGTTGCAGATTTACTGCAGCCCAGCCGGTGGTGGACTGGCCATCAATTGCGACGATCTCCTGCCCTGCCTGAAGGCCGGCAACATCGGCCAGACTGCCCGCCTCGACCGCACCGATAACCGGGCGCACCTGCTGGCTACCCAGCATCGCCACAACCCAGAAGAACAGAAGCGCAAGCAGGAAATTCGCCACCGGCCCAGCCGCCACGATAGCAATGCGCTGGCGAACCGACTTGCGATTGAACGATTGGTCAAGCAACTCCGGCGGCACATCGCCTTCGCGTTCATCGAGCATCTTCACGTAGCCGCCCAGCGGGATGGCGGCCAAAACAAACTCAGTCCCCTGGCGGTCATGCCAACGCAGCAGCGGGCTGCCAAAGCCGACAGAAAACCGCAGCACCTTGACGCCGCAACGACGGGCGACCCAGAAGTGTCCGTATTCGTGAATGGTTACCAGCACCCCAAGTGCAACCAGGGTACCGACCAGCATATAAAGCGCACTCATCAAACTTCTCCGCGTCAGCGATCAGCGCCGACTCAGCCATTGTTCGGCCAGATGGCGGGCGCGGCCATCAGCGGCCAGCACGGTATCCAGATTCTGAACCGCCAGGGTGGGCTCGGTGTGCAGAACGTCTTCGATCATACTCGCGATCTCGGGAAAGCGGATGCGTCGCTCAAGAAACGCCGCAACCGCCACTTCATTGGCCGCATTGAGCATGGCCGGCGCAGTACCGCCAGCCTGCGCCGCCTCACGCGCCAGGCGCAGGCAAGGAAAGCGCTGTTCGTCCGGCGCTTGGAAGTCCAACCGAGCGATGGCAAACAGATCCAGCGGCGCAACACCCGAGTCGATTCGCTCCGGCCAGGCCAGGGCGTGACTGATCGGCGTACGCATATCCGGGTTACCCAGCTGCGCCAGCACCGAACCGTCGACATAATCGACCAGCGAATGGATCACGCTCTGCGGATGCACCACCACTTCAATCTGCGCTGGCGTGGCGTCAAACAACCAGCAGGCCTCGATCAGCTCCAGGCCTTTGTTCATCATGCTCGCCGAGTCGACCGAGATCTTGCGCCCCATCGACCAGTTGGGATGCGCGCACGCCTGCTCGGGAGTGACCGTGTGCAACTGCTCCAGCGGCATTTCGCGAAACGGCCCACCCGAGGCGGTCAGTAGAATACGTCGTACACCGACTTGCGGCAGGCCGCGGGCGTAGTCACCCGGCAGGCACTGGAAAATCGCATTGTGCTCACTATCGATCGGCAGCAATACAGCGCCACTTTTACGCACAGCCTGCATAAATAGCGCGCCCGACATCACCAAGGCTTCTTTGTTGGCCAGCAGCACCTTCTTGCCGGCCTCGACCGCCGCCAGAGTCGGTGGCAAGCCTGCTGCGCCGACGATGGCAGCCATCACCGCATCCACTTCCGGGTGTGCCGCCACTTCACACAGCCCCTCGGGGCCATGCAGCACCTGAGTGGCTAGACCGGCAGCGCGCAAACCTTCCTGCAGATGGCGAGCCTGCAGAGCCTGCGGCACCACCGCAAAACGCGGACGGTAGATCATGCACAACGCCTCTAGCTCAGTCAGACGACTGAAACCGGACAACGCGAATACTTGATAGCGCTCAGGATGACGCGCGATTACATCGAGGGTGCTCAGACCAATCGAACCGGTCGCCCCCAGCACAGTAATCTGCTGCAGGTGACTCACAGCGCGCCCCAGCCCGCCAGCCACAACAGCGCGGCGAACACCGGGATCGCCGCCGTCAGGCTATCGATACGATCCAGCACACCGCCATGGCCCGGCAGCAGATTGCTGCTGTCCTTAATCCCGGATTGGCGCTTGAACATGCTTTCGGTCAGATCGCCGACCACCGAGATCAACACCACTACGGCGGTGCCGAGCAAGCCCAGCAGCAGGCTGGCAAACGACCAATCGCGGTAAATCGCCACCCCCAGGCAGATCAGCAGCGTCGCCAGCAGGCCGCCGAACACCCCTTCCCAGCTTTTACCGGGACTGACCTGCGGCGCCAGCTTGCGCTTGCCGAAGCGCCGGCCGGAGAAATAGGCGCCGATATCCGCACCCCACACCAACACCATCACCGCCAGAATCAGCCAGTTTGCTTCAGGCCACTGCTTGAACAGCACCAAGCCCTGCCACGCTGGCAGCAAAATAAGCAAACCGATCAGTAATCTGACTGGAGCCTGCGTCCAGTAACGGCTGCTGGCGGGATAACCCAACACCAGAAAGGTCGCCACCGCCCACCAGACAACCCCGAGCAACAAGACCCAAGGCGCCAAGGCGGGCAGCAAATACAGGCCGAACAACAACGCAGCCACCAGCGCTGCGTAGGCCACGCGTTGCAACTGCGCAGTAAAACCTGCCAGGCGCGCCCATTCCCAGGCACCCAGACTGACCACTGCGCCGATAAACAGCGCAAACAGCGCGCCATCGAGCAGAAAGAAGCCACCCAAAGCGAATGGCAACAGCACCAGCGCCGTGATAATTCGTTGTTTGAGCATTAGCTACGAGCCTCAGCAGCCACCTGATCGCTGGTTTTCCCAAAGCGACGCTGGCGGCTAGCAAAATCGGCCAAGGCTTTGCGCATGGCGTCGTGTTTGAAATCCGGCCAAAACAGGTCGGAGAAATACAGCTCGGTGTAGGCCAGCTGCCAGAGCAGGAAATTACTGATGCGGTGTTCGCCACCGGTGCGGATGCACAGATCCGGCAGAGGCAAGTCGCCGGTCACCAGGCAGCTCTGCAGCAATTCAGGAGTGATGTCCTCGGCGCGTAAATGACCGCCTTGAACTTCACGGGCCAAACGCTGCGCCGCCTGAGCGATATCCCACTGGCCGCCATAGTTGGCCGCCACCTGCAAGACAAAGCGTTTGTCGCCAGCAGTCTGCGCTTCAGCCTCACGCATCGCGGCCTGCAGTTCAGGGTGAAAGCGTGAGCGATCACCAATGATGCGCAGGCTGATGTCATTGGCATTGAGCTTCTTCGCCTCGCGGCGCAGCGCACTGAGGAACAGTTCCATCAGCGCACTGACCTCCTCGGCCGGGCGCTGCCAGTTTTCACTGGAGAAGGCGAACAGCGTCAGCACCTCAACGCCGGCCTCGGCGCACACTTCGATCACCGCACGCACCGCATCGACACCGGCTTTATGGCCAGCAACGCCAGGCAGCAGACGCTTCTTCGCCCAGCGATTGTTACCGTCCATGATGATCGCCACATGCCGTGGCACGGCGAACGGACTACCGTCTTTGGTCTTTTCCATGACGATATCCTGGCCGTTAAACGGCCATCAGATCCGCTTCTTTCTGCTTCACGGCCACTTCGATTTCCGCGACGAACTTGTCGGTCAGCTTCTGGATTTCGTCGGCGGCACGGCGCTCTTCGTCTTCGCTGATTTCCTTCTCCTTGACCAAATCTTTCAGCTGGCTCAAGGCATCACGACGGATATTGCGCACGGCTACGCGACCATCTTCAGCCGCATCACGGGCCTGCTTGGTGAAGCCCTTGCGGGTTTCTTCGGTCAGCGCTGGCATGGAAATCAGCAGCAGCTCACCGAGGTTGGTCGGATTGAAGCCCAGACCGGAGCTCTGGATCGCCTTGTCGACAGCCGCCAGCATATTGCGCTCGAACGCTACAACCTGCAGGGTGCGCGAGTCCTTCACAGTGACGTTAGCGACCTGGTTCAGCGGGGTGTCCGATCCGTAGTAAGGCACCATCACACCGCCGAGGATGCTCGGGTGCGCCTGACCGGTACGGATTCGGCTGAAGGCATGGAGCAGCGATTCCAGGCTCTTCTGCATGCGTACCTGAGCGTCTTTCTTGATCTCATTGATCATGTTTATCTTCCTCAATCAGAGTGCCTTCAGCGCCGCCGACTACAACGTTCAGCAGGGCACCGGGCTTGTTCATGTTGAAAACGCGCAGCGGCATATTATGGTCGCGGCACAGACAGATGGCCGTCAGATCCATTACGCCCAGCTTGCGGTCGAGCACCTCATCGTAGGTCAGGCGCTCGAACTTCTCGGCATGCGGGTCTTTGAATGGATCGGCAGTGTACACACCATCCACCTTGGTCGCTTTGAGCACCACGTCAGCATCGATTTCGATGGCGCGCAGGCAAGCGGCCGAGTCGGTAGTAAAGAACGGATTACCAGTGCCAGCGGCGAAAATCACCACCTCACCGGTTTTCAGATGACGCAGTGCCTTGCGCCGGTCGTAGTGATCGGTCACCCCAACCATGGAGATGGCCGACATAACGATTGCCGGGATATTCGAGCGCTCCAGCGCGTCGCGCATGGCCAAGGCGTTCATCACGGTAGCCAGCATGCCCATATGGTCGCCGGTTACCCGATCCATGCCTGCCGCGCTCAGCGCCGCGCCACGGAACAGGTTGCCACCGCCGATCACCAGACCGACCTGCACGCCGATACCGACCAGTTGGCCGACTTCCAGCGCCATGCGGTCAAGCACCTTGGGATCGATGCCGAAATCTTCCGACCCCATCAGGGCCTCGCCGCTAAGTTTGAGCAGAATGCGCTTGTAGCGCGGTTGACGACCACTCATCTGCTGAGCCATTGCGAGTCTCTCCTGCGGCGTTTGAATTCTGTGCAAACCTTCGGTTCGCTTT
>DASRUM010000216.1:0-5928 GCA_035655415.1 Pseudomonas sp.
ATTATCCATGCAAGTTTCTGTTGAAAGTACCTCTGCTCTCGAGCGCCGTATGACCGTTGGCGTCTCTGTTGAGCGCATCGAGACTGAAGTCAACAAGCGTCTGCAGCAGACTGCCCGTCGTGCCAAGGTCCCTGGTTTCCGTCCTGGCAAAGTGCCAATGAGCGTGATCCGTCAGCGTTATGAAGATGCTGCGCGTCAGGAAGCTCTGGGCGATCTGATCCAATCCACTTTCTACGAAGCCGTTGTTGAGCAGAAGCTCAATCCAGCTGGCGCTCCTGCCGTTGAGCCGAAGTCGTTCGAGAAAGGCAAGGATCTGGAATACGTTGCCACCTTCGAAGTGTTCCCTGAATTCACCGTTGCTGGCTTCGAATCCATCGCTATCGAACGCCTGCAGGCTGACGTAGCTGACGCTGACGTCGACAACATGCTGGAAATCCTGCGCAAGCAGAACACCCGTTTCGAAGCCGCCGAGCGCGCTGCCGAGAATGGCGACCAGCTGAACATCGACTTCGTTGGCAAGATCGACGGCGAAGCCTTCGCTGGCGGTTCGGCCAAGGGTACTCAGCTGGTTCTCGGCTCCGGCCGCATGATTCCTGGCTTTGAAGATGCACTGGTGGGCGCCAAGGCTGGCGAAGAGCGCGTAATCAACCCAACTTTCCCGGCTGATTATCAGAACCTCGATCTGGCGGGTAAAACTGCCGAGTTCACCGTCACCGTCAACAGCATCGCGGCTCCTCAGCTGCCTGAGCTGAATGATGACTTCTTCGCCCTGTTCGGCGTGAAAGAAGGCGGTCTGGAAGGCTTCCGCGCTGAAGTGCGCAAGAACATGGAGCGCGAGCTGCGCCAGGCGATCAAGTCCAAGGTTAAAAACCAAGTGATGGACGGCCTGCTGGCTGCCAACCCGATCGAAGTGCCGAAAGCACTGATCAGCAACGAAGTGAACCGTCTGCGCGTGCAGGCCGTTCAGCAGTTCGGTGGCAACCTCAAGCCTGAGCAGCTGCCAGCTGAGCTGTTTGAAGAGCAAGCCAAGCGTCGCGTTGTGCTGGGTCTGGTCGTAGCTGAAGTGGTCAAGCAGTGTGAGCTGAAGCCGGACGACGCCCGCGTTCGCGAAATGATTCAGGAAATGGCTTCGGCTTACCAAGAGCCTGAGCAGGTTGTGGCCTGGTACTACAAAAACGACCAGCAAATGAACGAAGTACGTTCGGTTGTACTGGAAGAGCAAGTTGTAGATACTGTTTTGCAGAAGGCCAACGTGACCGATAAAGCGGTCTCGTACGAAGAAGCTGTCAAGCCGGTAGAAGCACCACAAGCCGCCTGATTTCTTTACCTCGTTCGAACACGCCATAAGCCAGCCTCCGCGCTGGCTTATGCGTATTTGTGACATGACTATTTAGGGAGCGAGTGCCGCATGTCCCGCAATCTTTTTATGCAGCAAATGCCTGATATCCAAGCCGCTGGCGGCCTGGTACCGATGGTCGTCGAGCAGACGGCTCGCGGTGAGCGCGCTTACGATATCTATTCGCGCCTGCTCAAGGAGCGTGTGATCTTTCTTGTCGGTCCTGTAGAGGACTACATGGCCAACCTGATCTGTGCGCAACTGTTGTTCCTTGAAGCGGAAAATCCGGATAAGGACATTCACCTTTACATCAACTCTCCAGGTGGTTCGGTGACGGCGGGTATGTCGATCTACGACACCATGCAGTTCATCAAGCCTAACGTGTCCACCACCTGTATTGGTCAGGCGTGCAGCATGGGTGCATTCCTGCTGACCGCTGGCGCTGAGGGCAAGCGTTACTGTCTGCCGAACTCGCGCGTGATGATTCACCAGCCGCTGGGCGGTTTCCAAGGCCAGGCGTCGGACATTGAAATTCACGCCAAGGAAATCCTCTTTATCCGTGAGCGTCTCAACATGCTGATGGCCAAGCACAGCGGGCGCACCCTGGAAGAAATCGAGCGCGATACCAATCGTGATAACTTCATGAGCGCCGAAGCCGCTCGTGAATACGGGTTGATCGACGCAGTGATTGAGAAACGCCCCGCTTAATATAAGCAGCTCAAAATAGGGCAGGTCGGCGTGTCCGGCCGCCGGCGGGCTTGAAAATGCCCGCATTTGCCCTCATCTTGTGTTTCAAGCCTACCGGATTGGATTGAACGAATGACTGACACCCGCAACGGCGAGGACAACGGCAAGCTGCTTTATTGCTCCTTCTGCGGCAAAAGCCAGCATGAAGTGCGCAAATTGATTGCCGGCCCCTCGGTCTTTATCTGCGACGAGTGCGTCGACCTGTGCAACGACATCATCCGCGAGGAGGTGCAGGAAGCCCAGGCCGAGAGCAGCGCGCATAAATTGCCTGCACCCAAGGAAATCAGCACTATCCTCGATCAGTATGTGATCGGTCAGGAGCGTGCGAAGAAGGTTCTGGCGGTAGCGGTATACAACCACTACAAGCGCCTCAACCAGCGCGACAAGAAAGATGATGTCGAGCTGGGCAAAAGCAATATCCTGCTGATTGGTCCGACTGGCTCGGGTAAAACCCTGTTGGCTGAAACCCTGGCACGCTTGCTTAACGTACCGTTCACCATCGCCGACGCCACCACCCTGACCGAAGCCGGTTATGTCGGTGAGGATGTCGAGAACATCATTCAGAAGCTGCTGCAGAAGTGCGATTACGATGTGGAAAAAGCCCAGATGGGCATCGTCTACATCGACGAAATCGACAAGATTTCGCGCAAGTCGGATAACCCGTCGATTACCCGTGATGTCTCGGGCGAGGGCGTGCAGCAGGCATTGCTCAAGCTGATCGAGGGTACGGTTGCTTCGGTGCCGCCGCAGGGTGGTCGCAAGCATCCGCAGCAGGAGTTCCTGCAGGTTGATACGCGCAATATCTTGTTTATCTGCGGTGGTGCGTTCTCTGGTCTGGAAAAAGTCATCCAGGGCCGTTCGACCAAGGGCGGAATCGGTTTCAATGCCGAGGTTCGTAGCAAGGAAGAGGGCAAAAAAATCGGCGAGTCACTGCGCGCCGTTGAGCCTGATGACTTGGTCAAGTTTGGTCTGATTCCTGAGTTCGTGGGCCGCTTGCCGGTTATCGCCACGCTGGATGAATTGGACGAAGCGGCTCTGGTACAGATTCTGACCGAACCGAAGAACGCGTTGACCAAGCAATACGCCAAGCTGTTCGAGATGGAAGGGGTTGAGCTGGAATTCCGTCCGGATGCGCTGAAGTCGGTTGCGCACAAGGCACTTGAACGTAAGACCGGTGCCCGCGGCCTGCGTTCGATTCTCGAAGGTGTCCTGCTCGATACCATGTACGAGATCCCGTCGCAGTCCGATGTCAGCAAGGTGGTTATCGATGAAAGCGTTATCGATGGCACCTCCAAGCCGTTGCTCATTTATGAGAACAACGAGCTGCCAGCCAAGGCTGCGCCTGACGCGTAACAGCGTTGTAACATGTTGAAAGCAAGGGGCCTGCGGGCCCCTTTGCTTTTGCTGTGTCGACGCTTGTTTTTTGTTGGGGCTGCCCCCATCTTAGGGTTAAGGGTTATCCCATCCGTTCACGGCCATATGGCCGCCGTAGAGCCGAAATCATGAAGACAACCATCGAATTGCCTCTCCTGCCGTTGCGCGATGTTGTGGTCTATCCGCACATGGTCATTCCGTTATTCGTCGGGCGTGAGAAATCCATTGAAGCCCTTGAGGCAGCGATGGCGGGCGAGAAGCAGATACTGCTCCTTGCCCAAAGGAATCCTGCCGACGACGATCCGGATGAAGCCGGCCTTTACCGTGTAGGTACCGTCGCCACTGTGTTGCAGCTGCTGAAATTGCCAGACGGCACCGTCAAGGTGTTGGTCGAGGGCGAGCAGCGCGGCGAGATTGAGCGCTTTATCGAGGCCGACGGTCATTGCCGGGCAGAAGTGCAACTGATCGACGAGATTGATGCTGCCGAGCGTGAGTCCGAAGTCTTCACCCGCAGCTTGCTTAGCCAGTTCGAGCAGTACGTGCAGCTTGGTAAGAAGGTCCCTGCCGAAGTGCTGGCATCGCTCAATGGTATCGATGAGCCGAGCCGGCTGGTCGACACCATGGCTGCGCATATGGTGCTGAAGATTGAGCAGAAGCAGGAAATTCTGGAAATCACCGATCTGGCTGCGCGGGTTGAGCATGTCCTGGCGCAGCTCGATGCGGAAATCGACCTACTGCAGGTCGAGAAGCGCATCCGTGGCCGGGTCAAGAAGCAGATGGAACGCAGCCAGCGCGAGTACTACCTGAATGAGCAGATGAAGGCCATTCAGAAGGAGCTCGGTGACAGCGAAGAAGGTCATAACGAACTCGATGAGCTGAAAAAGCGCATCGAGAACGCCGGCCTGACCGCCGAGGCGCATACCAAGGCCAATGCCGAGCTGAACAAGCTCAAGCAAATGTCGCCGATGTCGGCTGAAGCCACCGTGGTGCGTTCTTACATCGATTGGCTGGTCAATGTCCCATGGAAAGCGCAGAGCAAGGTGCGCCTGGATCTGGCGCGTGCCGAGGCGATCCTTGATGCCGATCACTACGGTCTGGATGAGGTCAAGGAACGCATCCTTGAATACCTCGCTGTGCAAAAGCGTGTGAAGAAAATCAAAGGCCCGGTGCTCTGTCTGGTCGGTCCGCCTGGCGTAGGTAAGACTTCGCTGGCCGAATCGATTGCCAGTGCCACCAACCGCAAGTTTGTGCGGATGGCGCTCGGCGGCGTGCGTGATGAGGCCGAGATTCGTGGTCATCGCCGCACCTATATCGGCTCTATGCCGGGGCGTCTGATTCAGAAGATGACCAAGGTTGGAGTGCGTAACCCGCTATTCCTGCTCGATGAAATCGACAAGATGGGCCAGGACATGCGTGGCGATCCTGCCTCGGCATTGCTTGAGGTACTGGACCCAGAGCAGAACCACAATTTCAACGACCACTATCTGGAGGTCGACTACGACCTGTCCGATGTGATGTTCCTTTGCACGGCCAACTCGATGAACATTCCGGGTCCGTTGCTGGACCGCATGGAAGTTATTCGTCTGCCGGGTTACACCGAGGCCGAGAAGATCAATATCGCGATCAAATACCTGGCGCCCAAGCAGGTTCAAGCCAATGGTTTGAAGAAGGCTGAGCTGGTATTTGAAGACGCGGCTATCCGCGACATCATTCGCTACTACACCCGCGAGGCTGGTGTGCGTGGTCTGGAGCGGCAGATTGCCAAGGTGTGCCGCAAGGTGGTTAAGGAACACTCCGCAGAGAAGCGCTTCCAGGTCTCCGTTACGGCTGATTCGCTCGAGCATTTCCTCGGTGTGCGCAAGCATCGCTACGGTTTGGCCGAGCAGCAGGATCAAATTGGCCAGGTCACAGGCCTTGCCTGGACCCAGGTCGGCGGCGAGTTGCTCACCATCGAAGCGGTCGTGGTGCCTGGCAAAGGCCAACTGATCAAAACCGGCTCGCTCGGTGATGTGATGCTGGAATCCATCACCGCTGCACAGACTGTTGTGCGTAGTCGGGCCAAGAGCCTGGGCGTGCCTGTGGACTTCTATGAGAAGCAGGACATCCATATCCATATGCCGGAAGGGGCGACGCCTAAAGACGGCCCCAGCGCAGGCGTTGGCATGTGTACGGCGCTGGTTTCAGCCCTGACGCAGATCCCTGTGCGTGCGGACGTGGCAATGACCGGTGAAATCACCCTGCGTGGTCAGGTATTGGCCATTGGTGGTTTGAAAGAAAAACTGCTGGCCGCTCACCGTGGTGGAATCAAAACCGTGATCATTCCTGAAGAAAATGTGCGCGATTTGAAAGAGATTCCGGAGAATATTAAGCAAGACCTGCAGATTAAACCGGTTAAATGGATTGACGAGGTCCTGCAAATTGCGCTGCAATACGCCCCGGAGCCCTTGCCTGATGCGGCTCCCATGGTTGCA
>DASRUM010000217.1:0-46652 GCA_035655415.1 Pseudomonas sp.
CCGCCTGTCGATGAAGTCCCCCAAGAGCCGCGTGAACCGCTGGATGACCTCGGCCTGACCGGCGCAGCCACACAGACCGACAGCGCGCACGAAGACAACGTGACCCTCGACGACCTCAGCCCTGACACCCTATTCGACGAAAGCGGCGCACGTTCGCCGATCGAACCAGGCGGTGACGGGCCTGCGGATGAAGAACTGCGCACCGTCGACGAGTCGGAAATCGGTGGCGGCATCGGTCTGGACGAAGCGGAGCTGGGCCATTCAGCGCCCTTGGACGGCAAGCCATGGACCGATGAGGTATCGCCTACAGACAAGGAGCGCAAGCGCTGAGTAGCGCAGTCTTCAGCGCCACTGCCTGAGGTGCCAGGCGCACTCAGCTGTTTTTGCGCAGGGCCTCCAGCAGCTCGCTTTTGTCCATGCTGGAGCGGCCTGCCAGGTTGCGTTTGCGCGCCAGGTCCAGCAGTTCGGTCTTGTTCATGGCTTCCAGCTTCTCACCCGGCCGGGGCGTGCCTTTACGGGTCGCTACCGCCCGGCGCGCCGACGATTTACGCGCCGATTGCTTGGCCGTGGCGCTGGTGGTACGCCCGGAGCCGCTTTTCTCGCCGCCGCCGGACTGTTTATTCACCGTGGCCCAGGCACGAGCTTCGGCTTCCTCTTCGGGTACGCCTTTGGCCTTGTAACTGTCTTCGATGTGCTCAGCCTTGCGTTTCTGCTTCTCGCTGTAACTGTCTTTGCTTCCACGTGGCATGACGCCTCTCCTGGTGGTTTGCCGCAGGGCCGGATTGCCGCGCGACGCTTACCGAGAAGAAGCCTGGAAATGTGTGTTGGTTCCCCGTGTCGGATAAGTGGCGCCGTTTCGATTAAGCGAACCTCTGGGCAGTTTTTCACCTCAGAAGAAAAAGCCCCTCTGCGGAGACTCCGATGGACGTAATCGAGCGCATCCTGGCAACCCTGGTTCTGGAGTTCTCTGATTTACAGCAGGTGGAGCATCTGACACGCACCACGCTGCGCTTGTTTCTAGCCACCTTATTGGGCGGGCTGCTCGGTTATGAGCGCGAAGTCATGGGCAAGGCGGCGGGTATTCGCACGCACATGCTGGTGTGTTTGGGTGCGGCCATCTTTGTCATGCCGATTGAGCAGGCTGGCGCCGACCATGACGCCATGAGCCGGGTGATCCAGGGCGTCGCCGCCGGTATCGGTTTTCTCTGCGCGGGTACCATCCTGAAAGGCCAGAACATCTCGGACGTCAAGGGGCTGACCACGGCAGCCGGCTTGTGGACGTCTGCAGCCATAGGCGTCGCGGTTGGCCTGGGGCGTGAAGCGACAGCCGTATTGTCGACCGTGCTGGTGCTGATGGTGCTGCACATCATGCCGCTGATCGTTGACCCCAACCCGAACGGTAAGAACAAGGAGTAATCCGCGCCGCAAAAAACCATGAACTTTTCTCGCCGTTACCGCCTCGCAATACAACAGGCTGACGCTGGTTGGCCCGGCGATCAGCCTGATCGCCGACACCCGAGAAAAACGTCTGCAAGGCGTGACAGGAGCTAGGAACAATGCCGTCCCCCGCATCCGCCAACGAACCCATTTTTCGTGCCCTTCAGCAGCCCCGTCTGGCCATCGAGAATATTCAGCCAGCCTTGGAGGCGGGGCGCTTCGCGGTGAAATGCCTGTGCGGCCGCCCGGTGCAAGTCAGCGCGATCATTTTTGCCGATGGGCATGATCAATTGGCCGCCGATGTGCTGTGGCGCGCCAATGACCAGGCAGGCTGGCAGCGCATTGCGATGCAGGCGCTGGGTAATGATCGCTGGAGCGCCAGCCTGCTGATCGAGACCATCGGCGCGGCTGAATTTGTGATTGAGGCCTGGCACGATGTCTACGCCAGCTTTCGCCATGAGCTGGGGAAAAAGTTTGCGGCAGGCGCGCCGGTAAGCCTGGAGTTACAAGAGGGGGCTGAGCTGGTGCGGCGCATCTGTGCAGGCGCACCAGCCTCACTGAAAGATCAGCTGACGGAGCTGGTGAACCGCATGGAAGCCGCTCAGTCGATTGAAGAACGGGTCGCGATTCTGCTCGACCCGGCGATCAGCGAGCTGATGCGCCTTGCCGAGTACCGGCCTCATCTGCTGCGCAGCGCCGTTTACCCACTGGATGTCGAACGCCGTCTGGCCGAATTTGCCAGCTGGTATGAGTTGTTTCCGCGCTCCGAGAGCGCTGAGCCCGGCCAACATGGCACCTTCGCCGACGTGCACCGGCGTATCCCGGACATCGCCCGAATGGGCTTCGATGTGCTGTATTTCCCGCCGATTCATCCCATCGGCAGCACGCACCGTAAGGGGCCGAACAACAGCCTGAAGGCCGGGCCGGACGATCCGGGCAGCCCCTATGCCATCGGCAGTCAGGACGGTGGCCATGAGGCCGTGCACCCTCAGCTGGGCAGCCTTGAGGATTTTCGTGAACTGGTCCGCGTGGCTCACCAGCACGGCCTGGAGGTGGCGCTGGACTTCGCGGTGCAATGCTCCCCGGATCACCCCTGGCTGCGCGAGCATCCCGGCTGGTTCAGTTGGCGTGCCGACGGCAGCATTCGCCATGCGGAAAATCCGCCGAAAAAATACGAAGACATCGTCAACGTCGAGTTCTACGCCCCCGAGGCCATTCCCAGCCTGTGGCTGGCGCTACGAGACGTGGTCATGGGCTGGGTCGAACTCGGTGTGACACTGTTTCGTGTGGACAACCCGCACACCAAGCCGATGCCATTCTGGGAGTGGCTGATCGCGGATGTGCGCGGCCGTAATCCTCAGGTGATCTTCCTCGCCGAGGCCTTTACCCGGCCGGCGATGATGGCGCGTTTGGGCAAACTCGGTTTTAGCCAGAGCTACACCTATTTCACCTGGCGCAACAGCAAAACCGAGTTGCAGGACTACTTCACCGAGCTCAACCAGCCACCCTGGCGGGACTGCTACCGGCCGAATTTCTTCGTCAATACGCCGGACATCAACCCGTATTTCCTGCAACGCTCCGGGCGACCTGGGTTTCTCATTCGCGCCGCGCTGGCGACCATGGGCTCTGGTCTGTGGGGCATGTACGCAGGCTTCGAGCTGTGTGAGGCGGCGCCGGTGCCCGGCAAAGAGGAGTACCTGGACTCGGAGAAGTACCAGTTACGCTCTCGCGACTATCAGGCGCCCGGCAACATCAGCGCGCAGATCGCCCGCTTGAACCAGATCCGCCGCGATAACCCGGCATTGCAAACCCACCTCGGCTTTCAGGCCTACACCGTCTGGAACGAGCAGATTCTGTATTTCGGCAAGCGCACGGCGGACCGCTCCAACTTCATTCTGGTCGCCATCAGCCTCGACCCGGTAAATACCCAAGAGGCGAATTTCGAGCTGCCGCTTTGGGAGCTGGGGCTTGCCGATGACGCCGACCTGGAAGGCGAAGACCTGATGAACGGCCATCGCTGGACCTGGCACGGCAAAGTGCAGTGGATGCGCATTGATCCCTGGCACCTACCGTTCGGTATCTGGCGGATCCACTCCGCTCGCTGAAAACAGGAGCACGCAGACAATGGCCAAGCGCAGTGACGCCAACGCTTTTCTCAACGATCCGCAGTGGTACAAGGACGCAGTGATCTACCAGGTCCATGTGAAGTCATTTTTCGATGCCAATAATGACGGTATCGGTGACTTTCAGGGCCTGATCGAGAAGCTCGACTACATTGCCGAGCTGGGGGTCAACACCCTGTGGTTGTTGCCGTTCTACCCCTCGCCGCGCCGTGATGACGGCTATGACATCGCCAAGTACCGCGGGGTACACCCCGACTACGGCAACCTCGCCGATGCCCGGCGTTTTATCGCTGAAGCCCATCGTCGTGGCTTGCGCGTAATCACCGAACTGGTGATCAACCACACCTCGGACCAGCACCCCTGGTTTCAGCGCGCACGCCACGCGAGAAAGGGCTCAAAAGCGCGCAATTACTACGTCTGGTCCGACAGCGATGAGAAGTACGACGGCACCCGCATCATCTTTATCGACAGCGAGAAATCCAACTGGACCTGGGACGCAGTGGCGGGTCAGTACTTCTGGCACCGCTTCTATTCGCACCAGCCGGACCTCAACTTCGATAACCCCGTAGTGCTTAATGCGGTGCTGGGGGTGATGCGTTTCTGGCTGGATATGGGCGTCGACGGTCTGCGCCTGGATGCCATTCCTTACCTGATCGAACGCGACGGCACCAATAACGAAAACCTGCCCGAGACCCATGCGGTGCTCAAGCGTATCCGCGCCGAACTCGACAGCCGCTACCCCGACCGGCTATTGCTGGCCGAGGCCAACCAATGGCCGGAAGACACGCGGCCGTACTTTGGCGACGACGACGAATGCCACATGGCTTTTCACTTCCCGCTGATGCCGCGGATGTACATGGCCATCGCCCAGGAAGACCGTTTTCCCATCACCGACATCCTGCGTCAGACGCCGGAAATTCCGCCCAACTGCCAATGGGCGATCTTCCTGCGCAACCACGATGAGCTGACCCTGGAAATGGTCACCGATGATGAGCGCGATTACCTGTGGAACTACTACGCCGCCGATAGCCGCGCGCGGATCAACCTGGGCATCCGCCGCCGGCTGGCGCCCCTGGTCTCCAAGGACCGACGGCGCATCGAGCTGCTCAACAGTCTGCTGCTGTCCATGCCCGGCACGCCGACGCTGTATTACGGTGACGAAATCGGCATGGGCGACAACATCTACCTAGGTGACCGCGACGGGGTGCGTACGCCCATGCAATGGTCGGTGGATCGCAACGGTGGGTTTTCCCGGGCCGACCCCGCCAGCCTGGTTCTGCCGCCCATCATGGATTCGCTGTATGGCTATCAGACCATCAATGTCGAGGCCCAGGCGCGCGATCAGCATTCATTGCTCAACTGGATGCGGCGCATGCTCAATATCCGTAATCAGTACAAGGCTTTCGGGCGCGGCGCCCTGAAAATGCTGGCACCGAGCAACCGTCGGATTCTGTCCTACCTACGGACTTACACCAACGACGAAGGGCATGAAGAGAACATTCTCTGCGTGGCCAACTTGTCCAGTGCAGCCCAGGCCGTAGAGCTGGAGCTTGCCGATTACCGCGACAGGGTGCCGGTGGAAATGCTCGGGGGCGCGCCCTTTCCGCCGATAGGGCAACTGACCTATCTGCTGACGCTGCCGCCATACGGGTTTTACTGGTTCTATCTGGCGGACGCCTCGCAGATGCCCAGCTGGCATGCCAAACCCGTAGAACGCATGCCTGAGCTGCAGACCCTGGTGCTCAGCCGAAGCTTGAGCGAGGTGATGAACGACAGGCCGCGGCGCACCCTGGAGCAGGAGTCGTTACCGCTGTACCTGCCCAAGCGCCGCTGGTTTGCGGGAGGGCAACGGCCTGGCGGTGAGGTGCGCCTGCTGTATGTCATCCCGCTGGCGGAGGGGTCGAATGCGCCCTTGCTGGCCGAGGTGGCGGTGTCGGGTGAGCAGGGCGTCGAGCATTATCGGCTACCGCTTGCGGCAGTCGCCGAGCGCGCCATCGGCAACGATCTCCCGCAACAGCTGGCATTGGCACGACTACGCCGTGGCCGTCACGTCGAGCTGCTGACCGATGCCTTCAGCCTGCCAGCCTTCAGCCTGCAGGTGTTGCGCCTGCTGCGCAGCAATACGGTCCTGCGCAGCGACGCGGGCGAGATCCAGTTTCGCGCCGAGCCGGCATTGTTGGAGGGTGCGCAGGTCGATGAGGCGCAGGTCACCTTGCTATCGACCGAGCAGTCCAACAGCTCAGCGCTTATCGCTGATCAGCTGATGCTGAAGCTGCTACGTCGCGGCTTCCCTGGCATTCACCCCGAAGTCGAGATGGGGCGTTTCCTGACTCATCAAGGCTACGCAAACGTGGCGCCATTTCTGGGTGAAGTGGTGCGGGCCGACGAGGACGGTGTACCCCACACTCTGATGGTGGCGCAGGAGTACCTGAACAACCAGGGCGATGCCTGGATCTGGACCCTGAACACCCTCGACCGCGCCATACGTGATGAGTTGGCGGGCGGAACACGCGATCCCGAGATCGATGCCCTGCGTGAGCTCGAGATTTTTTCCGCCGTGCTCGGCAAGCGCGTGGGGGAAATGCACGCGGTTCTCGCGCGCCCGGTGGAGAACCCGGATTTCGGTTACCAACTGAGCGACGAGCAGGACAGCGCAGCCTGGGCTACTGCCATTGGCGAGCAGCTACGCGAGGCCTTGGATGCCCTGCAGCAAAACCGCGAGCACGTGCCTGCGGCGCTGGTAGAGCAGCTGGACTGGCTACTGGCGCAAAAGAACCAGCTGCTGCATGCGCTGGACGCACTGGCGACGCAGACCGTCGGCGGCCTGCGGATTCGCGTGCATGGCGACCTGCACCTGGGGCAGGTGCTGGTGGTTCAGGGGGATGCCTACATCATTGATTTCGAGGGTGAGCCTAATCGCCCCTTGGCAGAGCGCCGGCGCCGGCATAGCCCGACCAAGGATGTGGCCGGCATGCTGCGTTCCTTCGATTACGCGGCTGCCGTGGCGCAGCGCAATGCGGGTGGGGTGGAGAGCACGGCGCAATCGCAGGCCTTGGTCCATGAAATCAGCGCGCGCTACCGCAATGCCTCACGTACGGCCTTTATGGATGCTTACCGTCTGGCCGCCGGCGGACTGCCCCATGAATGGCACGCCAGGGACGGCGAGGGCGCCGCAGTGGATTTGTTCTGCCTGGAAAAGGCGGCATATGAAGTGGTTTATGAAAGCGGACATCGCCCCGACTGGATCGATGTGCCGCTGCAGGGCCTGCTGGATCTGGCTCATCAACTCACGGGAGCGCATAGGTGAATCAAGACAGAGTAGAGCGCCTGTTACGGGCCGAAGACGGTGATCCGTTCAGTTTCCTCGGCCCGCATCCGCAGGAGGGCGGCACGCTGGTTCGGGTATGGATGCCTAACGCCGAGGGCGTGGAGCTGCTGACCCGCGATGGACAGTCGCTGGGCGCCATGCAGCGCACTGATGCGCAGGGGCTGTTCGAGTTGTCCATAAGTCAGGCGCAGAGTTACTGCCTGCGTATCCAGTGGCCAGATGGCCAACAGGAAACCGAAGACCCCTATGCGTTCGGCCCGTTGCTGGGGGAGCTGGACCTCTATCTGTTCGCCGAGGGCAATCACCGCGAACTATGGCGCTGCCTGGGCGCGCAGGTTGAGACTCGCGACGGCATCAGCGGGGTACGCTTTGCGGTGTGGGCCCCGAATGCGCAACGGGTTTCGGTGGTGGGCAACTTCAACAGCTGGGATGGTCGCCGTCATCCCATGCGGTTGCGTTATCCGGCGGGGGTCTGGGAGTTGTTTATCCCGCGTCTGCAACCGGGTGAGTGCTACAAATACGAGATATTGAGCGCTGGTCGCGTTCTACCACTGAAGGCCGACCCCCTGGCCCAGGCGACTGAAGTGCCGCCAGCAACGGGATCACGGGTGCCGCAGCCTGCGGCTTTCGCCTGGCAGGATCAGCAATGGATGGAACACCGGCAGCAGGCGCAAGGACGGCACACCGCATTATCGATTTACGAACTGCACGCGACGTCCTGGCAGTGGCACGATGAGCGCCCGCCATCCTGGGACGAACTGGCTGATCGTTTGATCCCCTATGTTCAGGACCTCGGCTTTAGCCATATCGAATTGATGCCCATCATGGAGCATCCCTTCGGCGGGTCGTGGGGTTACCAGCCGCTGTCGATGTTTGCGCCCACGTCGCGCCTGGGCGATGCGCAAGGTTTCGCCGCGTTTGTTGACCGCTGCCATCGTGCTGGGATCGGGGTCATCCTCGACTGGGTGCCGGGGCATTTTCCCAATGATGCGCACGGCCTGGCCGAGTTTGACGGCACCGCGCTCTATGAGTACGCCCATCCGTTCGAAGGCTTTCATCCGGACTGGAATACCTGCATCTACAACCTGGGGCGTACCGAGGTACACGGCTTTATGCTGGCCAGCGCGCTGTACTGGTTGCGCGAATACCACATCGACGGTCTGCGCGTGGATGCGGTGGCGTCGATGCTCTACCGGGACTATTCCCGCGAGGAGGGCGAGTGGATCCCCAACCGCCATGGTGGGCGGGAAAATCTTGAGGCCATCGAATTTCTCCAACACCTCAATGAGGTGATCAGCAGTGAAGTGCCGGGGGCGCTGGTGATCGCTGAAGAGTCCACCGCCTGGCCTGGCGTCAGCCGTCCGGTGCAGGAGGGCGGTCTGGGCTTCAGCCACAAATGGAATATGGGCTGGATGAACGACAGCCTGAGTTACGTGCAGAAAGACCCGGTCTATCGGATGCACCATCACCACCAGATCACCTTCGGCTTGCATTACGCCTTTTCCGAACGCTACATCCTGCCGATTTCTCATGACGAGGTGGTGCACGGTAAACGCTCGTTGCTGGGGCGTATGCCAGGGGATCGCTGGCAACAGTTCGCCAACCTGCGCCTATATTTCGCCTTTATGTGGACTCACCCTGGCAAGAAGCTGTTGTTTATGGGCTGTGAGTTCGGCCAGTGGCGTGAATGGAACCACGACCAGCAACTCGACTGGTACCTGCTGCAATACCCCGAGCATGCTGCGCTGCAGTCGCTACTGCGCGAGCTGAATCACCTGTACCGGCATGAGCCTGCTCTGCATGGGCAAGATGAATGTGAAGCAGGCTTTCAGTGGCTGATCGGTGACGACGCGCGCAATAGCGTGTTTGCCTGGGTGCGCCATGCCGCCGGGCACCCGCCGCTGCTGGTGGTGCATAACTTCACGCCCCAGGTGCATGCAGCCTACCGGGTCGGCGTGTCTCGTGCGGGGGCTTGGGAGGTGTTGCTCAATACCGACGAGCTCCGTTGGAGCGGCTCCGGGGCGGGCAGTAAAGGCGAGCTGGAAAGTGAAGCGGTCACCGCGCATGGGGAACGCGATTCATTGCAGCTTGAGCTACCGCCCCTGGGCACCTTGATTCTGCGTCCGCGCCAGTGAGCCTTCAGCCTGAAGGAGCCGCAGCTCCTTCCAGGTTTTGCTGTGCTGAAACACTTAATGCGCCTGAGCCACGCCCTGCAACACGGTGGCGCTGGCGCGCTCATTGCGACAGGACGCAATGTTGCCCAGTGAAACCACACCCACGAGGCGTTTTTCTCGATTGAGCACCGGCAAGCGGCGCATCTGGATGTCCGCCATGTTCTTGGCCACGTGCTCGACTTCCTCATCATCGAAGCAGTAACGCACTTCGCCACTCATCACCTTGCGCACCGGTGTGTCGCTTGTAAGCCCTGCAGCAACGCCGCGGATGGCAATATCCCGGTCGGTGACCATGCCGACCAAGCGATCACCCTCATTGACCAGCACCGCACCGCTATCAATGTCAGCCATCAGCGCGGCAACGTCACGCAGGCTGCGCTCGGGACTCGTGGTTTGCACGTTGCGGGTCATAATCTCGCTAATTTTCATCATTTATCTCCTGTCGAACGTGAAAGCCTCCGGTCGAGACCCTCTGTACATTCCGACCGGCCTCACCTGGCTGTGTTCAGGTTAATTGGCCCGCCGATGCCTAGGAGTAGCGCACCGAGTGGTAGGGGTAATCACCCACGCGCGCGCCGACGACCATTTCGCTGATCCAATTGGTGAGAATCCGCGTATAGGCTTGCTGGTCGCTGTCCTTACTCAATGCATGATCGGCGCCATCGATGATGCGATGGGTGAGTGAGTGGGCCTTCTCGAAAGCCGCGCGGTAGCTCATCAGCGTGGTGTGCGGAACAAAATCGTCGTGTTCCGATTCGACCAGTAATACATCCCCGCTGAAATTCGCGCAGGCCGCGAGCGCCAGGTTGTCTTGGGCTTTCCACAGGTGCCGCCGGTACTGCGCCAGCTTCGCGACATCCAGCTGACGTTTGGGCATGTGCCAGTCTTCATCCCAATACAGCGCCGGCACGCGCAGGGCCAACCATCTCACCGCCCGCCGCGCACTCAAGTGGGTGGACAGATAGGCGCCATAGCTGCTGCCAATCACGGCAATGCAGCATGGATCGACGGCGGGGTGGTTGGCCAGGCGGTCATAGGCGGCGACGATGTCGGTGAGGTTGTGCTCGCGCGAGACGCATTCCTTGGCGGCGATGGTTCGCTCATGGCCGCGCAGGTCGAAGGTCAAACACACGCAGCCTAACCCTGCGATGCCTTTGGCTCGCGCGAGGTCGCGTTGCTGACTACCGCCCCAGCCATGCACGAACAACACACCTGGCACCTTGGTTTCCGGCGAGAGAACGGTGCCAGCTATGGATTCGTTTTCCACAATGATCTCAATCGCTTCACTTTGTGCAGTCATGTCTTGTTTCAGCCCTGGGCGCGAGGGCTAGAGGTCGTGCCGCCTGGCTGGGCGATAGGCGTTACCTGCACATCGGAAAACTCGTTCGGCCACTCGAAGGTGTGGATCGAGTTGAGGCGTAAGCGCGCCTGTTCAAGGGTCAGCTCTGCGCTTTCGGCGGCAATCTCCACGGTATGCGGATGATCGTGCAGAAGGTAACTGATCAGATGCGTAGGTTTGGACATAACAGGCCTCCAGGTTGTATGGCGTCAAAGTTGATAGACCCCTGCAACTGCTGCCGCAGTTCCACCTTTCCGCTCAACGGCAACGCGCGCTGGGAAATCGCTCAGGGCTTGCATGAAGCAGGGCGATTGCTGCTCTCGTGCTGCTGGCGTAGATGCTTGGCACGCTTTTCCAGAATCAGGTAGGCAACGCTCGCGATCAGCAGCGGTAACAGGAAGTACAGGGCTCGATAGCCGAGCAGGGCGGCGACCAGGCTGCCCTGACTGAACTGATGCTGCAGCAGCGCCAGAAATACAGCCTCAAGCACGCCCAGGCCCGCCGGGATATGGGTAATGGCGCCTGCCACGCAGCTGATCAGCAGCACACCGAGGACCGACGGGTAGAACGCGTTGGCAGGCAGCAGCAGGTAAATCAATGAAGCCATCAACGCCCAGTTGCTTGCGCCCAGGCAGAGTTGCAACACGGCTAGGCGAACAGACGGCAGGGTGATGCTGTGCTCGCGCCAGACCCACACGCGTTGCTTGGCGAAGGCGCAAAAAGCGATGTAGATGGCCACGAGCCCCAGCAGCAAAAAGCCGATCAGCTGCAGACCGGCGGTGCCCAGCTCCCAGTGCTCCGGTAGCTGTATCAGGCGCAGGGAGAAGATCACGCCGGCCAGGGCCATGTAACCGGTCCAGTTGGTCAGCAGCCCCAGGCTGATGATTCGCGTCACGGTGGAGGCCTTCAGGCCCAAGCGGGTGTATAGGCGATAGCGCAACGCCACCCCGCCAACCCAGGTGGTGAAATTCAGGTTGAAGGCGTAACACACCATTGCCACGGGAATCACCTGGCGAGCGGGCAGCTTGTGGCGGGTGTAATAGCGGCCCAGCAGGTCGTACAGGCTGAAGACCAGATAGCTGCAGAAAACCAGCAATATCCCCATCAGCAGCGTCTGCGCGCTGTAGTCGCTGAGTGCCGCCCATACCTCGTCCCAGTCGAGGTTTTTCGCCAGCAGGTACAGCAGCGTCGGGATCAGCAGCAGGAAGAACACGCTCAGCATGCGCTTGCCCCAGACGACCCACGCGCTTTGCTGGTGGCTGCTCATCCGGTCTTTTCCTCTTTGCAGTAACAGGGTTTGTCTTGCGTCTGCGTCTGCACCTCTGGCGTCGGGGTCAGCGGCTTGAGGTTCTTGCGGTGGGCCGGCAGCAAGCCGGGAATGGCCGGGAACAGGCGGATAAAGTGAAAGCACAGAAAAACCAGCGGGGCGCGCCACCAATAGCCGCGCAAGATGCGCTCCAGGCGAATGCGCGTGCAGTGTTCTGCGGACAATTGCTGCAGATGGTCATACAGCTGCTGATTGAAGGCGCGGTCGCTGATAAACAGATTGGCCTCAAGATTCAGCGCCAGGCTCAAGGGATCAAGGTTGCTCGAGCCCACGGTGGACCATTCATGGTCCACCAGGGCGACCTTGCCGTGCAGCGGGCGCTGACAGTATTCATAGATGTCCACGCCGTCACGCAGCAGGTAGTTGTAAAGCAGCCGGGAGAAGCCCTGCGCCCACGCCATATCCGGTTGCCCCTGGAGAATCAGCGTCACCTTGACGCCACGCCGCGCCGCATTGCGCAGTTCGCGCAATACCTTGTAGCTGGGGAAGAAGTAGGCATTGGCTACGATCAGCCGTTCCTTGGCCGCGCGAAACGCGCTCAGGTACTGCTCTTCGATATCCGTGGTGTGGCGTTCGTTGTCACGCTCCAGCAGCATGATCCGCACATCCCCGACCGGCTTGGCCAAGGGCTGGGTTGGGCTGGGTGCGATGAGTGCCGAGCGCAGCAAACGCATGGTAGAACTGTGCAAATCACGCACGATGGGGCCGCTGACTTCGACGGCGTAGTCCTGCTTGGCCATCTCACCAAAATCACCCAGGTGGTCAGCCGAATAATTGATGCCCCCGACGAATGCACGTTCACCATCGATGACCACGATCTTGCGGTGCAAACGGCGGAATAAATTGGTGCGCATACCCAGGCGCCTGGGGCTGGGGTCGAACACGTGCACCTGAATACCTTCGCGAGCCATCGCCGCGACGTATTCGCTGCCCAGGTCAGCCGTGCCATAGCCATCAACCGCGAGCACCACACGTACGCCGCGGCGGGCCGTCTCGATCAGCACCTGCTGCAGCGCCAGGCCAACCTTGTCCTCCATGATGATAAAGGTCTCCAGCAGCACCTCTTCACGAGCTGCGCGGATACGCTCAAACACACGTGGGTAGAACTCCTCACCGTTGATCAGTAACTGGATCTGGTTACCGTCGCGCCATACGCCGCTCATAGATGGATCTCCGCCGTCAGGGGGGCATGATCCGAGAGGTGCGACCAGGGCCTGGTAGAGAGCACGACGGGGGTATGGGCGGTGGCGTTACGCACGTATATGCGATCCAGGCAGAGCAGCGGAAAGCGCGCGGGGAAGCTTTTCGCCGGTGCCCCATAGGTTGCGCCAAACGCCTCGACCAGTGATTGCTCGGCCAGTAGCGCATCGGCGCGCAGGCTCCAGTCATTGAAGTCGCCAGCGACTATCACCGGCGCCGTGGCGGGCAGGGAGGCGAGCAGATCGAGGAGCAGGCTGATCTGTTTGCGCCGGTGGCTATCGCGCAGGCCCAGATGTACGCAAATCGCATGGACTTCGGCGTGGCCGGGCACGTCCAGCTGGCAATGCAGCAGGCCACGTTGCTCGTTTCCCTTGACCGTCACATCGAGGTTGTTGTGCTCAACGATGGAGAATTTCGACAGCAGCGCATTGCCATGGTGGCCGTTGGGATAGACCGCATTGCGCCCATAGGCGAACTGCGGCCACATGCTGTCGGCGAGAAATTCATACTGGGGAATATCTGGCCAATCGCGAAAGCGCTTGGCATGCAACGCATGGCTGCCCAGCACTTCCTGGAGGAACACCAGGTCGGCACCGGTTGCCTGCACCGCGCTGCGCAACTCCGGCAGGATGAAACGCCGGTTGAGGGCCGTGAAGCCTTTGTGGGTGTTGATCGTCATGACCTGCAGCCGCTGCACGGTGGTAATTCGGTCGATGACCATCTCAGGTTGGGGAATAGTGGTACTCACGCCTTCTTGCTCCTTGCCGACTTCTGGCCGCTCGGGGCTTGTCAGGCCAAACCGGCAGAGCGGGATGGCCTGGTGGGTCAGGGCGCTCAAAGCTGCCCCGGTTTCTCCGACCGTGATTCGTGGTAGGGCGAGGCCTCGGCGATCACCCGGTCCAGCGCGGCGTCGCGGACCTGCTCTTCACTGCCGCTGCTGGTGCGCTTGGAGGGACGCAGTTCGACCTTGATCCAGCCACTCTCGCGGCGGTCGAAGGCCTTGAAGGCTTCGATGGCGTCGTTCATCGGTTTGACCTGTGTGAGAATCTTCGACGGATCGATGCGCCCGGCCTGGATCATTTCGATCAGACGCGGGATATAGCGGCGGTGGTTGCAGTTGCCCATATTGATCGTCAGGTTCTTGTTCATCGCCATGCCGATCGGGAAGTGCTCCGCCTGCTGCGGATAGACGCCGATGATGCCCAGTGTGCCGGCCTTGGCCAGCCCCTCGACCGCCCATTGCAACGCCTGGCTGGGTGCATTGCCAGGTGGCTGCCATGCGTTGCTGCTCTGGGTCTGAGCCTGCTCGCTGTCGTGGTGACAATGTGCGGGGCACTCAGCATCCACGCCCACGGCATCGATGGCGCGGTCTACGCCGATGCCATTGGTCAGGCGACGCAGGGTTTGCACAGGGTCTTCCTGGTCGAAGTTGATCACTTCCGCGCCTTGCTGACGGGCCATATGCAGGCGGTCTTCGAGCCGGTCGATGGCAAATACCCGTGAGGCGCCGAGCAGTTTGGCACTGGCAATGGCGAACTGACCTACCGGGCCGCAGCCGAACACCGCCACCGTGTCGCCGCTACCGATTTCAGCCAACTCGGCGCCGAAGTAGCCCGTGGGGAAGATGTCCGAAAGCAGGATCGCCTGGTCGTCACTGATCTCGCTGGGCAGCTTGACCAGCCCGACGTTGGCATAGGGGATGCGCGCCAGTTCTGCCTGCAGCCCGTGAAACGCACCGGTGGCCGCCGGGCCGCCATAGAACGCAGTACCTGCCTCCTTGCCGTTGGGGTTGGCCTCATCGCATTGGGCGTAGTAACCCGCGCGGCAGTAGGTGCAGTTGCCGCAGGCAATGGTGGAGGGGACGACCACGCGATCACCGATGCTTAAATTACGCACATCACTGCCCAAGGCTTCAACAACGCCCACACCCTCGTGGCCGAGGATGGTGCCCTTGACCATGCCGCTGACCGTACCTCGGACAAAGTGCAGGTCAGTGCCGCAGATGGCCGAGGCGGTCAAGCGGATGATGGCGTCGGTCGGTGCCTGAATGGTGGGTTCGGGTACATCGTCAAGACGAATATCGCCAATGTCGTGAAAAACCACTGCTTTCATGTTTGCCTCCCAATTCCGGCTGGCCGGTGGCGCAAATGAATGTTGCCGTCGAGTTCGGCCCATGAATTTTCGAGTGGCTCAACCAGCAGGGGTTCAGGTTATTTGTGGGCAGAACCATGACCCATACGAGCGGCAGGCGGCCATGCGCTTGTCGCGTCAGCGTTGTAGCTCGAGGAGCTGCAAAGAGCGGCCGGCTAATTTCAGGGTGGCGTACTGCAGGGGCTGAGGTGCCCCCTCTATCACGGGTTGGTGGGTGTTGATCAGGCAACTCCAGCGCTTGCCCCCAGCGACTTCGGGCAGCACAAAGCTGCGACTGTCGTGGTAGGCGTTGAGCAAGAGCAAAAGCGTCGCATCAGCGCCGCTGCGTTTCACCCCGGTGGGTTGGGCACGCCCATCCATCAGCATGCCCATGCAGCGCGCTTCGTTATCGTGCCAGTGCGCTTCGGTCATTTCTTCGCCGTCAGGGGCTAACCAGGTGACATCCTTGACCCCCAGTTCCTCGTTGTAATGCCCCACCAGAAAGCGCCGGCGGCGCAGAATCGGGTGGCTGCGGCGCAGGGCAATCAGGCGTTGGCAGAAGGCAATCAGCGCCTCACCTTCGTCGTCGATATTCCAGTCGACCCAGCTCAGTTCGTTGTCCTGGCAGTAGGCATTGTTGTTGCCGTGCTGAGTGCGGCCGAACTCGTCGCCGGCCAGCAGCATGGGCGTGCCTTGGGCGAAAAACAGGGTGGCCAGCAGATTGCGCATCTGCTGCAGGCGCAGCTGGCGAATCGCTGGGTCGTCCGTTGCACCTTCACAGCCGTGATTCCACGAACGGTTGTGATCGGTGCCGTCCTGATTGTTTTCGTCGTTGGCCTCGTTGTGTTTGTGGTCGTACGAAACCACATCGCGCAGGGTGAAACCGTCATGCGCAGTGATGAAATTTACCGAGGCAAACGGGCGGCGACCCCGCTGGTTATAGTGATCGCCTGAAGCGGTAAGACGGCTGGCCAGTTCAGCAAGCTCGCCTTCGTCGCCTTTCCAGAAGGCCCGGACGTTATCGCGGAACTTGTCGTTCCATTCGGCCCAGCCCGGAGGAAAGCCGCCGACCTGATAGCCGCCGGGGCCGCAGTCCCAGGGTTCGGCAATCAACTTGACCTTGCTCAGCACGGGGTCCTGGCGGCAGGCCACAAGAAAACCATGGCGCTCGTCGAAGCCGTGGGCGTGGCGCCCGAGAATGGTCGCCAAGTCGAAGCGAAAGCCATCCACGCGCATTTCACTGGCCCAGTAACGCAGCGAGTCGGTAACCATCTGCAATACGCAGGGGTGGCTGAGATCCAGGGTATTGCCGGTGCCGGAATCGTTGATGTAGTAGCGCCGATCTTCCGGCAGCAGGCGGTAATAGCTGGAATTGTCGATGCCGCGCATGCACAGGGTCGGGCCGCGCTCGTTGCCCTCGGCGGTGTGGTTGTAGACCACATCGAGAATCAGCTCCAAACCGGCGGCATGCAGGTGCGCAACCATTTCCTTGAACTCACTGACCTTGCCGCTGGCGAGATAAGCAGGGTGGGGCGCAAAAAAGCCGATGCTGTTGTAGCCCCAATAGTTGTTCATGCCTTTTTCCAGCAGGTGCTGGTCGTTGACAAAGGCATGCACCGGCAGCAATTCCAGGCTCGACACACCCAGCGCGCGAATGTGCCGCAACAGCTCTGGATTGGTCAGGGCGGCACAGGTCCCGCGATGAGCCTCGGGCACGGCAGGGTGGCGCATGCTGATGCCGCGCAGGTGCGCTTCGTAGATCAGCATGTTGTCCCACGGCACGCGAATGGGCGCCTGTTCGCCCCAGGTGAAGGCCGGGTCGATCACCTTGCATTTGGGCACGAACGCGGCGCTGTCACGCTCATCGAAACTCAGGTCACCGTCCGGCGAGCCGATGGTGTAACCGAACAACGCCTCGGACCATTGCAACTGCCCCACCAGTTGCTTGGCATAGGGGTCAAGCAGCAGTTTGTGGTGATTGAAGCGATGCCCGGCTTCGGGCTCATACGGGCCGTACACGCGATAGCCGTAGATCTGCCCAGGGCGGGCATCCGGTAGATAACCATGCCAGATCTCGTCGGTGTATTCGGGCAACTCGATCCGCTCGACTTCCTCGTTGCCCTGGTCATCGAAAAGGCACAGCTCCACACGCGTGGCATGCGCCGAGAACAGCGCGAAATTGACGCCGAGGCCGTCCCAGGTGGCGCCCAGCGGGAAGGGATTACCTTCGGTCACGCGCGAGTGTTGACGATTGCTTGCAGTGCTCATGCGCATTACTCAGGCTTGGGCGTTTTCGGGGCGCTGCTGCGCGGCGCGCGCGGCTTCTTCAGCAATGCGGGTTGCTCAGGCTCGCTGAGCGGCAGTGTTTTGGGTTTGCTGATACGCCGCGGTTTTGCCGGTGCTGGCGCTAACACCTCGGCCGTGTTCTCGGCCTCGGCCAGCTTGCGCGCCATCTGCCAGTGACGTTCCTCCTGGCCAATGGGTTTGCCTTCCGATTCCCAGATCTGAAAGGCGAATTCACGAATGCGTTGTTCATCAATGCTCATGGTGTGGCGCTCCTGTAGCGGCAGGGATATTGCAAAGAACGTTGACGGAAAAATCCGTGAGCACTTGCGCAACGGGCAGCACCTGCGCGCAGACGGTCTGGCAGGGTGAGAGGCTGCCCAGCAGCGTGAGCCCCGAGAACTCCGCCGGCAGCATGAGGCGGGTGTCGCCCCAGTGTTTGGCCGGTATATGGGGGACCTGGTCGTTACCCAGCAGAGCTGCAGTCAGGCGCGGCACCACCACCAGCAGGTGCTCCTGGCCATGGCTGCGGGTAAACGCCAACACATGCTCGGCGTGTGTGCCCGCGACAGTCACGGCGCGGTAGTCGCCGCGGCTGAACAGCGCGGGATACTGCTGTCGCAGGTGCAGCACGCGTTGTATCAACCACTGCTTGATGCGCCCATCGCGCCACTCTGCCAGCAGCGTTGCGGGATTTTGTAACGCCTCCAGCGAGCGCTCGCGGGCGGCAAAATTCACCGGCCTGCGATTGTCGGGGTCGACCAGGCTGAAGTCCCAGTACTCGCAGCCCTGATACAGGTCCGGCACGCCAGGAGTGGTCAGGCGCAGCAGGCATTGCACGAGGCTGTTCAGCGCTGCCGCTGGCGCGATGCGGTTAACCGTGTCGGCCAGCGCGTTGAGCAGCTCGCGCCCTTCGGGGGCGGTCAACAGGCGCGTGAGAAAATCCGCACAGGCCGCCTCGTGCTCGCTGTTGGGGGCACTCCAGGCGCTGTTGAGCTTGGCCTCGCGCAGGGCTTTTTCCTGCCATGCAGTCATGCGCTGCAGGTAGGCCTGCAGTCCCGGCTGATCATCGGCCTGCAGGTCCAAAGGCCAGCTCGCCAGCAGCGCCTGGTAGAGCATCAGCTCTTCCCCTCGGCTCGGGGCATTCGGGGTGGCCGCGCTGCGCAGCGCTGCAGCGTGTTCGCTCCATTGGCGTACCCGCTCGACGAACCAGGGCGCCCGCTCACTGAGCACCGCCAGCCGGGTGCGGCTGTCTTCACCGCGTTTGTGGTCGTGAGTGGCGGTGCTGAGCAGGTTGCGCGGGTAATGCTTGGCGCGCTCGAGGCAGCACTGATGAAAGTGCGCGGCGGGGCGGCTGAAGTGCTCGGCGTCGAAACCGACGTCATTGCGCGACAGCAGCACGGCGCTGCGGTAGAACGCCGTGTCTTCTACCGCTTTGGCCGCGATTGGGGAGGTCAGCTGCTGGAAACGCGTGAGCACCTGTGCGCGCAGGGTGCGCGGGCGTCCCGGCGGCAGCTCGCGCAATGGCTCACCGCCAAGCCAGCGGTCGAGGTATTCAAGCAATGGCCAGTCTGCTTCGGCCAATGTGCTGTACGCCCCGTCCAGCGCCTGACGGAAGAATTTCCGATCCTGCTCCGAGCGCCCACAGGCCTGGGCGTAGGTGCGGTATACCGGGAAGTGCACGATCAGTTCGAGCAGCGCCCGGCGAATCGAGCCCAGGGTCAGGTCACGGGTGTCGATGTCATTGCGGGCGACCTGCAATAGGCGCTGCGCCACTTCTTCCACATCGCCGGCCAGCGAGCCGGTCAGCACCAGGCGCCGGGCTTCCAGCACTTCCTCCTGGAACAGCGCGGGACGGCCGCTGAGGGTCTGCCACAGCTCACGCAGCGGCTGTTCGCCAGCAGGGTCGTGCTGCAACAACGACACCTGGTTCATAAACTCATAGCCGGTGGTGCCGTCCACGGCCCAGTCCTGCGGCAGGTTTTCACCATGGCCGAGGATTTTTTCGACATAGATCGGGAGCGGGCGCGGGGCTTGGGCTGTGCGCAGGGAGTCGATGCGCCGGCGCAGACGCTTGCAATAGGTGCGTGGGTTGGCCAGGCCGTCTATATGGTCGATACGCAAGCCATCGATCAGGCCACGCTCGATCAGTTCGAAAATCTTCGCGTGGGTTTTCTCGAATACTGGTGGACGCTCTACACGCAGCCCGGCCAGTTCATTGATGTCGAAGAAGCGCCGCCAATTGATGTCATCGGCAGCGGTGCGCCAGCTGGCGACGCGGTAATGCTGGCGCTCCAGCAGACGGTGCAAACGCTGCTGGCTCGGCTTGTCGACGCGCCTGTAGCGTTCCAGCAGGGCCTCCAGATGCGTGCTCTGAGCTGTGTTTTGCGCCCATTCGGCCAGCTCGGCGCACAGCGCCTGGGCCAACTCGCGGGTGCCGGCGCCCTGACCGAGCGCCGCAAAGCGCTGCCCCAGTTGTGCGAGAGCAGGCTCCTCAGTTGCGCCCAGAATGTCGTTATAGCTGGGCGGCGTAATGGGCAGACGATGCTCGAAATGTTCGACGTAGAACCTGCCGTGCTGCTCGTCGAAGCGCAGCGTCAGGGTGGCTTCGCGCAAGGCCTCGCCATAATCACTGCGCAGGAAAGGCAGCAGTAACTGGCCTTCGAGCAGGGGGTCATGGGAGTTCCACTGGATATCGAAGAAGGTGGCGTACGGGCTGTGTCGGCCCCATTCCAGAACATCCAGCCACCAGGTGTTGGCATCGCCGCCTACAGCCATATGGTTGGAGACGATATCCAGAATAAGGCCCATACCACGCGCATGCAGAGCGTCTGCCAGTCGCACCAGGGCCGCTTCACCACCCAGTTCGGGGTTGATCTTGCTCGGGTCGATCACATCATAGCCATGCATCGAACCGGGGCGGGCGGTGAGCAACGGCGAGGCATACAGGTGGCTGACGCCCAGGCGCTCGAAGTAGGGGATCAGCGGCAGGGCGTCATACAGGGTGAACCCGTGGTGAAATTGCAGGCGCAACGTACTCAACAGCTCAGTCATCGGCTATCTCCCGCCGCGCTGCCGCGAGACGCTCCAAGCGCTGGCGGGCCAGTGGCTGTTCCAGCATTTCGCGCACGGGCAGCGCATAGCGCCGGCGCCAATTGGGGTGCTCGCTGCCGGGCCCTGGCAGGTTGGGTTGCTGCTCCGCCCCGCAGGCATCTTCCAGCGGCAGCAATGTAAGTACGGCAGGGGTGCTGCCGATGTAACCGATGCTGGCTTGCAGACAGGCTTCGACATCATCGCGATCACCCTGCAACTGCTCGCTCTCGGCCAGGGCATCGACTAATGCCGAGCGCTCACGCTCGCGCTCGGAATAATCGCTGCTGCGCTGTTCGGCTTGGCTATGGCCGGCACGCACGCGCCAGTCGATGTCATGCCCGGCAAACCAGCCTTTGATGCTCGGCAAGTCGTGGGTGGAGGTGGTCGCCAGTGCATTGCGCGGCCACTTTTCCGGCGCGATAAAACGCCCTTCATGCTGTTCAAACAGCAGCACCCGCATGCCGAGGATGTTGCGTGCGGCCAGGGTTTCACGCAGCCCATGGGGGACGGTGCCGAGGTCCTCGCCAATCACCAGCGCACGATGACGGTGCGATTCCAGCGCCAACAGACGCAGCAGATCATTCAACGGATATTGCAGATAAGCCCCATCCTGCGGATCGGCGCCTTGGGGGATGACCCAGAGCCGCTGTAAGCCCATGACATGATCGATGCGAATTCCACCGGCATGGGCCAGGTTGGCCTGGAGCATTTCGAGATAGGCGCGAAAACCATGCTGGCGTAATCCGGCTGGAGAAAAAGCGCTAACGCCCCAGTTCTGCCCGTTGCGATTGAGGATGTCGGGGGGCGCACCGACGGTAACCTGGGGCAAGAATTCACCCTGGCGCGACCAGGCCTGGCTGCCTGCGCAGTCAGCGCCTACGGCCAGATCCGCTATCAGCCCGATTTTCATGCCTGCGCCGAGAGCACTTGCCTGGGCACCTTCCAGGCCATGAGCGATCAACCACTGGGCAAAGGCATGGTACTCAACACACTCGCCATACTCAGCGGCAAAACGGCTTACCTCTGCCTGCTGCGCATCACGCAAACCCGCAGGCCAGGTGCGCCAGTCCGTGCTCTCACCGTTCTGCTTTCTGTGCTCATAAATGGCCTCGAAGCGGCAATGTTGCTGCAGCGCACTGCCGCCTGCCGCACAGAACGCCTGAAAGCTGCTGAGCAGCTCGCCCGGGGTTTGCTTGAAGTCCTTGTACAGCTGACGCAGTAGCCGCTGTCGAACCTCGGCGACCATGGGCCAGTCGATAAGCTGCAGACCTTCCAGGTGCGTCAGCTCGGCCTGGACACCGCAGGCCAGTACGGCGCGCTGTACGCGCTCGCGCCCCAGTATGTTGGCAGGGGTTGCATGCAGGGCATTGAAGAACAGCCGACTCGACGGCGAGTAGGGGCTGTAGTGCTCATAGTCCGCGCTAAACAGCGCATGTACCGGGCTCAGCGCCAAGGCATCAGCCCCCTGGTTGGCCGCATGCCGCGCCAATTCAGCCACTGCCTGGGTATCGCCCAGGCCACCATCGCCCGGGCGACGTAGCCCATAGAGCTGAGCGGTGAGCCCCCATACCGCTTGCTTGCCGCATAGCTGCTCGGCCGAGAGGCAGGCGGCAGGGGTAACTGCGAGCCGATAGTGATTATCAGCAATGTCCAACTGAAAGTAGCCCGGTCGATCAATGGCGGGCAGAGCCGCCTCGTGATCAAGCCGCCCTGAGCGCACGTGTCCGCATTCATCGGTAAGTTGATAGGGCGTATGGGCCGGATAATTGTTCAGCGAAAACGGCTGGCCCTGATTCAGGATCAACAGGGCATCAGCGGCGTGCTCATCGCGTTGCTGGGCCAGCGCGGACAAGCTGGCGCGGATTTGCTCCGGGCTTTGCGCCGGATATCCCAAAGCTTCCAGCAGGCTGCGCTGCACCTGCGGGCTGACCGAGTGAGGGCGGCCATAGGCATCTGTCCAGTCGATGCAGAGGTTAGCCGCGCGCGCCAACTCGGCAAGCTGTGTATCGCTCATGTCAGAAGCTCCAACGTGACCAGGGCACTGGAGGTCGGCAACAAGCCCTGGCGGTACTCGTCGTCGTTGGCCCTGTGTGCGTAGAGTCGTTCGGCGAGGGGTGGCGCGGACGCCAGGCGTACTGCCTGATTGCCGAGGTTCACCGCAATTCGCAGTATTTTCTCCCCACCAATCCGCCAACTGGCAAGCACCGCACCATCGCCGATCACCTGCGTGCCTAAACTCGAGGCCTGTTCCAGGCCCGGCAGAATGCGGGTGCGGCGCACGTGGAGCAGGTCTTTATAGAACGCCAGCCACTCTTGCTGGCGCGGCCGCTGCGCCAGGGCGAAATCGGGCTGGGATCTGACAAAGGTTGAGGGCGCGTTGGGATCCGGAATTTGTTGGCGTGTATGCGGATTGGCAAACTGAGAAAACTCGGCAAATTCGTTGCGCCGGCCATCACGCACAGCCTGAGCCAGATCGTCACGATAATCGCTGAAGAACAGGAAGGGGCGTCTCGAGCCCCATTCCTCGCCCATAAACAGCAGCGGCACCATGGGGCAGAGCAGCAGCAGTACGGTGGCTGCCTTCAGGGCGTCCGAATCAGAAATATTGATCAGGCGTTCACCGAACGCACGGTTGCCCACTTGGTCGTGGTTCTGCAGGAAGAGTACGAAGGCGTGCGGCGGCAGGTGTCCGCTGGGCTCGCCGCGGGGCAGGGCATGCCTGTTCATCTGTCCCTGGTAGACAAAGCCTTGTTCGAGAAAAGTCGCCAGGTTGTGAGTAGGCGATGCCGCGTAGTCGGCGTAGTAGCTTTCCTGTTCGCCTGTGAGCAGAACATGCAAGGTGTTGTGACCATCGTCGTTCCATTGCGCATTGAAGCCGTTGCCCAGCAGGCTTGCGCTGTTGTTTTCGTTTTCCAGCACCAGGTGTACGTGGTGCGGCTGCGGCACGGCGCTACGGACGCGGGAGGCTAACTCGAGCAGAAATTCGTCATCGTCTATGGCATGCACGGCATCCAGACGCAGGCCATCGCAGCGGTAGTCCAGCAGCCACATCAAGGCGTTTTCACAGAAGAAATCGCGCACCTGCGGCCGACGAAAATCGATGGCGGCGCCCCATGGCGTCATGCGGTCTGTGCGGAAAAAGCTGTTGGCATACAAGCCGAGATAATTGCCCTCTGGGCCGAAGTGGTTGTAGACCACATCGATAAACACCATCAGCCCCAACCCATGCGCTCGATCGATAAGGTGCTTGAGCTGTACCGGGGTGCCGTAGCAGGAGGCTGGGGCAAACGGCAGAACGCCGTCGTACCCCCAGTTACGCTGACCAGGGAAGGCGCCCAGCGGCATTATCTGTACCGCAGTTACACCGAGTTCGGCCAAATGCGCCAGGTGTTCTTCGACCTGCTGAAAGCCACCGAAAAGACCGACATGCAGCTCGTAGATCACCGTTTCGACCCAGGTCCGACCGTTCCAGTCGTCATGGCGCCAGGGGTATGCCGAGTGGTCCACCAGCCGGCTGAAACCATGCACATCACCCGCCTGCTGGCGTGAGGCCGGATCCGGTACACGCAGATGCTCATTGATCACAAAGCGGTAGCTAGCATCGGGCTGGCAAACCAGGTCGAGACGGAACCAGCCATCGGCTTCTGCGTGCATCGGTTGCGGCAATTGGCCCTGCAACTCCACCGCGACGCGGTTGCAGGAGGGGGCCCATAAGGCAAAGCGCGTTTGCGCATCATCCAGCCGCTGGGCACCATGGCTGTACATTAGAGCGACACCGCCGCGTGGGCCTCGCTCAGCAGGTGCTGATAGAGGCGGTCGTAGGGGGTTACGGATTGCTGCCAGAACAGCGGCGCGTTCATCGCCCGGCAGCGCATTGCATTAAGCAGTTCGGGGCGCTGATAGATGTTGAAGGCACGCTGTACCGCGGCTTGATAACTCTCCACGCTGGCCTCGTTGAAGAGAAAGCCCGTCACGCCATCCTCGATGGTATCGGCCAGGCCACCGGTACGCCTGGCAATGGGGAGCGAAGCAAAGCGTTGCGCATACATCTGGCTCAGGCCACAAGGTTCGAAGCGCGACGGCATGAGGAGAAAGTCGCTGCCGGCGAATATCCGCCGTGCATCCGTTTCGTTGAAGCCGATGTGCACGCCGACGCGGCCTGGGTAACGTTTGGCCAGTTCTTCCATGGCCGTTTCCAGCTCCGCTTCACCGCGGCCGATTACCGCCAGGCGACCGCCGTTATTGACGATCTGATCGGCGATGCGCAGTGTCAGATCGATACCTTTCTGCTGGACCAGACGCGAAACCACCGCGAACAGCGGACCGCCTGGTTGCAGGCCGAACATCTGCTCGACATAGGCGGTATTGGCCTGCTTGCCCTGCCATTGATCGGCACTGAAACCCTGAACCAGATGAGGGTCGTTGGCCGGCTCCCAGCTTTCGTCGATGCCGTTAATGATGCCGCTGAGGCGGCCGGCCTTAACCTTGGCCCGCAGCATGCCGTCCAGCCCGCAGCCGAAGCCTGATGTGGTGATTTCCTGCGCATAGGTACGGCTGACAGTCGTGACATGGCTGGCGTAGAAAATACCGGCCTTGAGAAACGACAGCTGGCCATGAAACTCCATGCCTTCGATGCCACAGGCGTGTGCGGGGATAGCTAATTCTGCGCTGCACTGCATGTCACAAAGACCCTGATAGGCCAGGTTGTGAATTGTCAGCAGGGTGGGGGTTTTGACCTGCTGCCAAGTCATGTAGGCGGGAGCGAGGGCCGCCGGCCAGTCGTTGGCATGCACCAGCTCCGGGCGCCAATGGATGCCGGCGTCGCCGCGGGCTATTTCAGCGGCAGCCAGCCCCAGGCTTGCGAAGCGGATATGGTTATCCGGCCAGTCACGGCCGTTTTGGTCGCCATAGGGTGAGCCGGCGCGGTCGAAGAGCGCCGGGTGCAGAAGCACATAAACAATCAAACCATCAGCCAGGTCCAAACGGCCGATCTTACAGGCGGGCAGGGCAGCCAGGCCCTCGACCTGGCCGACAATTCGCAGCGCGCGACCGCTTTCCAGGACCTGCCGGTAACCTGGAATCAGCACGCGGATATCATGCTGCGCCGACAGCGCGCGCGGTAAGGCGGCCGAAACATCCCCCAAGCCGCCCACCTTGATGAGGTCAGCGAACTCCGAGGTGACGAAAAGAATCCGTTTCCTTTGTGGCTGCAAACTCTCTAAATGCAAGGAAGGCGGAACCGAAGCGGGGAATATGCTGTGTGAACGAGGGGGGGCGATTGCTGCAACATTTCCCATGTCGGTCTCCATATAAGTCAGGTGCATCTAACGTTGGTCTGCCGTTGATCGGCCCTGCCGAGTGCGGGCAATCGCCACACCGCTATGCTCTAGCGCAATCACGCCGTCAGCGGTTCGTCGCCCACCTTATTGATGACGGGAGGCGGGGCAGAAAAGTTCGACTTATTTGCAGTTGCGCTCGAGCAGTTTTCACGCACGTGTCTGATTGAAGGAAAGTCAGTTCAGCAGCCTGCCGCTGACCAGCGCGGCAAGGCCTTTATGTAACGGGCCATGGGCTTGTGGTCAGGGCAGGCAATAGCCATGTGGCAGTGCGCGAGGGGGCTAGTCACCGGGAGTCTGCGCGTTGATCTCCTCGGCCATTTGCAGATGCTTTTGCAGCTTGGGCAGGGTTTCCTGGGCAAAAGCCGCTATCTCTTTATCGTCGGATTCGCTGCCACGGCGGAACAGTTCGATGGTTTGTTTATGGGCCATCACCTGATTGTTCATGTAGGCCTTATCGAACGATTCTTCATCGCGCAGCTTGAGTATCAATGCCTTGGCCTGGTTTATCAGTTCGGCATCATCCGAGACGTTGAGCTCCTTTTGCGATGCTAGCTGGTTAAGGGTCAAGTTGGCCTTGCTGTGGTCATCGATCATGGTTTGCGCGAAGTCTTTTATCGCTTGGGATGAGGCTTTCTCAAGCGCCAACCGGGCGGTTTCGATTTCCGCAATGCCCTTGGCAGACGCCTCCTCGACAAAATCTTCAGCGCTGATCGGGTCGACTTGATCAGCCGCATGAGCGGCGTTGGCCAGGCAGAACGCGAAAGCCGCAATGGCCAGCAATGATAGGTATTTGAACGGCTGCATGGTGAATCCTCCTGTTTGTGGGGTGTTCACTGCGGTAGAGGCGCGAGCTGAAAACGAAGTTCAGAGAAAAATTTACTCGCCGAGCCGCCGACAAACCGCCCATCAGGTTGCAGGGGCTGATGGGGAAATTCTGTTCGAACTTCGTGCGGACCTGAGATCTCCAAATTTTCTGTGGGCTTGAAGCACCCCTAAAAATTCAAGGAGTTGCCTGATGAAAGACAAATCTGCACAAGACCCTTCAACCTCTCAGCTGGCGGGAACCGATACCCTTGATCGCGGCAATCGCAACGCCAAACTCGATCAACTGGACGCCTTTCGCGAAGACGCGACCGGCCAGGCCCTGACGACCAATACCGGTACCCGCATCGCCGACAATCAGAACAGCCTGCGCGCGGGGGAACGTGGCCCCTCGTTGCTGGAAGATTTCCTCCTGCGGGAGAAAATCACCCATTTCGATCATGAGCGCATCCCTGAGCGGGTCGTGCATGCTCGCGGCGCGGCGGCCCATGGCTACTTCGAAGTAACCGACCCGGTAGAAGACCTTACCTGCGCGGGTTTCCTGCGCGAGGCAGGCAAACGCACCCCGGTATTCGTACGCTTTTCCACCGTGCAGGGGCCCAGAGGCTCCGCCGATACCGTGCGTGACGTCCGTGGCTTCGCAGTCAAGTTCTATACCGAGGAAGGGAATTTCGATTTGGTCGGCAACAACATGCCGGTGTTCTTTATTCAGGATGCCATCAAGTTTCCCGACTTTGTCCATGCGGTTAAGCCCGAGCCGCACAACGAGATACCTACGGGCGCCTCGGCCCACGACACCTTCTGGGACTTTGTCTCCCTGACCCCAGAATCGGCGCATATGGTGCTCTGGACCATGTCCGACCGCGCGATTCCCATTGCCTATCGCGCCATGCAGGGGTTCGGTGTGCATAGCTTTCGCCTAGTCAACGCCAAGGGCGAGAGTCATCTGGTGAAGTTTCACTGGCGGCCCAAGGCCGGCGTCTGTTCCCTGGTGTGGGACGAAGCGCAGAAACTGGCGGGCAAGGACCCTGACTTCCACCGACGCGGCCTCTGGGAAGACATCGAAAACGGTAATTACCCCGAGTGGGAACTGGGCCTGCAGGTGATGGATGAAGCAGACCAGCAACGTTTCGGTTTCGACCTGCTTGACCCGACAAAACTGGTGCCGGAAGAGTTGGTGCCGGTGCGCATCGTGGGGCGCATGGTACTTAACCGTAACCCGGACAATTTCTTTGCCGAGACCGAGCAGGCAGCATTCCACGTGGGCAACATCGTGCCGGGTATCGACTTCAGCAATGATCCATTAATGCAGGGACGCTTATTTTCTTACACCGATACGCAGCTGTTGCGACTTGGCGGGCCGAATTTCAATGAGTTGCCGATCAACCGGCCACTTTGCCCCTTTCACAACAATCAACGTGATGCACCGCACCGCCAGCAAATCAACCGGGGCAGGGCGTCCTACGAGCCAAACTCGATCGACGGTAATTGGCCGCGCGAAACACCGCCTGCGGCGCAGCAAGGCGGATTCAGTTCGTACCCCGAGCCAGTGCAAGGCAACAAGGTGCGCGTACGCGCTGCCAGTTTTGCCGATCATTTTTCCCAGGCCAGTTTGTTCTGGCGCAGCATGAGCCCGCCGGAACAAGAACACATCATCGCCGCCTATAGCTTCGAGCTGTCGAAAGTGGAGCGTCCGCAGATTCGTGAACGTCAGGTCAAGGACATCCTGCAGAACATTGATCCGATCCTGGCCAGCCGGGTTGCGGAAAACCTTGGGCTAGCGTTACTCAGTACACCCGCAAGCGCATCCGCCGCAACCCAGCCTATTTCGGAGGCACTGAGCCAGACCACGCTTTTACCAGGCGATATCAAGGGCCGTCGTGTCGCCATCCTGCTTAGCGCAGGATGCAATGCCGACGAAGTCGCGCATGTGCTCAAAGGACTGAAAGGCTCAGGCGCGATGGCCAAACTGCTAGGCCCGTCACTGGCCCCGGTCAAACTGCACGACGGAGCCAGTGCGCAACCTGACGGCACATTCGATACCGTGCCGTCGATTACCGTGGATGCCGTTTTTGTTCCACGCAGCACCGACGCTGTGCAAAACCTGCAGCACAGTGGCGTCGCCAGCCACTATCTGATGGAGGCCTACAAACACTTGAAGCCCATCGCATTAAGCGGGGAGGCTGCCGGCCTGGCCAAGGCCTTGGGGCTCGAGGAGGATGCGGGGCTAATCGTAGGCGACAATATTGCTTCGTTGTTCAGCCGTTTCGAAACGGCACTGCTGCAACATCGCATCTGGGAGCGGGAGATGCGCGCGCAGCAGATTCCAGCCTGATCACGATTCACCGCGCCACGGCCTGCTGGCCAACGCGCGGTGACGCGCATATGGACGAGACAGGGAGCGCGCAGCATGAACATCGAAAAGCAGCATTCACAAGCGGGACGCTTATGAACATTTAAGACATGACCTGTCGTTTAACATAATATACATTATACGAACCACTGCATGCCGAGCTGAGAACCCAGACCTACAGGATTCACCGCTCTCGCCCTAATCCGGGCTTCGTACAATGTGAGTTATGTTTAACGCGCGCCAAGATCCAACAACACTCGCCCACGGCTTGGACAGGTTTCCATATAGCGATGCGCCTCGATTACATCGTCGAAGCTGAACACCTTGTCGATCAGCGGCTTGAGCAAACCATCTGCCGTCAGCTGATTGATGCCTTGCACGGCCTTGGCCACTGCAGCCTGGTCTTGTGGAATGTTCAGCTCTTCCTTGCCGGTGAAGTTGCCGATGCAATGCACGAAGAACTGGATGTTCTTCTGGAACGCCGCACAGGCTGGGAATGGCGTTTCATTGCCGCCTTGCAGATCAAACAGAATCAGCCGACCGCGCGGCGCGATGGCGTCACCTAGCAGGCACATCTGCGGGCCGCCGAGTGCGTCCATCACCACATTGACGCCACGGCCATCGGTGAGTTTGCTGACGCGGCTAACCAGGTCCTGCTCCTCGGTGAGGATGATGTGATCGGCGCCCAGCTGCTTGAGAAAGTCGCTGTCTTCGGCAAAGGCCGTAGCGGCAATTACCGTCGCGCCCAGGGCTTTGCCCATTTGCACGATATACGGGCCCCAGCAACGGCTTGCGGCGGTTACCAGTACGGTTTCACCCGGCTGCAAACGCGCCAGCTCGTTGAAGCCGAACCAGCCAACCATCGACGGCAGATAATGCACGGCGGCTTGTTGCGCGGTCAGGTTGGCTGGATAACGCGCCAGAGAGCTGCGCGGCAATACCACGTGTTCTGCATAGCTGGGATAACGGTTGGCGCTGTGCCCTGGGAAGCTGGCCACTCGGTCACCCACGGCCAGATCGGTAACGCCATCGCCGACTGCCAGTACCACACCGGCCAATTCATGACCCAGGCCTGCTGGCAATTGCGTCGGTGTATTGGCCAGGTTCTGCCGCCAGAGCACGTCGTACCAACTAACGCCCACGGCCTCAACATCGATCAGCACTTCGCCTGCGGCCGGCGCAGGAGCTGTACGCTCTTCGATCTTGAGGACATCAGCCTCACCAAACTCATGGAAACGAACTATGCGGGACATCGCAAACCTCTTCGGTTGACCCATTCAGGTCGCGGCAGCTGTCTGGCATTTCTGCGCTATACAGGTGCGGCGACCCCTTATGGCCACGGACTTTATCCGGGCTTTGCCAGCAATTCCACCGCTCGGGGCTGATATTCACCATGCTTGTGGATGATGATGAGCCACAAACACATCATTTACCCGTGCCATATTGCCTGGCGACAGCATTCGGCATTAGCCTGAGTCGCGCGCAAAACCGCAGCCACTCCAGAATGGACACCGGATGAACCGTAACGATCTTCGCCGCGTCGATCTCAACCTGCTGATCGTCTTCGAAACGCTGATGCATGAACGCAGCGTGACCCGTGCGGCGGAAAAACTGTTTCTCGGTCAGCCGGCCATCAGTGCTGCCCTCGCCCGTTTGCGCAGCCTGTTCGATGACCCGCTGTTCGTGCGCACCGGCCGCAGCATGGAGCCTACTGCGCGGGCCATGGAGATCGCCGCCCTGCTCTCGCCGGCGTTGGATTCGATCTCCACCGCCGTCAGCCGCGCCGCTGATTTTCATCCAGCCACCAGCAATGCAGTGTTCCGCATCGGCTTGTCGGATGATGTTGAATTCGGCCTGTTGCCGCCGCTGATCAAGCGCCTGCGCGCTGAAGCGCCCGGTGTGGTGCTGGTAATACGCCGCACAAACTATTTATTGATGCCGTCGCTGCTGGCCTCTGGCGAGATCTCGGTGGGCGTGGCCTACACCGATGAACTGCCGGCCAATGCCAAACGCAAGGTGCTGCGCCGTAGCAAACCGAAACTGCTGCGCGCCGATGCCGCGCCTGGGCCACTGAGCCTGGATGATTTCTGCGCACGGCCCCACGCGCTGGTGTCCTTTGCCGGCGATCTTGGTGGCTTTATCGATGAAGAACTGGAGAAAATCGGCCGCAAGCGGCGGGTGGTACTCGCCCTGCCCCAATTCAACGGCCTTGGCACCCTGCTCTCCGGCACCGATATTATCGCCACCGTGCCGGATTACACCGCAGCCGCCCTGACTTCCGCAGGCGGTGTACGCTCCGAGGAGCTGCCGCTTCCGGCACAAACCTTCGAGTTGCACATGGCCTGGCGCGGCGCCCAGGATAACGACCCGGCGGAACGTTGGCTGCGCTCACGCATCCAGATGTTCTGTGGTGATCCAGACAGCCTGTAGTCCTATAAGCGCCCTCCCCAGGCGCTTTGCTCACATAGCGCGTTATCGATACAACCTTACTTCCCATCATTCTGAGTGATACACATCTTCGAGTCGTTCGATTCGTCGCCTTAGCCCCGCCGCAGCAGACTCCGCCTCATCACAACACCCTCTGGCGGAAGCACACATGGAACAGTCCAATAAAAACCTCTGGCATTTTCCCCTGGCCCTTGCCGCAGTGCTGGTACTGAGCGCCTGCGGTAAAGCGCCGGAAAGCGCACAACAGATGCCCGCTGCGCAAGTCAGCGTGGCCGAAGTTATCGAACAACCAATCAACGAATGGGATGAGTTTACTGGCCGCCTGGAAGCGCCAGAGTCAGTGGAAGTTCGCCCGAGGGTGTCCGGCTTTATTGACCAGGTGGCCTTCGATGAAGGCAGCCTGGTGAAGAAAGGCGCCCTGCTGTTCCAGATCGACCCGCGCCCCTTCCAGGCCGAGGTCAAACGCCTTGAAGCCCAGCTGCAACAGGCCCGCGCCAGCCAGGCACGCACCCAGAGTGAAGCCAATCGCGGCGAGCGTCTGCGTCAGAGCAACGCCATCTCTGCCGAACTGGCTGACGCTCGCGCCAGCGCCGCAGCAGAAGCCAAGGCCGCAGTTGCCGGCATCCAGGCGGAACTGGATAACGCTCGTCTCAACCTCAGCTTTACCCGGGTTACCGCGCCGATCGATGGCCGCGTCAGCCGCGCGGAAATCACCGAAGGCAACCTGGTCAATGCCGGGCAAAGCCTGCTGACCACTCTGGTCAGCACTGACAAGGTTTACGCCTATTTCGATGCCGATGAGCGCGTCTTCCTTAAATATGTCGAACTGGCGCGCCAGGCCGGCGGCCAGACCCGCGATGCCAGCCCGGTGTACCTGGGCCTGTCCAGCGAAGACGGCCACCCGCACCTAGGCGAACTGGACTTTCTCGACAACCAGGTCAACCCGCAGACCGGCACCATCCGTGGCCGCGCCGTGTTCGACAACCGTGACGGACGCTTCACCCCTGGCCTCTACGCCCGCCTCAAGCTAGTCGGCAGCAGTCAGTACGCCGCTGCGCTGATCAAGGATGAGGCGGTCGGCACGGACCTGGGCAAGAAGTTCGTATTGGTGCTCGATAAGGACAACGCCGTGCAGTACCGCGCCGTCGAGCTGGGGCCAAAGCTCGAAGGCCTGCGCATCGTGCGTAGCGGTTTGGCCAAGGGCGAGAAGATCGTGGTTAACGGTCTGCAGCGCGCGTTCCCCGGCTCCACGGTTGATCCGCAAAGCGTGCCCATGGCCGATGAAAAGACCCAGGCGCTGCTGACTGAACAACGCCAGGCCATCGAACGCCAGAACAGCCGCCGGGTCGCTGCAGAAAACAGCCCCGCCAGCACTGCGCCACGTGGCTAATAGGTAAAAGACGATGAATTTCTCGCAATTCTTTATCCAGCGGCCGATCTTCGCCGCCGTGCTGTCACTGTTGATTCTGATCAGTGGGGCCATATCGCTGTTCCAGTTGCCGATCAGCGAATACCCGGAAGTGGTACCGCCCACCGTGGTGGTGCGCGCCACCTTCCCCGGTGCCAACCCCAAGGTGATCGGCGAAACTGTCGCCTCGCCGCTGGAGCAGGCGATTACCGGTGTGGAAGGCATGCTCTATATGTCGTCCCAGGGCACTGCCGACGGCAAGATGACCCTGACCCTGACCTTCGCCCTCGGCACCGATCTGGACAAAGCCCAGGTGCAGGTGCAGAACCGCGTAACCCGCACCATGCCGACCCTGCCCACTGAAGTGCAGCGTCTCGGCGTGACCGTCGACAAGGCCTCACCCGACCTGACCATGGTCGTGCACCTGACCTCGCCCGACGATCGTTACGACATGCTCTATCTGTCCAACTACGCCGCGCTCAACATCAAGGATGAGCTGGCGCGCCTGGATGGCATCGGTGATGTGCAACTGTTCGGCCTCGGCAACTACTCACTGCGCGTGTGGCTCGATCCAAACAAGGTGGCTTCGCGCAACCTGACCGCGGCCGATGTGGTCAACGCCATCCGCGAGCAGAACCGTCAGGTCGCCGCCGGCTCCCTCGGTGCACCGCCGTCGGATGCAGGTAACAGCTTTCAGTTGTCGATCAACACCCAGGGCCGCTTGGTTACTGAGGAAGAGTTCGAAAACATCATCATCCGCGCCGGCGAAAACGGCGAAATTACTCGCCTAAAAGACATCGCGCGCATCGAGCTGGGCTCCAGCCAGTACGCCCTGCGTTCCTTGCTGAACAACAAGCCCGCCGTCGCCATCCCGGTATTCCAGCGCCCCGGCTCCAACGCCATCGAGATTTCCGATGCGGTCCGTGAGCGTATGGCCGAGCTGAAGCAGAGCTTCCCCCAGGGCGTGGACTACGAAATCGTCTATGACCCAACCATCTTCGTGCGTGGCTCCATCGAGGCGGTGGTCCACACCCTGCTCGAAGCCATCATCCTGGTGGTGCTAGTGGTGATTCTGTTCCTGCAGACCTGGCGCGCTTCGATCATTCCGTTGGCCGCTGTGCCGGTGTCGTTGATCGGCACCTTCGCCGTGATGCATTTGTTCGGCTTCTCGCTCAACGCACTGTCGCTGTTCGGCCTGGTGCTGGCCATCGGCATCGTGGTGGACGACGCCATCGTCGTGGTGGAAAACGTCGAACGGAATATCGGTCTGGGTAAAACCCCGCTGGAAGCCACCAAGCAGGCGATGAAGGAAGTCACCGGGCCCATCGTCGCCACGGCCCTGGTGCTATGCGCGGTGTTTATCCCCACCGCCTTTATCTCCGGGCTGAGCGGACAGTTCTATCAACAGTTCGCCCTCACGATTGCCATTTCCACGGTGATCTCGGCAATCAACTCGCTGACCCTGTCCCCTGCCCTGGCCGCCGTATTGCTGAAAAGCCACGACGCGCCGAAGGATCGCTTCTCCAAGCTACTCGACAAGCTGTTTGCTGGCTGGTTGTTCAAGCCGTTCAACCGCGCCTTCGACCGCGCCAGCCATGGCTATGTCGGCACCGTGAAGCGCGTGCTGCGCGGCAGCGGTATCGCCCTGTTCGTCTATGCCGGGCTGATGGGCCTGACCTACCTGGGTTTTGCCACTACGCCGAGCGGTTTCGTCCCGGCGCAGGACAAGCAGTACCTGGTGGCCTTCGCCCAATTGCCGGACGCCGCGACGCTGGACCGCACCGAAGATGTGATGAAGCAGATGTCGGAAATCGCCGGCAAGCACCCAGGTGTGGCCAACACCATTGCCTTCCCGGGCCTGTCGATCAACGGCTTCACCAATAGCCCGAACAGCGGCATCGTCTTCGTTGCCTTGAAAGACTTCGATCAGCGCAAAGACGAAAGCATGTCCGCAGGGGCAATCGCTGCTGAGCTTAACGGCCAGTTCGCGGGTATTCAGGAAGCCTATCTGGCGATCTTCCCGCCACCACCGGTACAAGGCCTGGGCACCATCGGCGGCTTCCGCTTGCAGGTGCAGGACCGTGGCAACCTCGGTTACGACGAGCTGTACGTACAAACCCAGAACGTTATCGCCAAGGCGCGTCAGTTGCCGGAGCTGGACCCGATGTCGGTGTTCACCAGCTATCAGGTGAATGTGCCGCAGATTGATGCTGCCATCGACCGCGAAAAGGCCAAGACCCACGGCGTGGCGATCAGCGACATCTTCGACACCATGCAGATCTACCTGGGCTCGCTGTACGCCAACGACTTCAACCGCTTTGGCCGTACCTATCAGGTCAACGTGCAGGCCGAGCAGCAGTTCCGCCTGGAGCCGGAGCAGATCGGCCAGCTCAAGGTGCGTAACAATCGTGGCGAAATGGTGCCGTTGTCGGCCTTCCTCAAAGTCAGCGCCAGCTCAGGTCCGGATCGGGTGATGCACTACAACGGCTTCCTTACCGCCGAAATCAACGGTGCGGCAGCCCCCGGCTACAGCTCCGGCCAGGCCGAGGCGGCGATGGCCCAGTTGCTCAAGGAAGAACTACCTAACGGTATGAGCTTCGAGTGGACCGACCTGACCTACCAGCAGATTCTCGCCGGTAACAGCGCGATCTTTATCTTCCCGCTCTGCGTGTTGCTGGCCTTCCTGGTACTGGCTGCCCAGTACGAAAGCTGGAGCCTGCCGCTGGCGGTGATCCTGATCGTGCCGATGACCCTGCTGTCGGCCATCACTGGGGTAATTCTGGCGGGAGGCGACAACAACATCTTTACTCAGATTGGATTGATCGTACTGGTGGGATTGGCCTGTAAAAACGCCATCCTCATCGTCGAGTTCGCCAAGGAGAAACAGGAAGAAGGCATGGACCGCGTCAGTGCGGTGCTAGAAGCCTGCCGCCTGCGTCTGCGGCCGATTCTGATGACCAGCTTCGCCTTCATTATGGGTGTGGTGCCGCTGGTATTGTCCTCCGGTGCCGGCGCGGAAATGCGCCATGCCATGGGCGTTGCGGTGTTCAGCGGCATGCTCGGCGTGACCTTCTTCGGCCTGCTGCTGACCCCGCTGTTCTACGTGCTGATCCGCGCCTTTGTGGAGAAGCGCGAAGCGCAGAAAGTGGCGCGTCTGCAGGAGGTGCAAGCATGATCGCCCTTTACAGATCGTTCCCACGCTCCAGCGTGGGAACGCCGCCCAGGACGCTCCGCGTCCGCAGTCTGAAGCCCCTGGGTATCAGCCTGCTGACCCTGGCACTGACCGCTTGCGCCGTCGGCCCGGACTACCAAGCCCCGCAGACCGAGGCCGGCACACTGAGCAGCGCGCAAAGCAGCAGCTATGACCGTTCGCGTTTCGAAACCAGCTGGTGGCAGCAGTTTGACGACCCGGTTCTCAACCAACTGGTGCAACAGTCCCTGCAAGAGAACCGCCAACTGCGCGTGGCCTTTGCCCGCCTGCTGGCGGCCCAGGCGATCCGAGATGACCTCGGCAACGATCAGTTGCCGACCATTACCAGCCGCGCCAGTGGTGAATTCGGCAAGGCCCAGCAACCGGGCGTAACCGAGCAGCGCGTGCGCGGCGAACGTTACGACCTTGGCCTGGACATGCTTTGGGAGCTGGATCTGTTCGGCCGTATCCAGCGCCAACTGGAAGCCAGCGATGCCGAGCTGGACGTGGCCGAAGCGGACTACCAGCAGCTGCAGGTCAGCCTGATCGCTGAACTGGTGGATGCCTACGGCAGCCTGCGCGGCGCGCAACTGCGTGAACGTATCGCCCGCGCCAACCTGAGCAACCAGCAGGAATCGCGGGCCATTACCGAGCAATTGCGTGAAGCCGGCGTCGGTAGCCAGTTGGATGTACTGCGCAGCGATGCACGCCTGGCTGGCACCGAAGCCAGCCTGCCGCAACTGCAGGCCGAACAGCAGCGCGCCAAGCATCGCATCGCCACCCTGCTAGGCCAGCGTCCGGATCAGTTGAGCGTCGATCTATCGCCTCAGGAGCTGCCTGCCATCGCCAAAGCCTTACCGGTTGGTGACCCCGGCGAGTTGCTGCGCCGCCGGCCGGATATCCGCGCCGCCGAACGGCAACTGGCCGCCGCCACCGCCAATATCGGCGTGGCCACGGCGGACCTGTTTCCACGGGTGAGCATGTCCGGTTTTCTCGGCTTTACCGCCGGGCGTGGCTCGCAACTGGGCTCGTCCGCGGCGCAGGCCTGGGGCCTGGCCCCGACCATCAGCTGGGCCGCGTTTGACCTGGGCAGCGTGCGTGCACGCCTGCGCGGGGCTGAAGCCGAAGCCGATGGCGCACTGGCCAACTATGAGCAACAAGTGCTGCTGGCCCTGGAGGAATCGGCCAACGCCTTTAGCGACTACGGCAAACGCCAACAGCGCCTGCTCGCCCTGCTGCGCCAATCCGACGCCAGCCGCGCCGCTGCCGAACAAGCCCGCGTGCGCTACCGCGAAGGTGAAGTGGACTTTCTCGTGCTGCTCGACGCCGAACGCGAACGGCTAAGCGCCGAAGACGCCCAGGCCCAGGCGGAAGTCGAGCTGTATCGCGGCATCGTCGCCATCTACAAAGCCCTTGGCGGCGGGTGGCAGCCTAACGCCTGACTTGCTTACCGACTCTCCCCCCGGTTGGCTTGACCACCCCCTTCCCGCCCCACGGCATCCGCTCCTTGCCGTGGGGCTTTTTTATGGCGAAGTAGCGATTGCATGGTTTGAGTCGATAAGTCGTAGGTTGGCGTTGAGCGCAGCGAAGCCCAACAGGTAGCGGCGTACCTCGTTGGGCTTCGTCGCGTTGCTCCTCAACCCAACCTACTCGGACATGCGTATGGGCCTCGACGCTCATACAAGGCAAAGCACACTCAGCGCAGGGTTATATGCGCGTTTGCGCAATGAATGAGCGTAATCCGCCAAGCGCAACTGCAAACAGCAGCGCAAACCCTGCATTCAGAACCGCGTTTTGCCAGAAGCCAGACAGCAGCGAATAGGCTGTGTCGGGGATAAACCAGGCGAGCAGTGAAACCACAAACATCCACCATGCGTCTTTGCTGCCTCGGCGCACGGGGCCAAGCGCGAGAAACATCAGCACAGCGCCCCAGCCGAACATCACCGAGCCCAGCACGGCATGAACCAGGCTGATATACGCCAACGCCTCAGGGCCGAATGTATTGAGGTGTGCAGCGGATGCGTAAACCAGCAGGCTGAACCCTTGCTGGGTAAAGCCAGGCATAGCCACAAGCACCAGCCCGAACAACATAACCCCTGCGGTGGCTGCAACGAGTAAACGCCAACAAAAAAACTGAATACGATTCAAGGCTTCTCCATGCGGAAAATTCTGCGATGAAAATTGGGGAGCTGGTTGCCACTTGAGCTAATCAGAGTCCTGACTCAACCATTGACTTTATTTTTGCGGCCTTCTCGAAATGATCAAGCTTGTGGGTTTCTATCCACCATCTTGCAGCTTCCATAAGCAGCTCTGGGTCATCATTTTTATTTGCGAAGAACGCGTAAAAAGAAACGCCAACAGTCTCGTCCTTGGCAAGTATCTTCTTTGTACAAACGCTGATGATTTTATCCCTTAGGTCTTGCCGCATTAACTTGAGCTACCTTTTGCTTAACGTTTCTAACTAAACAGGCCAGCAATTGCACTTGCTATGCCTTCGAAAACGGCTACAACTCCGTCAATCATGGCTTCGAAGGTTCCGATTACTAGCTCCAGAATCCCTTCGTCGCTTTGGACAAGAGGCGCAGCTGCTCCGGCAACGGAGATAGCTATAGTCGCCATAGCAACAGAGTTGAAGCCCATAACGATAATGTAAATTGCAGACGCCATAAGCAAGGCCGCACAAATTGAATTAAAGGCCCTCAGCAATTTTGACCTTTCTACTTTAATTTTCATTTGCGGCACCATTTTATTATGCTTTTTTCGATGATACATAAGCCGCCTCAAACTGTGGTAATTCGTCACTTATGGGCCACCAATTAGCCTTTGATCCTGTGTAGAAATGTGCCGCCGGTTTGACTGAAAGCTCTTCATTAAGTAGGCCTGCCCTGATGCGTAATACGCCAGGTAAACTGTCCTTTTTGCTGTAAACAGGTGAGCCGCACTTGCTGCAAAATACTCGTTGCTTGCCAGGAGATGACTCAAAAATCGTAAGTAACTCTGCGCCACTGATCAGCTGAAAAGCAGCTAAGGAAACCGGCGTGTTTGTGGCGAATGGCGTCCCTTGAGCTTTGCGGCACTGTGAACAATGACATATTTGAATTGGTTCAAGCTCGGATTCAATACGGAATTTAATTCCGCCACATAAACAATTTCCGGTATACAAAGGAGCCTCCTGCTCTAAGAGCCTAACTAGACGAAATTCCCGCCGCATAACACCACATAGGATGTCGTATAAAGACCTGGCCTAGCACCATCCCTTTGGGCAATCCAAAAGTTTGCCATTTGCCAAACCGCCCCACACAACACCAGCCAAAACCTACGTCTTTGCCGCAACACTGTCTAGCAGCCTTCTAACAATCCCCGCAGCTTCAGCCCAAACCGTGACCATGCCAAGGCTCGGTCTAGGCACGCTAAAACAAATGCCCTCCCCTAAAAAACGCTCAGCAAACCGGCAGCGCACAGACGTTGAGCAAACACCGCGCAATAAAGCTGCGCCACGCTGGTTTTGTGCTAGATATTTAGCTGATGGTTTTGCCGTTTTTTTAAAACCCCAAAAACAATAATCGCAAGGGACGGTACGAGCACATGAGTACAGAGCAGAACACAACCCAGCCCAAGTCCGCCCATTGGCGCTTTAAGTTGGGCATCGCGATTATCTGTTTGATTCCGGTTTTGTGGCTTCTGGTGCCGCTGGCGGCGGCAGCGGATTTGCCTGGATCCAAGGTGGCGGCGCTCTCGGGTGCGCTGTTTATTCTCAATAAAATTCTCTTGCTGATGGTCATCGCCATCATGGGCAAGGCCGGCTTCCAGGAATTGAAGCAGCATATCTATGGCTATATGTCGTCGATGGTGCCGAGCACCGACGATGAGATTAGCCCGCTGCGCCATCGCATTGGCTTGGTGATGTTTTGCCTGCCGCTGATTTCCTCCTTTCTTGAACCCTATATCGATGCTGTCGCGCCTGGGCTACGGCCCAATAGTTGGGCGCTGCAGATGCTCGGCGATGCCTTGCTGATCGGTAGCTTCTTTGTGTTGGGGGGCAATTTCTGGGAGAAGTTGCGCGCGCTGTTTATTCGTACCGCGCGGGTTACCAGCACCGACCCCGTTTGAGCCTGAACGACCCGACGGCCCGCGTCTGGCGCGTGGGCCTCACACTGCCGAGCCAACCTTTGCGCTTGTTATATCTGCCTTACAGGAATCTATATGTCTGAAGCATTAGAGCAGCCTGACAGCACTCCCCCGCCGCCAGCCGATACACAGGCCGCCGCCCCCGCTGCCCACCCCGCTCCGCCGGCTAATCCGCTGCGACGTATTGCGTTGATCGTGGTGCTGGTGGCCACCGCGCTGTTTATTCTTTCCATTCTGATGGAACGCAGCACCCCTTCTACCTCGCAGGCGGTGGTGCAGGGTTATGTAGTGCAGATGGCCTCCGAGGTGGGTGGTCGCGTGGTGGAAATCGCAGTGCTCGACAATGCCCGGGTGGAGGCTGGGCAGCTGCTGTTTCGCATTGATCCGCAGCCCTACAAGATTGCCATTGCCGAAGCCGAGGCCCGTCTCGAACAGACCGGCCAGGCGCTGGGGGCCAACACCGCATCGGTGGATGCCGCCCAGGCTCAAGCGGTTTCTGCCCGCGCTCAGCGTGACAACGTGCGTGAGCAAACACGCCGGGTGATGCAGTTGGTTGAACGCGGCGTCTATGCGCGGGCGCGGTTGGATGAAGCCACCGCATCGCTGAATTCCGCCGAGGCCGCCGTGGCCAAGGCGCAGGCCGATTTGCAGCGTGCTCGGCAGGAGCTGGGGCCAACGGGTACCGATAACCCGCAGTTCAAACAGGCACTCGCACAACTGGAGAAGGCCCGGCTTGATCTGGTGCGTACGGAAATTACCGCGCCGGCCGACGGGGTGATCACCAATCTACAGCTCGCCGTTGGCCAGGTGGTCAGCGGTGGCCAGCCCGCGCTCACCTTTATCGACACCGGCACCGTGTGGATTTCCGCAGCCTTTAAAGAAAACAGCCTTGAGCATGTGCAGGCCGATGATACGGCCGAGCTGGTGTTCGACGTGTTGCCGGGGCGAGTTTTCAATGCGCGGGTCGAGAGCGTCGGCTGGGGCGTTGCAACAGAAGGGGCTAGCTCTTCTGCCCTGCCCTCGGTGCGCAACCAGAGCGGCTGGGTGCGTGACCCGCAACGCTTTCCCGTGCGCCTGGTGGTGATGGAGCCTTACCCGAAAGGCCTGCGCTACGGCTCACAGGCCAATGTGGTGATTTACACCGGCGATAAGCCACTGGCGAATTTCTTCGGCGCCATCACCGTGCGGCTTGTGGCCCTGCTGACCTATGTCAACTGAGGCCATTACGGCGCCCTCCCCAATCGATATGGCGCGTGCCAAGCGCCAGGGCCTGCGTGTGGCCCTGGCGGTAACGGTGGGTTTCAGCCTGGGCTTGTTCAACGGCAGTGTGCTGCCCTTTCTCGCACCGTTGTTCGCCACCCAGTTTCTGCTGGCCAGCTACAGCCCACCGGGTTTGCGCCAGGGGCTGGGCACCGTGTTGCTGATTTTTATTGTGGGCGCGCTGCTGATCTTCCTCACGGGCCTGCTCGGTGATCGGCCGTTGGTGCTGCTGCCGCTGCTGTGGCTGTTTTACTTCAGCTGCTTTTTCGCTCAGGGGCGTCAGATGGGCGGCGCGGCGCCGGCGTTGATGCTGGTGATCGCCATCGTGGTGCCGCTGCTCGACATTCTGCAGCGGGACCTCGGTGAGTCGATTGTGGCGATTCTGGCCAAGGCGGTCAGCGTAGGCCTGTTGCTGACCTGGGGCGCTCACGCGGTATTCCCGGACACCAGCACGGCAGATGCAAACGCAGCCCCACAGCAGAGCCCGGAGCCAGGCAGCGTGACGCGCCAGGCAATGGTCAGCGGCGCAATTTTGCTGGGTATGGTTGCGCTGTGTTTGATCGATCCGCGCCTGGCCACCGCAATGGTTATCCCGATCACCGTCGCCTCGTTGCTTAGCCAGTTTGAACTGACGATGAGCACTCGAGCCGCTGTCGGGCTGATCGCCCTCAACCTGCTGGGCGGGGTTGCGGCATCCCTGGCATTTACCGTAGCCGAGATAAAGCCCAGCCTCTGGATGGTTACCCTCACCGTGCTGCTGGTAAGCCTGTTGTTTGCCGGCAAGGCAGTAACAGGCACGACAACGGGCAAGGTATTTGGCGGCGGGCTTACGACCTTTCTGATCCTTTTTGGCCTTGGCATTTCACCACTGCCAGGCGGCACGCCCGAGCTGTTTTCCACGCGAATTGCCTATGTGCTGTTCGCAATTCTGTATGCCTTGTGCATGGCCAGCCTGTTCTGGCCCAAGCCGCGCAACGCCAGCCACTAACCGCTGTACTGCTGCTAATTCAGGTGCCGTTTATGCGCAATCTCTGGAGCAAGTACCTGGCGCTGTTGGATGCAGACTTAAGCGCCAAGATCTTCGACAACATCAAGAATCTGTTGGTCTGTGCGCTGTTGTTTGCCGCCGGCACCGATGCACTGCGAGGCGACCATCAGCTCTTTATGGGGCTTTGGGGCTCTACACTCGCCGGCTGGGGACTGATCATCGTGTCGGCGATTCTGCTGTTGCTGAATATCAGCGATGGGTTGAACCGGCTGGCCAAGATGCGTCATCACGTGGTGCTGCAGATCATCTTGTTTCTGCTTTATCTGATCCTGGCCGTGCGCGTGGTGGAAATAGTCTGGAGTTTCAGAAGCGTGTAGCCCCCCGCGCCACTCAGCTGGTTTGCGTGCAACTTGGCTGCCCAGCCGAGTAACGCACGCCAGGGCTGACTGCGGCGTTGAACTCTTTCAGTGCTGTTGAGCCGATCAGCAGCGGGAATTCAAAGGCGCTGCGGTCGGTCAGGTTGACCTCGATATTCTTCAGCTCATCACCCACGCAGATGTCCATCTCAATTACCGGACGCTCGGTATACAGCTGCTTGTCGCCGGGCTGGCGATCATCGGCGCGGCGTTTGATATAGCTCATGCGCGTTAGCGGCTTTTCAATGATCTGCGCCTGCTTGGCGTTCTTCATACCCAACTGAAAGCGCACCCACTCGCCGCCATCGCGCTTGAACATTTCAATATTCTTGGCGCTCAGAGAGGCGGTTTCGGCGCCGGTATCGAGCTTGGCGGGCAGCTCTAGGGCCAGTTCATGCAAAGAGACATGCTCATGCAGGCCATAGATTTGCGGCTGGTTGGCCATCGCGCCGGTGGTGAACAGTGCGGCGCAGAGTGCAAAGGTGGCCGGAACCTGTTTAAGCGGGACGAAGGCGATGCTGGACATAAAAAACTCCACAGACGTTTAAAAAGATGGGACAAGGTTAACGGCGCTGGCTGAATTCAAACTTAATCAAGCACTTATAAAAACTACGCCCCGCCATGAATGACCATGGCGGGGGCGAAGTGGTTTCATCTCAGGCTGGTTAAGCCTCTATGCGGATCACTTGAGATCAAAGCGATCCAGGTTCATCGCCCTGGTCCAGGCGGCGACCATGTCGAGCAGGTTGGCGAATAATTCATTGCTCAGGGTTTCCGGGCGTTTGCTGCCATCGCCACAAAGCAGCTGATAACGTGGCGACTATCGGCGCCCTGTTTGCGCCGCAATACACAGCTTTTGTTCACCCAAAATGAGCGCTTGATCCATGGAAGAGACCCGCCAAACACCAGTAGCCAGCGATGCCGAAGTGCTGGCCTATATGCAGCGTCAATTGCGCTCCGGCCGAGTAAAACCGAGCGTGCTAGTGAGCTTAACGGAAAAGGAATATGCCGATGTCAGCCATGAGCGCATTGTGCAGTGCTTCAATCAGTTGGACGGTGTATTGCTCAAACGCTGAGCAATACGGCTTGCTATAAACCGTTCGCCAGCCGGTGCAGGTTGCTTGCATCCATTTGGTAAGCAACCCATTTCTCAACGGCTTTGCCGCCATGGTGCTGATAGAACTGCTCAGCGCGGTTATTACCGGCGGTTCGGGAAAACGATCCTAGGCATCAATCTGGGCTTGTTTGCCTATTCGCTGGCGATCATCCTTGCGCTGCTGGCCCTGTATTTGTATCGCTCAAACAGGCCTGCAACTTAACTCTGCACCGCACGTTTTAGATGCCTGCACAGTATCTGCCTTGGCCAATGCGCCCGGTCCCTTTTGGAGAATCAGATGTCCCGCCCCACTTCGCTCAAGCCTCTGCTCGTCCTGATTACCCTCGCCTGCTTTGCCATGCTCGGCGGTGCCTTGCTGCTGCAGCTCCTGGTAGGTTGGGAGCCTTGCACCCTGTGCATTCAGATTCGCCTGTGGCTGCTGTGTGGTGGCGTTGTAAGCCTGCTGATTCTGGCGGCGGAAGCCCTCGGCCTGCGTTGGCTGACCTTACCGCTCTGGCCGTTATTGCTGGCCGCGGCAGGTATGGCGGTGTATGACAACACGCACCTGGTGCTGATCGAAACCGGCGTGTTGGAAAGCTCCAGTTGCTCGCCCTTCCCCTTCTATGCCTTTTACCTGCCGCTGCATGATTGGCTGCCCAGCGTATTTATGAGCGCCGGTGTGTGCGGGCAGAACGACTACAGCATTCTCGGCCTGTCGTTTACCCACTGGACCCTGCTCAGCGTCGCCCTGCTCTTAGCCCTGTGCCTGTTTACGGCCTGGCGCGCCGCACGGCGCTGATCCCCAGTAAAAATCCCCCTGCAGGGGTGGCGGTAAAACGCCACCCCTGCCCTCGGTAAGCGGCTTTATGCCGATTTCTCCTTGAGAATGGCGATTCTCCGCCAGTCACTGTGCGCTTGATCACGCTCGTTTCGTGGCCGTTCAAGCCCTGCAGCCGTGCTGCTACTCTGGCATAAGCATTGCGATAAATGCGGTGCACTGCGCACGGCAACTTATCGTGCTGCGCGCCAACCTGACAGCCTGCACCCGCCAACCCGCTGAAACTGATTCTGGCACGCCGTCAACACAACAACATAAGAACAACAGGAACAACGCTATGTTTAAGTCGATCTGCGCTATCGCCGCTGGCAGCCTGCTGCTGGCGTCTACCACGCTTCACGCGGCAACCGACAAGGGGCCGATCGTGATCAAGTTTGCCCACGTGGTTGCAGACAACACCCCCAAAGGCCAAGGCGCATTGCTGTTCAAGAAGCTGGCCGAGGAACGCCTGGGCGACAAGGTAAAGGTCGAGGTGTACCCCAACTCCACCCTGTACGGCGATGCCAATGAACTCGAGGCATTGGCTAAAAACGAGGTGCAACTGCTAGCACCGTCGCTGGCCAAATTCGAGAAATACACCAAGCAGTTGCAGGTATTCGACCTGCCCTTCCTGTTCGATGACCTGGACGCCGTCAACCGCTTTCAGAAACGCGCCAAAGGCCGGCAACTTCTGCGCTCCATGGAAGATCACAACATTGTCGGCCTGGCCTATTGGCACAACGGCATGAAGCAGCTATCGGCAACCAAGGCGCTGCTGGTACCGAGCGACGCAGCGGGTTTGAAGTTCCGTATTCAGCCATCCAGCGTACTCGAAGCGCAATTTAACCAGCTTGGCGCCACACCACTGGTGCTGCCGTTTGCCGAAGTCTTCGACGCGCTAAAAAGCGGCAAAGTACAGGGCGCAGAAAACCCCTGGTCGAACATCTACAGCAAGCAGCTGCATAGCGTGCAGCCGTTTATCACCGAGACCAACCACGGCGTGCTCGACTACATGTTGGTGAGCAACCCACGCTTCTGGTACGCCATACCGCACCAGATCCGTGTGCAGCTGGAAGGCATCATTGATGAAGTGACCTACGAGGTGAATCGCCAGGCCGAAGCCGCTAACCAGGCCGACCGCGACCGCATCGCAGCAGCCACCGGCACTCAAGTTATCGCCCTTAGCGATGAGCAACGCGACGCCTGGCGCCAAGCCATGCAGCCAGTGTGGAAACATTTCGAAGGCGTGATCGGCGCCGACATAATGAAGGCCGCGCAAACGGTTAACCGCAATAAGCGCGATTAACCGCCCTGGCGTTCAGCATCCGTGAACGCCATGCAATACAGGCTTAATCAGCAGGCAGTTGCTCTGGCTCGGCAGGTTGTTGATCCAATTGCGCGATCTGCCAACCACCACCCAGCGCAGCGATCAGCTGCACGCTGGCGGTCAAACGGCTGCCCAGCAGGCTGAGGTTAGTGCGCTCGTTGTTCAGCGCCGTGGCCTGCACATTGACCACGCTGTTGAAGTCCACGGTACCGGCGCGGTACTGGTTTTCGATCAGGCGCAGGGACTCGCGGGCGGCGTCCAGCGCCTCCTGCTGGATCACAGCTTCCTGCTGTAGCACGCGCAGTTGCACCAGGTAATCCTCCACCTCACGGAAACTGTCGAGCACCGATTGGCGGTATTGCGCCACGGTCTGGTCGTAGGCCGCTTCACTGCGTTCCAGCTCGGCGCTGCGCGCACCGCCATCGAACAGGGTCAGCGCCAGCTGCGGACCGAGGGACCAGACGCGGTTGGGCAGATCGATCCAGTCGGCAAAGCTGCTGCCACTGTAACCGCCACTGGCGGAGATAGTCAGGTCCGGATACCAGGCGGCTTCTGCTACACCGATCTCGGCGTTGGCGGCTATTACCCGGCGTTCGGCGGCGGCTACATCCGGGCGGCGCTCCAGC
>DASRUM010000218.1:0-2314 GCA_035655415.1 Pseudomonas sp.
TGGATAGACATGGGTCTCCATAAACGCGGTGACGCGTTCACGCAGTTGCTGAACCTTGGGGGAGTAGGCGAAATCCATGGGCGGCTACCTTCTGACGCTGAGTGTGAATGACTGATTCGGTGAGGTGGAAATGATGCTAGATCAGGGACTAGGATTTATCTAACCTATTCTCACCGTGTATAAACATTCATCACCGATATATGATCCATGCGGGTCTGTTACCGTTTCGTTCGCGAGCCGCGTTGCTGCGAAAAATCGCGCCAGGCTAGGCGGAGGACGCAGGCAATGGTGTTCCCTTGCCAAGTCCTCCAACACCGCATGGCGAGATTTTTCGCGCAATCCGAAGGGCCGGGCTAGTTTTAGCGCGATGCTGCGTTTCTCGACACTCATTTGGAACAACCAAACTTCGTGTCTCATGCCTTGCCTCGCGCTAAAACTAGCTCCGGCGCGGCCGCGAACGAAACGGGAACAGACCCTCGCTTTGCACCCATCGCCAGCGATCAGGAGACTGGATGGACAACCCCGTACCCGTGAGCAGCTCGGTTTCCGTTGCCTACCTGCAAGGTTTGCTCGATTACCTGGCGCGTCGGGGTGTCGACAGCGCTGAGCTGCTGGAACGAGTGCAGCTCAGCCCGCAGATCCTCGCTCAGCGAGATCAGCGCATCGCCGCCAGTACCTATCTGGAGCTGCTCGGCCATGGCGTAAGGCTGACCGGCGATGAGCAGTTGGGGCTGCACCTGGGCGAGGCGGTGCGACCCGGTTATTACGGCGTGTTGGGTTATCTGATCATGAGCTGCGCAACCCTCGCCGACGCGCTACATCGTCAGTCGCGCTACGCCGCGCTGGTGGGTAATCTGGGTCAGGTTGACCTGGCCGATGAGCCGCCGCGCGCCGGGCTGGAACCGCAGGTGGCGCACAGCTGGCAGCCGCTGTTGCCACAGCAGAAACGTCAGCTCAGCGAGGAAACCCTGGCCGGCTGGGTAACCTTTGGCCACTGGATCAGCGGCCTGGATATTCCGCCGACCGAGGTGCGCTTCCAGCATTCGGCCCCGGCGGATAGCTCTGAGTACCAGCGGATTTTCCGCTGCCCGGTGCTGTTCGATCAGGTCGATAACGCCCTGGTATTCCCCAAGCGCCTGCTCGCCACGCCGCTTGGCCAAGCCGATGCCCAAGTGCGCCTGATGCTCGATGCCTATGCCGATCGCCTGCTTGACGAGATTCAGCAGGGCCATAGCGTGCTCGACCGCGCGCGCCTGGAATTGTCCCGCCAGCTGCCGGACGTGGGCGCCGACCTGCAGCAAATCGCCGCGCGTTTGGCGCTCAGTCCGCGTACCCTGCAGCGGCGTTTGCGCGAAGCCGGGTTATCCTTCAACCAGTTGGTGGATGAAACCCGCCAGCAGTTGGTGTTGCATTACCTGCGCGACCCGGAGCTGGAATTGGCGGAAATCGCCTTCCTGGTAGGCTTCAGTGAACCCGGTTCATTGGCCCGCGCGTTTCGTCGCTGGACCGGGCAGAGCCCAGGCGAATATCGCCGTAGCTTGAAAGACCATTAATCACCGCAGCCCAAGACTTTTGCAGTCGCTGAATTTTTTGAGGTAAGTCGTAATGAGTTTGACCGAAGCCCGCTTTCACGATCTGGTCGATGCCACCCAGCAGGCTGTGGAAGATATTTTCGATGACAGCGACCTGGACCTCGACCTGGAAAACTCCGCTGGGGTGCTGACCGTGCGTTTTGAAAACGGCACTCAGCTGATCTTCAGTCGTCAGGAACCGCTGCGTCAGCTGTGGCTGGCGGCGCGTTCCGGCGGCTTCCACTTCGATTACGACCAGGCCAGCGAGCGTTGGATCTGCGACAGCAGCGACGAGCTGTTGGGCGAAATGCTGGCGCGTATCACCCTGGAACAATCCGGTGCCGACCTTGAGTTCGAAGAGCTCTGACGGCGCGGGCCAGGAGGTCGCCTCGCCCTGCCGCCGCCAGTGTTGTCTGGATGATCAGGATATCTGCCTGGGCTGTGGCCGCACGCTGCAGGAAATTCTCGACTGGGGCAAAGCCGATATGGTGGGCAAGCGCAGCATCTGCGCGGCTGCCGAAGCACGCTTGCAACAGCGTAACGCCGTACCTTGACCGGGCGGTCTTGTTTATTTGACTAGCTGTGGTACGGTCAGCCCAAGCCTTGCAAAACCCCGTCTTAGTGATGGGGTTTTGCTTTTTTCACGATCCGTAAAGGGGACATACCCGCACCATGACCAGCGCACCTTCGCTCACCATCACCCGTCTTGACCTGCAGCGCCTGGAGCATCTGCTCGACAGCCT
>DASRUM010000219.1:0-28124 GCA_035655415.1 Pseudomonas sp.
CAGCCATCGACAATGGCGACCAACGCCGGGCCATGGCTTTCGCCAGCGGTGGTGACAGTGAACAGCTTGCCGTAGGTATTGCCGGACATGTGCAAAACGCTCCGCGAAAATCAGCTCCGAGGCTACGCCAGCCGGCGCAAAACCCCACTTGAGTAAAGGCGGCGAGTATACCCGTGGCGTCCGTACAGATCATCCTCGAACCTTCAGGGCGGATAAACGTCCAATTGGCTCACCCCTGGCAGTCCCTATCCATGACCCGAGTTCTTCTGTTGCCCCTTCTTCTCTGCAGCGCCCTGCTGCACGCCGCCCCCGACGTAGCACAGAGCAGCACCGCCCACAGCAGCGTGCAGCAACCCATGCGCCTGCAGACAGACCAAGGCACGCTGCACGGCACACTGCTCAAGCCCAGCGGCACCACACCGGTAGCCGTTGCCCTGTTGATTGCCGGCTCAGGCCCCACCGACCGTGACGGCAACAACCCCGAAGGCGGCCAGAGCGACAGCCTCAAGCGCCTAGCCCAGAGCCTGGCCAAACAGGGCATCGCCAGCCTGCGTTACGACAAGCGCGGTGTGGCCGCCAGCCGCGCCGCCACACCGGATGAGCGCAACCTCAGTGTCGAGCGTTATGTCAGCGATGCGGTGGGCTGGGCACAGCTGCTCAAGGCCAACCCGGCGTTTGATCGGCTGATACTGATCGGCCACAGCGAAGGCGCGCTGATTGCCAGCCTGGCTGCCGAGCAGGCCCAGGCCGATGCCCTGGTGGCAATTGCCGGCAGTTCACGGCCGATTGACCAGTTGCTGCGCGAGCAACTGGCCGCGCGCCTGCCGCCACATCTTTTGGTGCAGAGCAATCAAATACTCGACCGCCTGCTGGCCGGGCAATTCAGCCCCAAGGTGCCCAAGCAGTTGCAGGTGTTGTTTCGCCCCAGCGTGCAGCCTTATTTGATCTCGCTGCTGCGGCAGAACCCGGGTGAGGCCTTTGCCCGTTTGCAGATCCCCGCACTGATTGTGCAAGGCAGCCACGATATTCAGGTCAGCGTCGCCGATGCTCAGGCTCTACAGGCGGCCAAGCCGGATGCCGAGCTGCTAATCATCCCCGGGATGAACCATATGCTGCGCATCAGCGCGCTGGATTTACCGGCGCAACTGGCCAGCTATGACAATCCTCGGCTACCGTTGGCACAAGGGCTGGGCGAGCAGATCGCGCAGTTCATCCAGCGCAGCGGCAAAAAGCCGGCCTCCAGTTAGCCGAGCGGCGGCCGATAAGCGCATCAGGCGACACCTGAAGATGTCGCGCACAGGATTGCCGTGTATGACCGACAGCCCAGAACCACAAACCGATACCGACGCCGCCCCGCAGGAAGTCGTCGAGCCAGCCCATCCCTGGGCCGAGCTTGCCCCCGAGCACTTCAGCCTGCTACGCCTGGCCGCCCTGCCCACCGACCGTCACACCGGTGCGCGGCCGCTGCGGTTTATCCAGCTGGGCCGCGTCGAGCGTTTGGGCAAACAGCACAGCCTGCTGCGCCTAACCTTGCAGCTGCCCGGCCAACGCGTGCGCAAGGAGCAGAACATCCTCGAAGTCTGGGCCGATCACGAGCAGCGTACCGTGCGCTTCGGCCCCGACAGCGGCCTACAGGTGCAACCGGAAAACCGTGGCCTGGGGCGTTTTATGCTGGCCCAGGGAATTAGCTGGGCACGCCAGCACTTCGCCCACTATCAAGTGGCAAACACCACCCTGCCGAGCAAAGACGCCTTCAGCGATGAAGCGCGCGCCCGACGCGACCACTGCCTGCAAGCGCAGGGCTTTGTGGTCGAATACCTCGACCCGCTGAAGATCAAGGCGCAGTGCGGCGCGCCACGGGTCAGCTCGCTGCATGGCGACTGGCATACGGAAAAGGTGCAGATCGTCGAACTGCTGGACGCCGCCAGCATGCTGCAGCAGGCCGATCAGAGCCTGCGTGAGCTGGAAGTAAAGGTACGCAAGCTGGAAGCGCGTATCGATGTATTCAAACGCGAAGATGGCGGCTTGCGCTTCACCATCACCTGCCTGGTGGCCTTTTGCGTGTTTCAGGCGGGATTGCTGATCTGGATTGCCACGCGCTAGCAGCTCCGTTGAAAACTACCTGCGTTGCCGATACGGCGTTAAAAGCAGGCTCAGCTAGCCGCTTGCGGCTAACGCGCTTCAGCGCGACCCGCAGGGCGAGTGAAACGAGTAATGCTCATTTACAGCTCGTAAACTCCGCTTCTTCGCCGCTTTGACCAGCCAGAGGCTGTTACTAACGTAGCGCCTTGTCTCGGCTGCCTCGCCGACGTTTTCAGCGGGCTGCTAAGAAATGGCGCGGGCCTGGCGATACTGCCCTGGCGCAACGCCGTAGGCCTGTTTGAACTGCCGACTGAGATGGCTCTGGTCGGCAAAGCCCAGTTGCATCGCCACACTCAGCGGCGCACAGCCATTCCTTAATAACGCCCGAGCCTGTTCCAGGCGGCGCTGCATCAGCCAGCTATGCGGCGGCAGGCCCGTGGCGCGACGAAACACTCGAGCGAAATGAAACGGCGACAAGCTCACCGCCTGCGCCAGTTGTTCCAGTGACGGTGGCGCCGCCAGCTGGCTGCTGAGCAATTCCTTGGCGCGGCTGACGGCATGCGGCTCATCACCCGGCACCAAACCCTCAGGTAAACGCGCATGGCGCTGAAACAGCAGCAGAATCGCCTCGCGCCAGGCGGTCTGCAGCTGCAGCGCCGACGCCTGGCTGTCCAACAACTGATGCAACGTGACGAACTGGCGATGCAGCTGCGGATCATGCAGCACGCTCAGGGCGAATGACGGCATGCCCTGCTGACACAGCTCCAGCTCAGCCAACACGCCGCACACCTGCGCGTTGTCCGGATAGAAGCCGCGGTAGTGCCAGCCCTGGTCATGGGCCTTGGAGCCGGTGTGCAGCTCATCCGGATTGATCAGCACCATGCTGCCGGCCGGTGCCAGATGCTCGCTGCCACGGTGGCGAAAGCGCTGGGCACCCTCTTCGATCACAGTGAAAACAAAGCCTTCGTGCACATGGGGCGAAAAGCGCTGCTCGATATAGTGCGCATGCAGCAACTCCACGCCGTCCAACTCGCGTGATTGCCAGAAGCGTGTTTGCTCGGTACCCACCTGCGCCATGCCTCAACCGCTGAAACGCGCCTCCAGCTGCTGCTTGATGGTCGGCCAGTCATGGTCGGTGATGCTGTACAGCACGGTGTCGTCCAGGCGCCCGTCAGCCAGGCGACGATGGTTGCGCAGCACGCCTTCACGCTGCGCGCCGAGCTTTTCGATGGCGCGTTGCGAACGCAGGTTGCTGGCCGCAGTTTTCAACTGCACACGGACCATGCGCCAGTTCTCGAAGGCATGCTTGAGCATCAGGTACTTGATGGTGCTGTTAAGGCCCGTGCCGTGCTGACTGCGGTCCAGCCAGGTCCAGCCGATTTCAGCGGCAGGCAGGCTGCTGACAAAGTCGGCAAAGCGCGTGGTACCCACCAATTGCTCACCCAGGCGGATGGAAAAAGGCAAGGCGCGCCCCTCGCGCTGTTCGAGCAGGCCTTCGCGGTACCAGTCCAGACGCTGGGTGCCATTCATATGCACCAACTCCGCGCGATTGGCTTCGGCCAGGCTCACTAACGCCGGGATATCGGCATCGACCATGGGCTCGATGCGCAATCCACCACGTTGCAGGGTAATCAGTTGCGGCTTGAACATAGGGTCCCTCCTCGGACAGAGTCGCAGGCGCGACACGCTAACAGGGCCGGCAAGTGTGCACAATCCACAACAGCAACACATTCTGCGCCAGTGCGACCTTGGTCGTGCCTGACGCACCGTCACTTTGCTGCGAGACTGGGGCAAATCATATGCAGTAGGCTCTGGGCAGCCGCTGCGCTGCCAGATATGACCCCGGCCGCCCCCTATAGTTTGTTTTCGGAGTTTGCATGACCCTGTCTAGCGGGCTGATCGCCGCGGTTGCGCTGATTTACATGGCCATTCTGTTCGCCATCGCCTTCTACGGCGACCGCCGCGCCGCGCCCATGCCGCCGAAGATTCGCGCCTGGGTCTACAGCCTGTCACTGGCGGTGTACTGCACCAGCTGGACGTTTTTCGGCGCAGTGGGCCAGGCCGCCGAGCAGCTCTGGTCGTTTCTGCCGATTTACCTGGGGCCGATCATCATTCTGGTCTTCGCACCCTGGGTGCTGCAGAAGATGGTGATGATCAGCAAGCAGGAAAACATCACCTCGATTGCCGATTTTATCGCCGCCCGCTACGGCAAATCCCAAACCCTGGCGGTGGTGGTGGCACTGGTCTGCCTGGTGGGCGTATTGCCCTATATCGCCCTGCAGCTCAAAGGCATCGTGCTCGGGGTCAACCTGCTCAGCGGGGCTGGGGCGGGCGCCAATGGCACCGGCGCCCAGGACACCGCGCTGATCGTGTCGCTGGTGCTGGCGCTGTTCACAATATTGTTCGGCACGCGCAACTTGGATGTCACCGAGCACCACCGCGGCATGGTCCTGGCGATTGCCTTCGAGTCGCTGATCAAGCTGCTGGCCTTTCTCGCCGTCGGCGCATTTGTCACCTACGGCTTGTACAACGGTTTTGGCGACCTATTCAGCCAGGCCAAGGCCAGCCCCGAACTGGAGAATTTCTGGGCGGAAACCGTCAACTGGCCGGCGATGATGACCCAGACCGGCCTGGCGATGATCGCCATCATCTGCCTGCCGCGACAGTTTCATGTGACAGTGGTGGAGAATATCGAGCCCAAGGACCTACGCCTGGCGCGCTGGGTGTTCCCCGCCTACCTGCTACTCGCCGCGCTGTTTGTAGTGCCCATTGCCCTGGCCGGGCAGATGTTGCTGCCCGCCGGTATCACCCCGGATTCTTTCGTGATCAGCCTGCCGCTGGCCGAAGCCCATCCCGCGCTGGCCATGCTGGCCTTTATCGGCGGCGCATCGGCGGCTACCGGCATGGTGATTGTCGCCTCGGTAGCGCTCTCCACCATGATTTCCAACGACATGCTGCTGCCCTGGCTGCTGCGCCGGCAGAATACTGAGCGGCCTTTCGAGGCCTTCCGCCACTGGATGCTCACCGCGCGCCGCGTCAGCATCGTGGTGATCCTGCTGCTGGCCTATGTGTGCTATCGCCTGCTCGGCTCCAACGCCAGCCTGGCGACCATCGGCCAGGTGTCTTTCGCCGCCATCGGCCAATTGGCACCGGCAATGTTCGGCGCGCTGGTGTGGAAGCAGGCCAACCGCCAGGGCGTGTTTGCCGGGCTGTTCTTTGGCGCGCTGATCTGGTTCTACACCCTGGTCATGCCCCTGGTGGCGCGTGGCCTGGGCTGGCCAGCGGATGCCTTGCCGGGTGTGCAAACCTTGCTGTACGGGCCGATTGGCTTTCAGGTCGACCCGCTGACCCGTGGTGTGGTGCTGTCGCTGGCCGGCAACTTCCTGCTGTTTGCCTGGGTCTCCTACTTCTCGCGTACCCGGGTGGCCGAGCACTGGCAGGCCGGGCGCTTTATCGGCCATGACCTGGGCAACAAACCGAGCAACCGCAGCATGCTTGCGGTGCAGGTCGGCGATCTGTTGCTGCTGGCCAACCGCTTTGTCGGTGAAGACCGTGCGCGGCAGAGCTTTATGCGTTTCGCCTTCCGCCAGGGCAAGGCCTTCGACCCCAACCAGACCGCCAACAGCGACTGGATAGCCCACACCGAACGCCTGCTGGCCGGTGTACTCGGCGCCTCATCGACCCGCGCGGTGGTCAAGGCGGCCATCGAAGGCCGCGAGATGCAGGTCGAGGATGTGGTGCGCATCGTCGACGAAGCCAGTGAGGTGCTGCAGTTCAACCGCGCGTTGCTGCAAGGCGCCATCGAAAACATCACCCAGGGCATCAGCGTGGTCGACCAGTCGCTGCGCCTGGTGGCCTGGAACCACCGTTATATCGAACTGTTCAACTACCCCGACGGCCAGGTGTATGTCGGCCGACCAGTGGCCGAACTGATCCGTTTCAATGCCGAACGCGGCCTGCTCGGCAGCGGCAATATCGAGGAACACGTCAGCAAGCGCCTGTACTGGATGCGCCAGGGCACTGCGCACACCTCCGAGCGGTTGTTCCCCAACGGCCGGGTGATCGAGTTGATCGGCAACCCCATGCCCGGCGGCGGTTTTGTTATGAGCTTCACCGACATCACCGAATTCCGCGAAGCCGAGCGCGCGCTCAAGGAAGCTAACGAAGGCCTGGAACAGCGAGTAGCCGCTCGTACTTTTGAGCTGTCACAACTCAATCAGGCCCTGACTGAAGCCAAGGGCGTGGCGGAAGCCGCCAACCAGTCGAAAACCCGCTTTCTTGCCGCCGTCAGTCATGACCTGATGCAGCCGTTGAATGCCGCGCGGCTGTTCTCCGCCGCCCTGTCCCATCAGGACGACGCCCTGCCCGCCGATGCCCGTGAGTTGGTGCGCCATCTGGACAGCTCGCTGCGCTCGGCCGAAGACCTGATCAGCGACCTACTGGATATTTCCCGCCTGGAAAACGGTCGTATCACCCCGGATCGTCACGCCTTTGTGCTGAACAATTTGTTCGACACCCTCGGCGCGGAATTCAAGGTGCTGGCCACCGAACACGGCATGGACTTCCGCCTGCGCGGCAGCCGCCTGCGGGTCGACAGCGACATCAAATTGCTGCGGCGGATTCTGCAGAACTTCCTGACCAATGCCTTCCGCTATGCCAAAGGTCGCGTGCTGCTTGGCGTGCGCCGTCAGGGCCAGCAGCTGCGACTGGAAGTCTGGGACCGCGGGCCTGGGATTCCCGAGGACAAGCGCAAAGTAATTTTCGAAGAGTTCAAGCGCCTGGACAGCCACCAAACCCGCGCCGAAAAGGGCTTGGGCTTGGGCCTGGCGATTGCCGATGGTCTGTGCCGTGTGCTCGGCCATCAGCTGGAAGTACGCTCCTGGCCGGGCAAGGGCAGCGTATTCAGCGTCACCATTCCCCTGGCCTTGCACGCCGAACCACCCGTGCTGCTCAACCAGCCCGAGCACAACGGCGAGGCGCTGGCCGGCATCCAGGTGCTGTGCATCGATAACGAGGACAGCATCCTCACCGGCATGCATAGCCTTTTGTCACGCTGGGGATGCCAAGTATGGACGGCGCGCAATCGCCTGGAGTGCGAACACCTGCTGAGTGAAAACGTGCGGCCGCAGCTGGCACTGGTGGACTACCACCTGGATGACGGCGAAACCGGCACCGAGCTGATGGCCTGGCTACGCACGCGCCTGGGCGAGCCGCTACCGGGTGTAGTCATCAGCGCCGACGGCCGCCCCGAGCTGATCGCTCAGGTGCATGCCGCCGGCCTCGACTTCCTGCCCAAGCCGGTCAAGCCAGCTGCCTTGCGGGCGCTGCTAAGCCGTCATTTAAAGTTACGTTGATCAACCATTCAGGCGCTGACGGAACAGCGCCTGATGCTCGCGACATTGCGCGGCCGCGAGCAGGAATACGCCGTGACCGCCGCGCTCGAATTCCAGCCAGGTGAAGTCGACTTCCGGGTACAGCGCCTCGACGTGCACCTGGCTATTGCCAACCTCGATAATCAGCACGCCTTTCTCGGTCAGATGATCCGCCGCCTCGGCGAGCATACGCCGCACCAGGTCCAGGCCATCTTCGCCGCAGGCCAGGCCTAGCTCAGGCTCGTGCTGGTATTCGGCCGGCATATCGGCGAAATCCTCGGCATCCACGTAAGGCGGGTTGGAAACGATCAGGTCAAAGCGCTGCCCAGGCAGCCCGGCGAAACCATCACCCTGCACGGTGTAGACGCGCTCATCCAGGCCATGGCGCTCGATATTCTGGTTGGCCACTTCCAGCGCTTCATAGGACAGATCACCGAGCACCACTTCGGCCTCGGGGAACTCATAGGCGCAGGCGATACCAATGCAGCCCGAGCCGGTGCACAGATCGAGAATTCGCGCCGGTTCCATGGCCAGCCAAGGCTCGAAATGCTGCTCGATCAGCTCGGCAATCGGTGAGCGCGGAATCAGCACGCGTTCATCGACAATAAACGGCATGCCGCAGAACCAGGCCTCGCCCAGCAGGTAGGCGGTCGGTACGCGCTCGTCGATACGCCGTGCGAGCAAGGCATGCAGGTGCGCATGCTCATCGTCTTCCAGGCGGCAATCGAGGTAGCTGTCGGCAATTTCGTAAGGTAGATGCAGGGCGCCTAGCACCAGCTGGCGGGCTTCATCCCAGGCGTTGTCGGTGCCATGGCCGAAGAACAGTTCCTCGCCATGAAACCGACTGACCGCCCAGCGAATGTAGTCGCGCACGCTGCGCAGGCGGGTTGGGTAGGTATGTGTAGCGTCGGTCACGGCAGCTCTCCGCAGAAAAAGTGCGCCATTCTAACAGCCTGGCGCACCAGCTCGCGCCGGGCACAGCGCTTGATTAGCCGCGCGCCACATCGCTGACTATAAAGGCCGCCACAGTCACAAAGTAAGCCTGCCCAAGCATCATGCTCATCAGTATAATTTTGTTACCAATTTCTAACCCTTCCCTCCCTTTCTCAAGACGTCCCTAAAAATGGTCATAGATCCCTTCTCGATCACGGGCTTGCTCGTGCTGGCGATATTCCTGATTGGCATGACGCTGATCGTTTTTGAAGCACAACTGGAGATGGATAAGTTCAAGCCGGCGATGTTCATGATGTCCGGTCTGATCGTTATCGGTGCTCACTACGCGTTTTACGACCCCAATGGCTTTCAGTTCTTCCTGCATGCGCAGAGCGAGATCAAGGAAGAACTGTTCGGCCTGATCGCCTTTATGGCGTTTATGTGGATGGTGGTCGAGCTGCTCAACGAGCGGAACGTCTTCACCGCACTCAATGGCTACCTGATGCGCAAGGGGCTCGGTGCACGCGGCATGTTCTGGGCCACTGGCGCGCTGTCGGCGCTGCTCTCGCCGTTTCTCAACAACATCACCACGGCGATGATCTTCGGCAAGACGGTGAAGAACATCTCGACCAATCAGCGCTATACGCATATCTCGCTGTGCAACATCGTGGTCGCCTCCAACTCCGGGGTGTGGTTTCTCGGCACCTCGACCAGCCTGATGGTGGTGCTGGCCGGCAAGATCAGCATCGCCGGCCTGCTGTTGCTGATCCCCTCGGCGTTGATCGGCTGGCTGTTGTTCGCCGCCACGCTGCACTTCTTCTATCTGCGCAAACTCGATGGCCAGAGCCTGATCCAGGTGGCTGACCAGGCCGAGTCCGCGCTCAAACCCGGCGGCGCTGGCCTGGCGATAGTCGGTTTCTTTGCCGTATTTGGCGCGGTGTTGTGCAATATCGTGCTGAAAGTCAGCATCGAGTTCGCCATCGGCATTGGCCTGGGCATCGTCGCTCTGTATGCCTGGCTGCTGATGCGCCGTGGCATCGAGCTGCCCTGGCAGGATCAACTGCAAAAGGTCGAGTGGAACGCCCTGCTGTTCTTTATCGGCATCATCACTTCGGTGGCCTGCCTCAACCACGTCGGCTGGCTGTCGTATATCTCACGACTGTTTGAAGTGATGCACCCCACCGCCGTTAACGTGGTGCTCGGGGTGGCGTCCGGGGTGATGGACAACGTGCCCGTGGAAGCGGCGGCGCTAATGTCAAACCCGCAGCTGGGGCTCGATCAGTGGGCACTGAATGCACTGATGGTGGGGATTGGCGGCTCGCTGACAGTGGTCGGCTCTGCCGCCGGGGTGATGGCGATGTCGCTGGACAAGACTTACAGCTTTGCTGTGCACCTGAAGTTTCTGCCGGCCATTCTGGTCAACTTCTTCGGCTCGCTGGGTATCTGGTACCTGCAGTTCGAACTGTTTGGCCTGTACTGAAACGAAAACGCCAGGGCATGCCCTGGCGTTTTTTGCTGAAGTTGCGGCTCGGTTAACGCGGGCAGCCACTAATCCCGTTCAAGGCGCAGCTCGCGCAGCACAGCGATAGAAATCGCCACGGCGAACAGCAACCAAAAGTGCTCTGAAAGCAGTGCAAACAGACTCATATTGCAGCTCCTTTGCTTGAAATCGCCATTCCTCGGCAGCACCTCGATTCTGCTCGCCGCATAGGCAGCATGCAAGAACATCGACCACAAAGGTTCACAGCAGCGCATCACAGGCGGACAATAGGTGGACTGTCCATGCCAGCCTGGAGTTCCTGCCATGTCCGCCCCTAAAACGATGTTCGCCCTCACTGGCCGCAGCCATTCGCCCGCCAGCCTGAACAATGCGACCTTGCTGGTCATTGATGCGCAAGAGGAATACCGCAGCGGCGTGTTGCAACTACCAGGCCTGGATGCCGCGCTGGAAGAAATCGCCAAACTGCTCTCAGCAGCCCGCGCCCAGGGCAGCGCCATCGTCCACGTCAAACACCTGGGCATCCCCGATGGTCTGCTCGACCCCCGCGGCCCGCGCGGCTTACACCTGCCGGAAGCCGCACCGCTGCCGGGGGAAATCATCGTCGAAAAACGCATGCCCAACGCCTTCAACGGCACCGATCTGCATGAGCGCTTGCAGGCCCTGGGCCATCTGGACCTGATCATCTGCGGCTTTATGACCCATTCGAGCATCAGCACCACAGTGCGCGCCACCAAGGACTATGGTTACCGCTGCACCGTAGTCGATGCCGCCTGCGCCACACGCGACCTGCCGACGCTAGACGGCCAAATAATCAGCGCTGCCGAGATGCACCGCGCCGAAATGATCGCCCTGGCCGATAACTTTGCCGCCGTGGTGCCGCGCGCCAGCGCGCTGATCTGAATAACCGCCAACGCGCAGTAGTTCGCAACGTGCACAAGGGCTGCACTGCGCAGTTGAACCACACCAGTCCACACCGGTCATACCGCCGATAGCCACCGAGGAAATTGGCATGAGGAAATCGGAATGAAACACTCCGATGGTTTTGATGCACGCCGCCTACGCCCGCGCAATGCCAGCAACTGGCGCCTGCGTCTGGGCGCTGGCCTGGCAGCGTTGTTCGCCACATTTGGCGTGCTGCTGAGTATGGCAGGCACCGCCGCCCTGCTCGGCCGGCCGGCTGCACTTGGCCCGCTGAATGAGTCACCGGCTGCTGCCAGCATTGTGGTTATCAGCGGTCTGCTGTTGCTGAGTTTCGGCGTGATGCTCTGGCGTCGCTGCCGACGTCGCCTACGCCGCCCCAGCGACCTGAGCATGGCTCCGCACTTGATGAAAAAGCGCGACTAGATCCAGGCAAGCACGAAAGCCGGCAGCTTGGGTACACTAGCGGCCTTCGCGGAGGCCTAAATGCAAGACGACGATTTTTCCCTATTCAAAGCCGAGTTGCGCGGCGTCAAACCGATCAAGCATGACCGCGCCGACACCGGTAAACCGAAACCCAACCGTGCCCAACTGGCCACCCTGCGCCAGGCGGCCACGGCGCGCGTGGAGTCAGTCAAGGTCGACGGTCTGTCCGATCAGTTCGTGATTGATGTCGGCGCCGAAGACCCACTCTACTGGGCCGCCAACGGCGTGCAGGAAGGCCAGATGCGCAAGCTCAAGCTGGGTCAGATCAGCTTTGAAGGCAGCCTCGACCTGCACGGCATGACCTTGGAAAAAGCCCGCGACACACTGTGGGAATTTATCGCCGAGGCCAACAAGCTGGAGGTGCGCTGCGTGCGCATCACCCACGGCAAAGCGGTGCGCATGGATGGCCGCAAGCCGATGATAAAAAGCCACGTCAACACCTGGCTACGCCAGCATCCACAAGTACTCGGCTTTACCTCCTGCCTGGCCAAACACGGTGGCACCGGTGCGGTGTACGTGATGCTCAAGCGCACCATGATGGATGGCCGCGAGGAATAAGCTCCTGTAGCTGGCGGCCTACGCACTTGCCAGCCCGACCCTCGCGGCCTAACCTGCGCCCTTTAGAAAGACCTACGAGATTGTCCATGTCCCTGGAACAGAACTACACCGCGATCCTTGGCCAGCTTGGCGAGGACGTGTCCCGCGAGGGCCTGCTCGACACGCCCAAGCGCGCCGCCAAAGCCATGCAGTACCTGTGCAAGGGCTACCAGCAAACCCTCGAAGAAGTCACCAATGGCGCGCTGTTCAGCTCCGATGCCAGCGAGATGGTGCTGGTGAAGAACATCGAGCTGTATTCGCTGTGTGAGCACCACCTGCTGCCATTTATCGGCAAGGCTCATGTGGCCTATATCCCCAACGGCAAAGTGCTCGGCCTGTCGAAGGTCGCGCGTATCGTCGATATGTATGCGCGCCGCTTGCAGATCCAGGAAAACCTCAGCCGACAGATCGCCGAAGCCATCCAGCAAGTCACCGGTGCCCTTGGTGTTGCGGTGGTAATCGAAGCGCAGCACATGTGCATGATGATGCGTGGCGTGGAGAAGCAGAACTCCTCCATGGTCACCTCGGTGATGCTCGGCGAGTTCCGCGAAAACGCTGCCACACGTAGCGAGTTCCTAAGCCTGGTCAATAACTGATCAAGCTTCTGCTACAGAGAAACCGGCCCTGTGCCGGTTTTTTCTGCCCCCACACCTCAAGCAGCCTGGCGAGATTCCGCCAAAAATCATGTAATTCCGCCAAAACATGGCGAAATCACGCCAGCCAAAACCGCCGTTCTATTCTGTGAACTGCGCCAGAGCACCGCAGTCCAACGCTTTACGGTGGCGGGCATGCTTCTTGCCACTTGCCATTAGTCAGCCCCAGGCAACGCCAGTCGCCGCGCCTTGGGCCGCTGGCGTTATGCATACGACGCCCTGCACACCCTACAACGCGCCTGTCGCTCGCCGACGGGCTCGTTTGCTATTGCCGCACGCCTGATCCCGTGTCGGCACAGGTCGTCATTTTGACTTCACCGATAAGATGGTTGGTTTAATGAAAAAGCTCCTGTTGACCCTGCTGTGCCTGAGTGTGATTGGCTGTGCCAAGAACCCTGAGCCGGAAAAATCCGTGGATGTTCTGCTGATTGGCGGCGGCATCATGAGTGCCAGCCTGGGCACCTACCTCAACGAGCTGGAGCCCGGCTGGAGCATCGACATCTACGAGCGCCTCGACCGTGTCGCCGATGAAAGCTCCAACGCCTGGAACAACGCCGGCACCGGCCACTCGGCCTTCTGCGAGCTGAACTACACCCCAGAGCTGGCCGATGGCAGCATCGATATCAGCAAGGCGGTGGCGATCAACGAGTCCTTCGAGATTTCCAAACAGTTCTGGGCCTATCAGGTTGAGCGCAAGGTGCTGAACAACCCGCCTTCGTTTATCAACAACGTGCCGCACATGAGCTTTGTCTGGGGCGATGACAACGTCGACTTCCTCAAGAAGCGCCACGCCGCCCTGCAGGCCAGTTCGCTGTTCCGCGGCATGGAATATTCCGAAGACCCGGAGCAGATCAAGCAGTGGGTACCGTTGGTGATGCAAGGCCGCGAGCCTGGGCAGAAACTCGCCGCGACCCGCGTATCGATTGGCACCGACGTCAATTTCGGCGAAATCACCCGCCAGCTGTTCGATTCGCTAAGCCAGCAGGACAACGTCAGCCTCAACCTGCAGCATGAGGTGCGCGACCTTGAGCGCAATGCCGACAACTCCTGGAACGTACTGGTGGCTGACCTGGCCAACGGCGGCGCAGAAAAAACCATCAACGCCAAGTTCGTGTTTATCGGTGCCGGTGGCGCCGCGCTGAAACTGCTGCAGAAGTCGGGCATCAGTGAAGGCGAAGGCTACGCCGGCTTCCCGGTCGGCGGCTCGTTCCTGGCCACCAGCAACCCGGAAATCGTCGCCCAGCATCAGGCCAAGGTGTATGGCATGGCATCGGTTGGCTCGCCGCCAATGTCCGTGCCGCACTTGGATACCCGCGTGATCGAGGGCAAGAAGGTGCTGCTGTTCGGGCCGTTCGCCACCTTCTCCACCAAATTCCTGAAAAATGGCTCGCTGCTCGACACCTTCAGCGCCCTGACTACCGACAATATCCTGCCAATGACTCATGCCGGCATCGATAACTTCTCGCTCAGCACCTACCTGATGAGCCAGCTGATGCTCAGCCAGGAAGACCGCATGGATTCGCTGCGCGAGTACTTCCCGGAAGCACAGTCGGAGGATTGGGAGCTGATCCAGGCCGGCCAGCGCGTGCAGATCATCAAGAAAGACGCCGAACACGGCGGCATTCTGCAGTTCGGAACCGAAGTGGTCAGCGCCGCCGATGGCAGCCTCGCCGCCCTGCTCGGCGCATCGCCAGGTGCCTCGACGGCCGCGCCAATCATGCTCTCGGTACTGGAAAAAACCTTCAAGGACAAGCTGCTGAGCCCGGAGTGGCAAACCAAGCTGAAAGAAATCATCCCGTCCTACGGCCAAAAGCTCAACGACGACCTGGCGCTGACCAACCAGACCCGCGCCTGGAGTAGCGAACGCCTGCAACTGGAGTTCGTTGAAGTGCCACCGCTGGCCCTCACCCCAGAGGTCAGCCAGGCGCAGTAAGCGCCTGCCGGCAGTGCAAATTGCCAGGAGCACCTTTTACCGTCGCTTTACGGCGACATACCCTGCGGCCATGGATGGCACGCAATAAAAAACCGGCCATAAGCCGGTTTTTTATTGCGCCGTGAAAAGCCTATTGCCCCTTGAACGGCACCCGCGGCTTGGTTCGTAGCGGATCGAGCAGGCCCGACAGGCCGTTATGGTCGATCTCCTGCATCAGCGCCAACAGCCGGCCGATTTCCCCCTGAGGGAAGCCTTCGCGGGCAAACCAGTTGAGGTAATTACCCGGCAGATCAGCGAGCAAGCGACCTTTGTGTTTGCCAAAAGGCATCTCGCGGGTTACCAGCAACAGCAGGTCTTCAGGTTTCATCGCAGGCTCGGCAGGGTTCGGCAATCGAGCGTGGATTATGCCGTTCAGCCCAGGGCCAGGCCAAGGCGGAAAAACTCGGGTAAGCTGCGCGCCCCTGTTTATCGACCCAAGGTTTGCCTCAGCATGATTATCAAGGCACTGCGCATCGGCCTCGGCCAGTTGATCATCTTCCTCGACTGGATCAGCCGTCCGGCCAAGCTCAAACGTACCCCGCAAGCTCAGGCTGCGGTCGAGCAAAGCGCCAGCAACCTCGCGCTGTACCAGTTCCACGCCTGCCCATTTTGCGTAAAAACCCGCCGCACCCTGCACAAGCTGAATGTGCCGGTAGCCCTGCGTGACGCGAAGAACGACGCCCAGGCGCGCAGCGAGCTGGAGCAGCAAGGCGGCAAGATCAAGGTGCCGTGCCTGCGCATCGAAGAAAACGGCCAGAGCACCTGGCTGTATGAGTCCAAGGCGATCATCGCTTATCTCGACGAGCGCTTCGCTGCTGCCTGATCAGGCAATCGGGGCCGCCTAGCGGCCCCAACACCTCAAGGCTGCACAGCCTGCAACTCGCTCGCGACAAACTGACTGCCCTGTTGCTGCGCAACAAAACTCACCTTGTCGCCCACCTTGAGCCCTTCGAGCTGGGCGACGTCCTGCACCTGGAACACCATGGTCATCGGCGGCATGCCGATATTGGTCAACGGCCCGTGACGCAGGGTGATTTTCTGGTTGGCTGCATCGATCTTGCGTACCTCGCCCTGACTTGTGGCCGCGGCGCTGTTGGTGGCCGGCGCGGCGCTGTGTTGACTGGCAAATACGGGACTGGCCAGTACGTAGGCCAAGGCGATAACACTCAGTAGATTTTTCATGGTCAATCCTCTTGCTTGGATAAGGGGTTATTCGGCCAGCACGCGAATACGGCCAACCATGCCGGCCTGGTAGTGGCCGGCGATCAGGCAGGCGAAATCGAAGTCGCCGGCACGGTTAAAGGTCCAGATGATCTCGCCACTCTGCCCAGGCCCGACATGGGCCATATACGGCTCGTCATGCTGCATACCGGGGAACTTGACCATCATCGCCGCGTGCTCATCCAGATCCGCCTGGGTACCCAGGACGAACTCATGCAGCAACTTGCCCTGGTTGCGGTGCACAAAGCGGATGGTCTCGCCCTGCTTGACCTCAAGTTGGTCGGGGCTAAAGCGCATCTGGTCGCTCATGCCTATTTCGATGGTGCGGCTGACCTGCTCAAGGTCACCGGCAATACCCCAGGGTTTCTGCTCTTTGACTACGGCAGCGCTGTGCTGCGCAGCGTGTTGTTCGCTATGACCCAGCGCTGAACCGCTAAGCAGCAAGCCCGCCAGGGCGAATGCCAACTGCAAATAAGCTGTCTGTTTCATGGGTCTACCTCCTCAATGGCCAGCATGGCCGCTAGGTTTACGCACTTGCACTTCGACCGGCTCGCCAGACGGCTGCTTGAGCGGCATCGACTGCCCGCCGGCCTCGCTTGAACGCGCCGGTTTGGCCAGCTCCCCTTTCCATTCATAGGCCACAGTGCCGGCCGGGTGTTTGAACCAGCCTGGGTCGCGGTAATCGCCGGGCGCTTGATCCTTACGCACCTTGAGCACGGTAAACATGCCGCCCATTTCCACCGAGCCGAAGGGGCCGTCGCCGGTCATCATCGGTGCGGTGTTGTCTGGCAGCGACATCTGCATTTCTGCCATATCGGCCATGCCGCGCTCGCCCATCACCATATAGTCAGGGATCAGCTTGGCGACCTTGCGGGTCATCTCGCGGTGATCGACACCGATCAGCGTCGGTACGTCATGGCCCATGGCGTTCATGGTGTGGTGGCTTTTGTGGCAATGCAGGGCCCAGTCGCCTTCCTCGTCGGCGAGAAACTCCAGCTGGCGCATCTGCCCCACCGCGATATCCGTAGTCACCTCCGGCCAGCGCGCCGCCAACGGCCGTGGCCCGCCATCACTGCCGGTAATTTCGAATTCGTGGCCGTGAAGGTGGATCGGGTGGTTGGTCATGGTCAGGTTGCCGACACGCAGACGCACCTTGTCGTTATGTCGCACCACCAACGGGTCGATGCCGGGGAAAATGCGGCTGTTGAAGGTCCACAGGTTGAAGTCGAGCATGGTCATGATCTTCGGCGTGGCCGCCCCCGGCTCGATGTCATAGGCGTTAAGCAGAAAGCAGAAATCCCGATCAACTTCGCTGATCAGCGGGTGGTGCTCCTTGGGGTGGGTGACCCAGAAACCCATCATGCCCATGGCCATCTGCGTCATCTCGTCGGCGTGCGGGTGGTACATAAAGGTGCCCGGGCGGCGCGCGACAAATTCGTAGACAAAGGTTTTGCCCACCGGAATCGCCGGCTGGGTCAGCCCGGAGACGCCGTCCATGCCATTGGGCAGGCGCTGCCCGTGCCAGTGGATGCTGGTGTGTTCGGGCAGCTTGTTGGTAACGAAGATGCGCACCCGGTCGCCCTCCACCACCTCAATGGTCGGCCCCGGCGATTGGCCGTTATAGCCCCACAGATGGGCCTTGTAGCCTGGCGCCAGCTCGCGCACCACCGGCTCTGCGACCAGGTGGAACTCCTTGACGCCGTTGTTCATCCGCCACGGCAGGGTCCAGCCGTTAAGCGTCACCACCGGGTTATAAGGCCGGCCGTTTTGCGGTTGCAGCGGCGGCTGGGTGTCGGCGCTGCCCTGGGACACCGCCTCCGGTATGCCGGCCAGGGATACTCGGCTGACCGCCGAGGTGGCGACAGCTGCAGTAATCGCGCTGGCACCGAGAAAGAAATCACGTCGTGAAACCATGGGAAATAGTCCTTGATCAGTGCCCGGCAGGCTCGTCGGTGGCGGCCATAGCCGGTGTGCTTGATGACAGACTGGGCGCGCCCAACAGGGCCATATCCAGATCGGCCTTAGCGATCCAGAAATCGCGCTGCGCCTGCAGATAGCCATCGACCGCGAGGATTTGTTTACGCGCATCGGCCAGCAGCTCGAAGGTGCTGATAAACATGCCGTTGTACTGCAGTACATTTTCCTCGGCGATACGCGCACGCAGCGGCAGCACCTCGTCACGGTAATGCCGGGCAATGTCATGGCTGGCCTGGTAACCCAGATAGGCCTCGCGCACCTGCGAGCGCGCGTTGATTGCCGTGGCAGCGGCGCGATTGAGCATCTGCCGGTACTGCGCCTCGGCCTTGGCCACCTTGGCGCCGCTCCAGTCGAACAGCGGCAACTCGACGCTGATCTCGTAGCCGCGCTGCGTCGGCTCTTCGTTGGAGCGGTTATTCACCACGCCCAGCTCCAGCACGTTGATAAACCGTGTGGTCTTGCTCAGCCCCAGGTTGCTTGCCAGTCGCTCGGCGTCCAGGCGCACGGCATGGATATCCAGACGCTGAGCCATGGCCAGGCGCTCGACATCCGGCAACTGCTCAGGCTTAGCCGGCAACTCGGGCAGGCGCTCGGGCAAGCGAAAGTCGATCTGCTCGCCCCACAGCCCGAGCAAACGGGTCAGCTGCTCGCGGCTCTGCAGCCGGGCCTGTTCGGCGCGGATCAGGTTAAGCCCGGCATCGGCATAAAAGGTCTGCTCCTGGGCGCGCTGCAAGGTGCTGTAGTTGCCCACCGCCGCCAGCCGCCGGGCCAGCTCAGCCGATGCTTCAGCCGCCTGCATCACCTGCTGCATATAAACCAGGCTTTCCTGCGCGGCCACCGCGCGGTACCAAGCCTTGCGCGTCTGGCTGGCCAGTTCGAACAGCGCCAGGCTGGTTTGCCGCTGCACCTGCTCGAAGCGCTGGGCCTCCATGCCCGAGGTCAGCGGCATGGCGATCAGCCGCGCCAGGTTGATATGCAGGCCGCGCTCGTATTCCACCTCGCTGCCCTTCTCCATACGACCGAAGGAAAAGCCCGGATTTGGGATGCGCCCGGCCTGCACGCGCTCGGCTTCGCTGATGCCCAACTGATCGAAACTTGCCTGCAAGTCGCGGTTATTCAGCAAGGCAGCCTGCACCGCGGCGTCCAGCGTCAGCGGCTCGGCCAGCAACTCGGCGATCCGCGCGGCCACCTGGCTGCGCTGCTCCGGGGTTTTCACCCACACCACCTGCTTGTCCAGTTGTTGCCCAGCCTTCTCTAGCTGGGTGAAACCTCCATCCTGACTAAAGCTGGCGCAGCCGCTCAGTAGAACAACCATTGCGCAAATCACGACGCGGCTCGTCATGCTACTCGCGTTAGTGATGGCCATGGTGCGCCTCCATTGGCTTGGTCGGCGGCTCGGCGGGCTGCTGCACCGGAGCTTCCTGGGTATCGGACTCCTGGGCATACGGCTCTTGGGCGTAAGTGCGCCAGCCGCCGATCCGGCCGACCAGATCATTGGCCTCGCGCCAATCGTGCAACGGTTGTTCACTAAAGCCCTGATAGGCCTTAAGTGGCGATTGATAGTGCACAGCCGGCGTAGTGGCCTGAGCGTCCAGCGGGTCGGGCGATTCGGCCCAGCTGCCAGCAGGCAGCAGCCATGCCAGGCAGATAAACGCCTGCCGGTGGGCAAAGGGAAAATGCTTCATCGAATAGTCTCGCGTGCAGCGGCGCTGCCTGCATTTCGCAGGCAAACACCGACCGATAGCTAAATACGCGTTACGCGGGCCTGGGCAGCAACTGCGCCAGGTGCGTCAACGCACGGTTTGGCTTAGGCGAGAAACAGGCGTGGGGGTCTTTCGGGGGTTTCAGCGATAAAGCCGAAAAACTGATCCAGTCGCGCCAAGGACGGCTCGACCGCTTGCAGCGGAGAATTGCTGGCAATCGCAGTGCTCAGGGCCACCGCACCGACACAAAAAGCGCAGAGGCTGCACAGGCTGTTATCGGCGGCAGGCATGGACTTGCTGGTGTTGTCACTGGCGTGATGTTCGCCATGAACAGAGGCCTCAGCAGCCTGGGCCATGACCACCGCGCCGGGATGATGCGCCGCCATTTGCGTATCAACCTGGGCCATCGCCCCGCTCTGCTGGGTTACCGCGCATAACTGCATACTGATGGCCGCCATGCTCTGCGCCGGGAGGGCGAGCATTAGCATCCAGATCAGAGCGGTACGCAAGGTTTTACGCATGGTGCGAGTTTGTCTTCAGCACGGTTGATGGGTCGGATTATCCACCCAATAGGCCATTTGTCCACACCCGAGCATGGGCAAAAGCCCCTGTAGCTGGCTATGATCGGAGCCCATGACCAGCACCCCACCCTTGCGCCAACCCTGCCCACCCGGCGCCTGCGATTGCGGGCGCGAGCAGCTGTTGCAGCAAGCCAACAGCGATGTGCGCATCCTGTTGCTCACCCGCAGCGAAGAAAAACGCCTGCTAGAGCGCCTGGAAAACCTGGAAAGCCTGGCGGACCTGGAGAAGCTGCAGCGACGTATTTATGAGCAGCTCGGCGTGCGCGTCGCCGTCGCCCCCGGCTTTAACGAAGTGCGCAGCATGCGCGGCATCGTAATTCAGATCGATGAACTGCCGGGGCTATGTCGCAAAACCCGTCAGGCCATCCCCACCGCCATCCGCCGCGGTTTGGAAAAACGTCCGCAGATCGCCTACGACCTGCTTAACGCCCATGACTTGTTTCGGGATATTTGAAATTGTGGTTGGGTAGCGGATGCGTGTAACCACATGCATCCCTCTCTGCGCGCGCCGATTAATGGGTCAGTGAGAACCAACAAGCGGCTATCTGCCATTTCTTCTCGATGCTCATCACTAAGCAGTCACGACGAAATACTCTTCTCGCCCGCATCCTTGCCCTCGCGGGAAAGATGCTCGATCACCGCATTCATCTCTGCGCCGAACAGCAGCACCGCCGAGGAGATATACAGGTACAGCAGGAAAATAATGATGGCGCCGATGCTGCCGTAAGTGGCGTCGTAGTTGGCGAAGTTCTGCGCGTAGTAGCCAAAGCCCAGAGACGCGCCTATCCATACCACTACCGCGAGCACCGAGCCGGGGGTGATAAACCTGAACTCCTGCTGCACATCCGGTGCAACGTAGTACACCACCGCCACCACCAGCATCAGCATCCCCACCACCAGCGGCCAGCGCAGCCACGTCCAAATCTCGATAACCAGCTGTTCGATACCGAAATAATGCGCCAACCAACTCAGCACCTGCGGCCCCAACACCATAAAGCCCGCCGCCACCAGCAGGGTTGCGGCAATCACCACCGTGTAGATCAGCGACAACGGCAAGCGCTTCCAGGCCGGCCGCCCCTCCTTTACGCCATAGGCCTTGTTGGTTGCATCCATCACCGAACGCACCGCCGCAGATGCCGTCCATAGCGCCAGCAGGATACCCAGAGAAAACAGCCCTATCTTTTGCGTCTGCAGTTGTTCGATGACTCCATCAATCAGCTCCATCGCCGTCTGCGGCATCACCAATGTGGCTTGCTGACGCAGCCAGTCGAAGAAGGGTTGCAGATTCAGCACGCTGATCAGCGCGACCAGAAACAGCAGGAAGGGAAACAGCGAAAAGAACAGTTGAAAGGCCAAGGCCGCGGTATAGGTCGGCAGCTCGTCCTTGATGAAGTCGGCCACAGTGCGCTTGATCACCGTGCCGAATTTGATGCCCTGTAAATCTGGAAAAAATCGCATACCGCCTCCCCAAAACCGCCTGATCGCGCGCGGCTCAATAGGATTTGGAACGGGCCTGACGCCCCTGAGTTCAGAGCATATCTATTCGCCTACCGCCCTCGCCCCGCCAGGATGCGTGTCGCGCCCTGGGTTTTCTGGCAGTACCAGAACACTCGGCTGACCCCACGGGTGATCGCCACATAGGCCAGACGCAGACTTTCATCCTGCATAGCCTGGTCGTAGCTGTTGCTGAAGAAGCCCGAGTAGGCGTACAGCGCATTGCGCAGCGGATGCGGTTCGGGCGGCTGACAGTCGTCGAGGATGATCGCCACTTCGGCCTGCAGGCCCTTGGCGCGGTGGATGGTGTAGGCCTTGACCGGCAGTTTCTTGTCCAGCTGCGCGGTGATGGCCTGCAGCGGTTCGTTGCGCCGACTGAGCAGCAATACCGCGTTGCGCTCGCGGCTGTTGCGCCCGGCGGCATAGGCGCACTGCTCGCTGATCTGCTTGAGCAGTTCCGGCAGGCGTGCCTTGCTGTCGAAACGCTGGATCAGGCGCACGCCATGATCGCCAGACTGGGTGGCCTTGAGCGCCTGGCTGGCTTTCGCCTGTTTGTGCTGCACGCCACCCAGCAGCGCTTCGGCGTCACGGATAATCGGTTCGACCGAGCGGTAGTTATTGGCCAGGGTCAGCACTGCGCTGCGCTTGGCTTTGCCTTTACCGGGAAAGTGTCGGTCGAAGTCGATAAACAGCTCCGGCGAGCTGCCGCGCCAGCCGTAGATTGACTGCCAGTCGTCCCCGATGGCCATCAGGCTGACGCTGCCGCCCTGCCCGGCCAGCGTGCGATGCACGGCCTGCAGCCACTGGACGATTTGTGGCGAGATGTCTTGAAATTCATCGATCAGCAAATGACCAAAAGGCGCCAGCAGCTGCGCCGAAACGCCCTGCCCGCCGGCGTTCAGCCGCGCTGTAAGCTGGGCAAAGGCGCCATTAAAGGTCATCAGCCCCTGCGCCTGCAGAGAACGCTCGAAGTACGGCCAGAACAGCAGCAGAGCTTCGCTGAACTCACGTACAGCTGCCGGGCCCGTCAGCGCCTGCGGCTGCAGGGCCGCGACAGTGATGCCGATGCTTTCGGCAAAGCCGGCCTGGGCGTAAAACGCCTCATACAGCGACGCAGCACTGAATTCGCCTGGCAGCTTGTAAGCATCCAACGGCGCCTTCGGCAGACGCTTGCTCTCAGCCGGTGGCATGGGCAATTGCAGCAGGCTATGCACCCGCTGGCGAAATTCCGGCTGCTCGGCATAGCACTGCTGATAGGCCTGTTTGAGCAGACGCTGCTGGGCAGGTCGCAGGCGGCCGGCACTTAGCGGGTTATCTAACTCGCGGCTCGCCGCCTGTGGGTCATCCAGCTGTTCGAACCAGCGCGGGTTATCCAGCACGCTCTTGGCCACAGTGCCCATGGCCGAGTGGAAGGTGCGCACGCATTGGCGCGCCTGAGTGGCATCGAAGGGATAGTTAAAGAAGCCCAGCACCTTAAGCAGCTGTTCGCGCAGCTCGGCGCAGGAAGCATTGGTAAAGGAAATCACCGTCAGCTGTTCGGGCTTGATACCCAGGTGACAGAACATAAATGCCACCCGCAGCACCAGCGTGGTGGACTTGCCCGACCCAGCCCCGGCGAAGATGCGCGTCAGCGGGTGATTGATGAGAATCATCGCCCACTGCTCATCCGATGGCGCGCTAAGCAAGCCGGCAGTCACCGCCCGTGCCACCTGCTCGCGCATGGCCTGACTCTGCGTAGCATCGACCGCCAGCATGGCTGGTCCGTAAATGCCTTGGATACGCGGTTTACTCGCAGCGCGGCGCGGTTTGCTCTGCGGTTTCGCACTATCCAGTTTGGCCTTGGCCGCCGCTTTTTTGGCCCGTGGTGCAGGCTTTTTTAGCGGTGCAGCCGCTTCACGCTCGGCGCGCAGATAGGCAGTGGTATGGGGGAAGTAACGCGCCAGAGCAGCGGACAGGAGCCGCTTGTAGCGCTGAACAGCAGATGGCATCCGCGACCCAGTCAAATAGATAGATCGTTGAATGATAAGTGCTTTTTACGGCGAGCTGGCGACTGAGCGGTGAGAAAGCGCAGCGCCTCTCACCGCTCAGTTCACCCGGCGGCTGTCAGTCGAGCATGCCGATATAGCGCGGGTGGCTGGCAACCCGCGCCAGCCAGGTGCGGATGGCCGAATACGAGGTCAGGTCAAAGCCTCCTTCGTCCGCCACATGGGTGTAGGCGTACAGCGCGATATCGGCAATCGAGAAGTTCTCCCCAACCAGATACGGCGTGCGCTGCAGCTGCTTCTCCATCACCTTGAGCGCTTTGTGCCCGCGTACATGGCACTCCTCGTATTCTGTGCGGCGCGCTTCGGGCAGGCCCTGATAGAGCTGAATAAAACGCGCCACCGCAACATAGGGCTCATGGCTGTATTGCTCGAAAAACTGCCACTGCAGCACCTGAGTGCGCAGACGCGGCTCGGTTGGCAGAAACGCGCTACCATCGGCGAGGAAGTTGAGGATGGCATTGGACTCCCACAGACAGGTGCCGTCTTCCAGCTCCAGCACCGGGATCTTGCCGTTAGGATTCTTGGCCAGAAAGGCTTCGCTCTGGGTCTCGCCCTTGAGGATATCGATCGGTATCCACTCATAGGGCTGATCCAGCAGGTGCAGCATCAGTTTGACCTTGTAGCAGTTGCCCGAGCGGTAATCGCCATAAATCTTGTACATGCTGCCTCCTATATCGCCTGCTCTACACGCTGCATATTGCTTTTGTAGGAGCTAGCTTGCTGGCGATCAGCGGTTAGCAAAGCATCGCCAGCAAGCTGGCTCCTACACAACCGACGCTGCGTCGGCTTGTGCCTGCCGAATCACTTCGGCCAGACGTTTGAGGCCTTCGTTCAGGCGCTCCGGCGCAACGTGGCTGAAGTTAAGCCGCAAATGGCCAGGGTTGGCGTCCGGATCGATAAAGAACGGCTCGCCGGGCATAAACGCCACGTTCTGCGCCAGCGCCGGCGCCAGCAGCGTGCGCGTATCCAGCGGCTGCTTGAGGGTCAGCCAGAAGAACAAACCGCCTTGCGGCACCTGCCAGTCAGCCAGGTCGCTAAAGTGCTCGGCCAGCACGTCCTGCATGGCATCGCGGCGCACCCGGTAGAAATCGCGCAGCTCGGCCAGGTGTTCGCGGTAATGCCGCGTGCCCAGCCATTGCAGCGCCTGCCACTGGCCGATGCGGTTGGTGTGCAGGTCGGCAGACTGTTTGAGGCGGAGCAAGTAGGGGTACAAATCCGGAGTGGCGATCAGGTAGCCGACGCGCAGACCCGGCAGCAGGGTTTTCGACACAGTGCCGGTGTAGATCCAGCTGGCCTTCTGCAGACGGCTGACAATCGGCGTGGCACTGCCCTCATCGAACACCAGCTCGCGATAGGGCTCGTCCTCGATCAGGGTCACGCCAAACTCGTCCAGCAGCGCTGCTACCGCATCGCGCTTGGCTTCGCTGTAACGCACCGCCGAGGGGTTCTGGAAGGTCGGGATCAGGTAGGCGAAGGCCGGTTTGTGGTTTTCCAGGCGCTGGCGCAGGGCGTCGAGCTGCGGGCCATCAGCCTCCTGCGGTACGGCGATGCAATCGGCACCAAACAGCTGAAACGCCTGCAGCGCCGCCAGATAGGTCGGCGCTTCAAGCAGCACTTCGGTACCCGGATCGATAAACAGCTTGCTGGCCAAATCCAGCGTCTGCTGCGAACCGCTGACGATCAGCACCTGGCTGGCGTCGCAAGGTACGCCCAGGGCACGCGCCTCTTCGGCGATGGCTTCACGCAACTCCGGCTCGCCTTCGCTGGTGCCGTACTGACCCATGCTGGTCGGCATGTCGGCCCACTCGACCTTCGGCAACATCGGCTCGGCAGGCAGACCGCCGGCGAAGGACATCACTTCCGGACGCTGCGCGGCAGCCAGGATTTCACGGATCAGGGAGCTTTTCAGGCGGGCAACACGTTCGGAGAAGGCCATGGATACACCGGTAGCAAAGGCAAATAAAAATAGGTCAAACTGTTTGACCGAAACTCTGGTTGACAGAAACTACGACGACCACCGCAGATACGTCAATAGGCTTGACCTTAATGCTTGATTTCAAGAGCACCGCCACGCAGCAAACCGCCATGGAAGCCTTCTTCTTCGGCTACCAGGCGTTTACCGCCAAAGCCGATGAAATGCTCGCGCGCCGTGGCCTGTCACGCGTGCATCACCGCATCCTGTTCTTTATCGCCAAGTACCCCGGCTTGAGCATGAAAGAGCTGCTCGGCTACCTGGGCGTAAGCAAACAGGCGTTGAATACCCCCCTGCGCCAGCTGCTGGAAATGAACCTGGTGCAAAGCCTTGCCGCCGAAGACGACAAGCGCAAACGCCTGCTCGGCTTTACCGCCGAAGGGGCCAAGCTGGAACAGGCGCTGCGCCGCGAACAGGCCAAGCTGTTGCAACGAGCGTTCAGTGAAGCCGGGGAAACGGCCGTCAGCGGCTGGTTGCAAGTCAACCAAACCCTGCACAACAGCGCAAACGAAGGCTGACAGAGCGCGGCTGGCAAACTGTACCGACCACGCCAGACCACTGTTGAACTGTACCGCTCATTGCCTGCCTCGCTGTACCGCGACGCCCTGCCCGTCTGCCCCTAGGCTGATCAGCACTGCTCCCCCAATGAGTGCTATGAGGCTGCGCCATGACCACCGAACTGCTGCTCGCCTTTATCGCCTTTGCCTTTGTCACCTCGGTGACGCCGGGGCCGAACAATATGATGCTGCTGGCCAGCGGAGTGAACTTCGGCCTGCGCCGCAGCCTGCCGCATATGTTCGGCATCAGCCTGGGCTTTATGCTGCTGGTAGCTTCGGTCGGCCTCGGTTTGGGTCAACTGTTCGAACAGGTACCGCTGCTCTATAGCGTGTTGCGCTACCTCGGTGCCGCCTACCTGCTGTACCTGGCCTGGAAAATCGCCAACTCTGGCGCACCGGACAGCCAGAGCAACGCCGCCGGCAAGCCGTTCAGTTTTCTGCAGGCTGCGGCCTTCCAATGGGTCAACCCCAAAGCCTGGATCATGGCCATCGGTGCCATCACCACCTACACGCCGCAGGAAAACTTCGTGGTCAATGTGCTGCTGATCGCCGCGCTGTTCGCCCTGGTCAACTGCCCTAGCGTCGGCCTGTGGACGGTGGCTGGCAGCCTGCTGCGCAACTGGCTGAACAATGCCCGCGCACTGCGCGTGTTCAATATCGGTATGGCCCTGCTGCTGGTAGCCTCGCTGTACCCCATCTTCGCCGACACTGGATTGCTCTGATGCACGACCTGCCGCAAGCCCGCCTACGGCCGCTGGCCGACACCTCAACCTCGGCAGTGGTCGCCGGGTTTATCGCCATGCTTACCGGCTACACCAGCTCGCTGGTGCTGATGTTTCAGGCCGGCCAGGCTGCAGGTCTAACTAACGGGCAGATTTCCTCGTGGATCTGGGCGCTGTCGATTGGCATGGCGATCTGCTGCATCGGCCTGTCACTGCGCTACCGCGCACCGATCATGATCGCCTGGTCCACCCCCGGCGCAGCCCTGCTGATCACCAGCTTGCCCGGCGTGCCCTACAGCGAGGCGATTGGCGCCTATATCTTCGCCTCGGCGCTGATTGTACTGATTGGCTTGACCGGGACCTTCGACCGCCTGATGCGCCGCATCCCCGCCTCCATCGCTGCCGCGCTGCTGGCTGGCGTGCTGTTCAAGATTGGCCTGGAAATCTGCGTGGCTGCCGAGCAGCAGCCGGTGCTGGTGGTGGCGATGCTGCTCGCTTACTTGTTTGGTAAACGACTGCTGCCACGCTATGCGGTGCTGGCGGCACTGATTGTCGGCACTGTGCTGGCCGCGATCTTCGGCCTGCTCAACTTCGAGCACTTCGAGCTGCAAATGGCGGTGCCGGAATGGACCACGCCAAGCTTCTCCCTGGCAGCGGTCATCAGCATCGGCATTCCACTATTTATCGTTGCCATGGCCTCGCAGAACTTGCCGGGCATGGCTGTGCTGCGCGCCAATGGTTATGACGTACCGGCCAGCCCGCTGCTCACCACCACCGGGCTGACCTCCATGCTGCTGGCGCCCTTTGGCAGCCATGGCATCCATATGGCCGCCATCAGCGCAGCGATCTGCGCCGGCCCGGAAGCCCACGAAGACCCGAAAAAACGCTACACCGCCGCCATCTGGTGCGGGGTGTTCTACGGCATTGCCGGTATCTTCGGCGCAACCCTTGCCGCGCTGTTTGCCGCTCTACCAAAAGCCCTGATCCTGTCCATCGCTGCCCTTGCGCTGTTCGCCTCGATCATCGGCGGCCTGACCCAAGCCATGAGCGAGCCGAAAGAGCGCGAAGCCGCGCTAATCACCTTTCTGGTAACCGCCTCAGGCATGACCCTGTTCTCGGTGGGCTCGGCATTTTGGGGGATTGTCGCGGGTTTGCTGACCTTGGCGATTCTTAACTGGGGCAAGCAGGACGCTTGAGTGATGGGTATTGCTGAACTCGAAGCTCCGTGGGAGGGGCTTTAGCCGCGACAACCGCTATAAAAGCTCGCCGCTAAAGCGCCTCCTACATGTCATATATCACCCACAATAAAAAACTGGCTTATGCATACGCATAAGCCCG
>DASRUM010000220.1:0-42362 GCA_035655415.1 Pseudomonas sp.
GGGTATTGCTGGCCATGGGCTTGGACCCAGTGTGGCTAGGTGTGATGATCGCGCTCAACCTGCAGACGTCCTTTCTCACCCCGCCGTTCGGCTTCGCGCTGTTCTACCTGCGCGGTGTCACCCCGGCATCGGTGCCCACCAGCACCATCTATAAGGGTGTGGTGCCGTTTATCCTGATCCAGATCCTGCTGCTGGTGATTGCCTACCAGTTCCCGGGGCTGATCACCTGGCTGCCGGAACAGGTCTACGGCAAGTAAGCCTGACTCCAGCCACAGAACGCCCGTCACTGACGGGCGTTTTGCTTTCTGCGCGCCAGCTGGGCTCCAATAGCCTTCTTTATTCCTACCCCTGCGAGTACGCCAATGGCCAGATCCCATGTTGAACGCCTTGAGCTGGATGAGCTGACCTGCTGGCGCGCACGCGTTGGTACCCGCGAGCTGCTGATCAGCCAGCAAGGCGCGCAGATACTCAGCTACCAGGAAGATGATCAACCGCCGCTGATCTGGCTCAGCGAGCAAGCGGCGTACAAGCGCGGTCAGGGTGTGCGCGGCGGCGTGCCGGTGTGCTGGCCCTGGTTCGGCGGTCTGCAACGCAACCCGCAGGCGGTGCAGGCCATGCATCTGCAGCCTGCCGCTGCGCCCGCCCACGGCCTAGTACGCAACCTCGACTGGCAGCTGCAAGGCATCGACAGCCGTGATGACGGCGTCCAGCTGGAGTTTGTCTACAACAGCGCCACCCAGCCCCTGACCGACTGGCCCCACGCCGCCGAACTGCGCTTATCCATTCGCCTGGATGAGCGTCTGCATATCCAGCTGAGCAGCCGCAACCTGGGCGACACGCCACTGGCCATCAGCCAGGCGCTGCACAGCTATTTTGCCGTCAGCGATATCCGCAACGTCGCAGTCGAAGGCCTGCACGGCTGCCGCTATATCGAAACCCTGGAAGACTGGCAGCAACGCCAGCAGGACGGCCTGCTGCAGTTCAGCGGCGAGACCGACCGCATCTACCAGGGCACCCCAGCGCAGCTGAGCATCCTCGACCGCGCCTGGCAGCGGCGCATCCAGCTGCGCAGCAGCGGCTCAAGCTCGGCCGTGCTGTGGAACCCCTGGATCGACAAGGCCCAGCGCCTCTCGCAATTCGCCGACGATGCCTGGACCGGCATGCTGTGCATCGAGCACGCCAATGTGCTGGATGACACCCGCGTGCTGGCGGCAGGTGAGCAGCATCAGCTTGATGTGAGCCTCTGGAGCGAGCCCTGCAGCGCTTAACCGACCTACGGTTTACCCCACTCTCTTCACCGAGCCCGTCCGGGCTCGGCCACCGCGCGCAGGTCACGTGCGTAGTTAGCAAAAGTTGCACTGCGTTACAGTTAAGCGCAGTACATGCCCGACCTCCGCGACAGCCACTAATTCACCAGTAATAAACCACTTAAATATAGAGCGGTATATCCCTACATAAACTTCATGATTAATTTACTTGCGCATTAGGTCTCACACTTTTCAGGAACTATCGTTCCAGCTATTAGCCGCCGAACATCGCTCATTGTTACATATCCCACACTTCCTACAGTTGTCCGATATTCTTTGCAAAAAGGGGTAGATTTTTTATTTATTGAACCACAACACTAGTGACTGAAAATAAATCTGTCCCATTTTTCTCCACTCACCTTGAAGAAAAATTTACCTGAATCGTGGCCTGCCCCTAACTCCGCAGAGCCCCTTTTCCGCATACGGCTTACTAAATATTTTTTGATTTGAAAAACTCGTAATATTTCTTTGGCTCTTCCTTAAAAACCCTAGCCTTGCCAAAATCAAAAGCCTTCTTGAAGTAGTTGAAGGCTGCATCATGATCATTGAGCTCGTAATAAACTTTCCCTAGGTTCATCCAGGGGCCCACATCAATCTCTGACTCCCTGATATCTAACTCAATAGACGCCCAATGCAGAGCACTCTTAAAGTCTTCTAGTTGAAAAAATGACTCATAAAAACAGCCGACCAACCAGCTGCTAATCATGGTCCATTCTATTTTAGGGTTAGGCAGTAGGTCCCAAGCTTGATTATAATCGGCCAGTGCTTTCTCATGTGCACCTTCATCTGCCATCACATTGCCTGACTCAATAATATTAATTATTTTCTCTGCCAAGTCTGGCTGTTCTACTTCTAGATCTCTCATTTTCTCACCTTAGAAATAGGTTGATTTTTCAGCAGGCCCAATAAAGCCTCCAGGATCTTTGTAAGTTTCCCCGAGACTTGCACCTTTAGAACGATTATGTGAAAAGTATTCTAGCTCATAGTTGTCTGGGTCACGCATCCATGCCCGGACCTCTTTCGACTTGGCACCGTGGAATCCACCTTTCTTGTTCCAATAACTGACCGCATCTGTTTTATGTGCCATATCAGCATGTTTGACGTTATACCACTTCCCGTCAGAACTCTTGAATTTCATATTGGCGCCTGTACCTCGAATGCGCCCCTCAGTCCGCATTCGTGCGATAACAGCCTTTCCGGTTTTACTATTTTTACTCGGTGTTCTACCAACGTAACTCAAGCGACACGACCACCCTAACGGATCCACCCACCCATACGGCTCCGGCGCGTACTGGAACAGGTTTATGCCACCCGCCAACCCAATCGGATCCGGGCTAATAAACCTACCGATATCCGGATCGTAGAACCTGAAGGTGTTGTAGTGCAGCCCGGTTTCGCGGTCCAGGTACTGGCCCTGGAAGCGCAGGTTCTGCTCTTCGACAAAGAAGCTTTCCTGATGTTCGGCGAGGGTGTTGCCCCAGACCTGGTAGCGGGCCTGCCAGATGCAGCGGCCGTCGTCTTCGGTGAGCTGCTGCGGTAACCCATTGGGGTCGGTGTGGTAATAGCGCAGGCGCGCGTGTTCGCCCTGGCCATCGACACGCGCCAGCGGGTCGTAGCTGCCTTCGTCGTAGAGGTAGAGGCTATGCCGGCCGTTGCGGGTTTCGCTGAGCAGGCGCAGGCCATCCCAGGTGAAGTCGGTCTGGCCGAGCAGTACGCCGTGGGCATCGTAGTGGCTTTTGCCGATACGCCGGCCGAGCGGGTCGTAATGCATGACCACGCGGCTGCCGTCGTTGTTGGTGACTTCCCGCACGCGGTGTTCGGCGTCGTAGCTCAGGCGCTGCAGCTGGTGACGGCCACTGCGTTTTTCCACCAGACGGCCGAAGGCATCGTAGCGGTAGCGCTTGTCCTGGTAGGTGAGCAGTTTGTTGTGGCGCACCCAGCCGCTGCTGGCGGCATCGCCGCCGACCGGCTGCAGCAGGTTGGCGGCCGCGTCGTAGCTGTAGGTTTCCAGATTGCCGCGAATCAGGTCCTGGCTGGCGATGATGCGGCCGCTGGCATCGTAGTGCAGCTGCTGCTTCTGTTCGCGCTGGCTGGCCGGATCGCGGTCGAGGCGGCCGATTAGGTTGTCGCTGGGGTCGTAGGCGTAGCGCCGCTCGGCCTCGGCCGGCAGTTGCACGGGTTGCTCCAGGCGCCGGCGCAGGCGCGCGGTGAGGCGGCCGCTGCGGTCGTACTGACTGCGGGTGACGAGTTGCCCCTGGGTGCGTAGCACCTCGCGGTGCAGGCGGTCGCGCTCGAAGCGACTGACCAGTTGATCATCCAGGCTGAGCAGTTGCAGGTGGCCGCTGCCGTAGTACAGGCGGCGGATACGGCGCTGGTCAGGCAATTGCGTTTCCAGCAGGTTGCCGAGCTCGTCGTAGGCATGCTGCAGGGCGCCAGCAGCGCTCTGCTCGCTGAGCAGTTGGCCGAGGGCATCGTAGGCAAAGGCCAGCGACTGCACCTGGCCGTCGACGGCGGTGAGGTCGATGCTGAGCAGGCGGTCGAGTGGGTCGTAGGCGTATTCGGTGCGACCGTCATCGGTGTGCTTGGCGATCATCCGGCCAACGGCATCGCGCTCGAAGCGGTGGATGATCGGCACCGGCGGCGCCTCGGGGACGCTACCCAGGCCAGTGCCATGGGGCGCCGGGGTATAGGCCAGGCCGATGAGATTGCCCTGCGGGTCATAGCGGTAATGGCGGGCACTGTCGTCGAGGTCGTGCTGGGCGGAGAGGCGGTCGAGCACGTCCCAGGTGAAGCGGTAGCGCTCGTCGTTCTCGTTGCTCAGGGCGAGCAGGCGGCCATAGGCGTCGTATTCGAAACCGACTCTGCGGCCCAGGGCATCGATGCGCTGACGCACCTGGCCACGGCGGTCATAGCGATAGCGCACGGGCTTGCCGGCAGGATCGAGGTAGGCGCTGAGCTGGCCAATGGCGTCGCGTTGAAACTCCTCGCTGCGGCCATCGGCCAGCTGCGTCTGCAGCAGGCGTCCCTGGCTGTCGTAGTGGTAGCGGGTGATCTCGCCGAGGGCATCGGTGATCTGCACCAGGTTGCCGTGCTCGTCGTAGGCGAAGCGCGTGGGGTAGCCGGAGCAGTCGACCTGTTCGGTGAGCTGGCCGAGGGCATTCCAGCGCAGGGTCTTGCGCTTGCCGCTGGCGTCGATGATCTCCACCGGCAGGCCACTTGTGTCATAGCGGTAGCGGGTGACATGGCCCAGCGGGTCGATCTCTGCGATGCAGTTGCCGCGCTTGTCGTAGCGGTACTGCCAGGCATTGCCGGCGGCGTCCGTCTCGGCTTCGGGCAGCGACCAGTGGCCGAGCCATTGGGTGAAGTCGCGACGCCCCAGCGGGTCGAGGGTTTCGCAGAGGTTGCCGGACTCGTCATAGGCAAATTGCCAACGCGCGCCGTCCGGTGCGACGGCGGCCAGCAGCTGGCGCTCGTCGTTCCATTCGAACAGCCAGAGCTGGCCGAGGGCGTCGCGATAGCGGGTGATCTGGTACTGGTTGTTCCAGTGGCGTTCGCTGATACGGCCAAGGCCGTCGGTGACCCGGGTGACCCCCGCATCCAGATCGTAATGCAGGTGGTACTCGTCGCCGTCGTCGGTCCAGTGCCGTGTGACCCGCCATTCGCGGCCATCAGCACCCTGAAACTCGCTCCATTGGTAGAAGCAACGCAGGCCGGTAGGACGCTGGTGTTCGATCAGACGGTGGCCGCCGTCATAGACGAAGCGGCGCAGCAGCTGGCCCTTGTCGTCACGGACTTCGCTGAGATCGCCCTGAGTGTCATAGGCGTAGGCGACCAGCACCTCGCGCCGCTCATCGGCAAACAGGCGCTCGACCCGGCCCAGGCGCTGCGGGTGCTGGGCGTCGGCAATCAGTTCGATGCACAGCTGGTTGTGGCCATCGCGCACGGCACGCAGCCGGCCAGTAGCGTCGTATTCGAGCAGCAGGCGGTTGTCGTTGCGATCGCCCAGCTTGCTCAGGCGCAGACGTTCAGGTGACTCGGGCAACGGCTCGAACAGGCGGTAGAGGCCATCGACGCTTTCCACCAGCAGCGCACCGCTTTCATCGCGACGGAAGTTCAGGCCTTCACCCGGGCTGTAGCAGGCATCGCCCGGCGGCAGACTACCGATCTCGATGGGGCGACCCTGCTCGTCGATATAGGTCAGCGCTTCGCCACCCTCCGGGTGGGCGCGTACCTGCACGGCGATCTCGAACGGCAGGCTCCAGCCGGCACCCAACAGGCCGTCACGGCGCTCGTCGCAGCTGCTGTAGAAGCGCTGCCACTCGATGGGCATCAGCCCCGGCAGGACGAAGTCGAGATCGTCGTCTTCGCCGAGCACCTTGGCCCCGGTGCTGGCGTGCACCGGGTTGGGTGCACCGCTGCTGGCCGAACCAAGGGCGTTGACGATGGAATTGGTGGCATAGGCGGTCGCGCCACCCATGGCCATGTTGCCGGCGAAACCGGCGGCCAGGCAGGGCAGCTTGCTGCACAGCTTGCGCGGGTTGCCGCGCAGTGCCATGAGCACGGCGAGGGCCAGGCCGATACCGGGGGTCTTGCCACTGCGGATCGGCTGCACCACCACGGCGTCACCACCGATGCGCACGTTCGGCGAGATGTTGCCGCTTTCCACCACCGTGGCCTCGCAGGTGCTGCGATCACCGCTGCGCACTGCCGGCTGGCCTTCGATGCTGACCTTGATCGAGCCTTCGGCGAGCAATTGCACGGGCATCGGCGGGTGCTTCTTGCACTCGATGGCATCCAGCGGGCAGGGGATGACGCCAGGTGCCGGCTGGGCAACCGTCGGCTGCCACATCTCGCTGAAGAAGCTCTTGGCCATGTCGAGGAAGCTCGGCTCAGGCTCCTCGGCGGGCGGTGCCTGCTCCAGCTCGGTGCCGGACGGCGCAGCGGCGCTGCCCAACTTGCCAGCGGCGCGCGCGGCAGGCAGGCCGTTGGTTTTGGTCTTGTTGGCGCCGGTGACGATCTTGGCCTGGACATTGGGCGGGGAGATGGCGTTGCCCAGGCCTTCGCAGAGGGTCGTGAGACCCTTGTCCCAGCCGGTTTTGTTCATGCCGACCCCCACGGCGATACCCACTACTGCGGCGAGGGCAAATCCACCGAGACCGCCGGTGAGGACGGTCAGGCCGGTGGCGGCGACCACCGCAGCGCAGGCCACGGCGGTGATGGCGGCATAGGCGGCCACTTCCAGCACGCCGCCGACGATGTCGGCAAGCAGTGTGGTGTGCAGCAGATCGTCGCCGAGCCGGGCGGCCCAGAGCGCATCAGACATCGCAGGTCATCCGTTGAGGCTGAGGCTGTGCTTGATCTGCGCCCAGTGCGCGGCGTCGGCATCATCGAGCGGTGTGGGTTTGACGTAGCTGAGGGCGAGCAGGCGGCGACCATCGGCCAGCAGCACACCGATCTGGAACTGGTAGACCTGCTCCGGCCCCTTGCTGAACTGGCTGCGCAGCTCGACGCCGACGATGGCCTGGGCCGGGCCGACCTGGACATCCTGCAGGGCGCTGCAGCGCAGATCCTTGACCTGTTTCGCCAACTTGGCGACCTGGGCCTCGAAGTGGCTGCGCAGGGTTTCGCCGTCGCCCAATGCACCACGGGTGATTACCAGCGAGGTGCCGAGATCATTGAGGCGCAGGATGTTGATGGTGCTGTCCTGCAGGTCCTTGCCGGGCAGTTGCAGGCTCAGCTCTTGGGTGGTGTAGCTCATCAGGAGTTTCCTTTCTCTTGCCCGAACAGGGATTTGACGGCTGCATCGATGCTGCCCTGGTCACCCTGACCATCCGGGGTGGCACCAGGGCCGCCGCTGATGTTCAGATTGAGCACGCCGCCTGTGTTGAATTCGGCGTCGCCACTGGCGTGGAAGTTGATCGCCACGCCGCTGAGGTTGATCTGGCCGCTGGCGTTGAGTTCGAGAATGCTCTTGCCGCAGACCAGGCGCAGGTTCTGGCCGACCTCGATGAGGTAGCTCTGGCTGATGCTGTCGGTCTTGGTCGAACCCACCAGCAGCACATCGTCGAGCTTCACCGCGCGCAGGCGGTTGTTGCCGATGGTCACGGTCTCGTTCATGCCGATGCTCTTGACCCGGTTGTTGCCCACCGAGTGGGTTTCATCCACCTCGACGACGATGTCCTGGTTGCGCTCGGCGTGGATGTACAGCTGCTCGGCGCCCTTCTTGTCCTCCATGCGGATTTCGTTGAAGTTGGCCGGCGTGCCGCCCTTGCTGGAGCGGCTCTTGATGCCGCTCTGGGTAGCGTTGGCGGGCAGGTCGTAGGGCACGGTCTGCTCGGCGTTGTAGACGCGCCCGGTGATGATCGGCTGGTCGGGGTCACCTTCGAGGAAGCTGACGATGACTTCCTGGCCGATGCGCGGAATCTGGATATGGCCCCAGTTCTTACCGGCCCAGGACTGCGAAACGCGAATCCAGCAGGAGCTGTTTTCGTTGGACTGGTCGTGGCGATCCCAGTGGAAGTGCACCTTGACCCGGCCGTACTGGTCGGTCCAGATCTCCTCGCCGGCGGGGCCGACCACCACGGCGGTCTGCGGCCCCTGCACCATGGGCTTGGGCGTGCCGCACAGCGGGCGGAAGGTCTGCTGGGCGTCGGTGCAGGTGAGCTGGCACTCGAACTGGCCACCGCCGCCACTGCCGCTCTCCAGGGATTCCTGCGCAACGTGATAGCGCGCGCACACCACCAGGTACTCACGGTTCTGGTCGGCGCGGCCGAAGCCGGTGAGGCTGAACAGGTTGCCCGAGGCGATGCCGCGCACGCTGCCGCCGACCTCGACGCGCTCGTGCAGGCTCTGCAGCGCCTCGATACGATTGCGCGCGTACTGCTCACCATCGCTGCTCTGCACGTAGGTACCGGGATAGTCGTACAGCGGATAGTCGCCGGCGCTGTGCGGACGGGGCATGACCGAACGCACGTCGATGCGCGCGCTGGGCCGCTGGAAGTCGTAGTCGTTGAGCTCCATCGAGCCCGGCTGCACGTGCTGGGCCAGCTGCCAGTCGTTGATGTGGTCGCGCTCGCGGTGCTGCCCATCAGGCGGGTAGTAAGGCACGCTGGCGTAACCGGGGGCCGGCACATGGGCGCCGTAGGCGTCGGCGAGCACCAGCACGTGGCGATCGGCCTCGTGGCGGAAGTAGTAGTAGATGCCCTCCTTTTCCATCAACCGACTGACGAAGTCGAAGCTGGTTTCGCGGTACTGCACGCAGTACTCCCACTCGCGATAGGGGCGACTGAGTGCGTCTTCGAAATCGGAGAAACCCAGGTCGCGGAACACCTGCTTGATGATCTGCGGCACGCTCATGTGCTGGAAGATGCGGCAGTCGGAGGTACGGCTGAGCAACCACAGCCAAGGTCGCAGGGTGACCCGATAGGCAGCGAACTGGCCACGGTCGACGGTCTGCCCGCAGGCGGCGACGATGCCATGGAAATAGCGTTCGCCACCGCCATGCTGCTGCACCGAGAGCGTCAGCGGCTTGCCGAGCAACTGGTTGAGATCGAGGTTGGCGTCGTGGGACACCAGCTGCAGCTCGTATTCGAACAGGCGGCCCAGCTCGTCGCTGCCGTGCATCGAGCGCAGCAGCAGAACGTCCGGCCCGAGCGGGCTGGTGATGCGGGCAAAGCGGGAAGATTGGGCGAATAGCATAGGTCGGGGTTCCAGCCTGCCATGGCGCGGGCCGGCAAAAGCCGACCCGCGCTCGGGCTCAGGCGTTGTCGGCGAAGCTGTAGTTCAGGTCGTTGTCGGCCACGCTGATGCGCACGCCGGCCAGCGGTTTGCCTTCCATCATGCGGGTGAGGAACTCGCGGCTCATGTCCGGCAGCATGCCGTTGGTAAGAATGGCGTCGATCTGCCGGCCGCCGCTCTCGCTCTCGGTGCAGCGCGAGACCACCAGGTCGACCACCGCCTCGTCGTAGTCGAACGGCACCTTGTGGGTGCTCTCGATGCGCTTCTTGATGCGGCCCAGTTGCAGGCGGGTGATGGCCTTGAGCATGGTGTCGCTGAGCGGGTAGTAGGGGATGGTGACCAGACGGCCGAGCAGGGCGGGCGGGAAGATCTCCAGCAACGGCTGACGCAGGTCGCGGGCGATGCCCTCCGGGTCGGGCAGGTTGTCCGGGTCCTGGCACAGGCGCGCCACCTGCTCGGTGCCGGCGTTGGTGGTGAGCAGGATCAGGGTGTTCTTGAAGTCGATCAGGCGCCCTTCGCCGTCTTCCATCACGCCCTTGTCGAACACCTGGAAGAAGATCTCGTGCACGTCCGGGTGGGCCTTCTCCACCTCGTCAAGCAGCACCACGCTGTACGGCCGGCGGCGCACGGCCTCGGTCAGCACGCCGCCTTCGCCATAGCCGACATAGCCGGGCGGCGCGCCCTTGAGGGTGGAAACGGTGTGCGCCTCCTGGAATTCGCTCATGTTGATGGTGATCAGGTTCTGCTCACCGCCATACAGCGCCTCGGCCAGCGCCAGTGCGGTTTCGGTCTTGCCGACGCCGGAGGTGCCGGCGAGCATGAACACGCCAATCGGCTTGCTGGGGTTGTCGAGACCGGCGCGGGAGGTCTGGATGCGCTTGGCGATCATCTTCAGCGCATGGTCCTGACCGATGATGCGCTTGGCCAGCAGGCTGTCGAGGTTGAGCACGGTCTCGACCTCGTTGCGCGCCATGCGCCCGACCGGAATACCGGTCCAGTCGGCCACCACCGAGGCCACGGCCTGGTAGTCGACAGTCGGCAGAATCAGCGGAGTTTCACCCTGTAGCTGGCTCAGGCGCTGCTGCAGCTCGACCAGTTGGGCGCGCAGGCCCTGGTGGTCGCTGTCACTGTCCTGATCGACCATGCCGACGCTTTCGCGCAAACGGGCGCGGGTGGCCAGCAGTTCATCGACCAGTTGCTTCTCTTCGGCCCAGCGGCTTTCCAGCTCGGCCAGACGCTCGCGCTCGGCCGCCAGCAGGCTCTCGCTGTTGGCCTGACGCAGGCTGACGTCGATGCCGATGGCATGCTCGCGGGCGATGATCTGCAGTTCGGTTTCCAGCGCCTCGATGCGCCGGCGGCTGTCGTCGACCTCGGCCGGCACGGCGTGCAGGCTGATGGCTACGCGGGCGCAGGCGGTATCGAGCAGGCTGACCGACTTGTCCGGTAGCTGACGTGCCGGGATGTAGCGGTGCGACAGCTTGACCGCGGCCTCCAGGGCTTCGTCGAGAATCTGCACCTGGTGATGCTTCTCCATGGTCGAGGCCACGCCGCGCATCATCAGCAGCGCCTTGTCCTCGGAGGGCTCAGGCACCTGCACCACCTGGAAGCGTCGGGTCAGCGCCGGGTCCTTCTCGATGTGCTTCTTGTACTCGGCCCAGGTGGTGGCCGCTACTGTGCGCAGGCTGCCGCGCGCCAGCGCTGGCTTGAGCAGGTTGGCAGCATCACCGGTACCGGCCGCGCCACCGGCGCCGACCAGGGTGTGGGCTTCGTCGATGAACAGGATGATCGGCTTGGGCGAGGCCTGCACGTCTTCGATGACCTGGCGCAGACGCTGCTCGAACTCGCCTTTCATGCTGGCGCCGGCCTGCAGCAGGCCGACGTCCAGGCTGCGCAGCTCGACGTCCTTGAGTGCCGGCGGCACGTCACCGGCGGCGATGCGCAGGGCGAAACCCTCGACCACGGCGGTCTTGCCCACGCCGGCTTCACCGGTGAGGATCGGGTTGTTCTGCCGACGACGCATGAGGATATCGACCAGTTGGCGGATTTCCTCGTCGCGGCCGACGATGGGGTCGAGCTCGCCCTTGCGCGCCTGCTCGGTGAGGTCGAGGGTGAAACGCTTGAGCGCCTCCTGCTTGCCCATCGCCGCCGGCGCCATGGCGCCACTGGCCTCGCCCGGTGCGGCAGCGGCAAAACCGTCGCTGGCGGCCAGGTTGTTCTCCGGCGAATCGCCGACGTATTCGTCGAAGCGCTCGCTCAGGGTCTCCACCTTGATCTTGGCGAACTCGCCCGACAGGCCCAGCAGCACCTGACGCAGGCTCGGCGTCTTGAGGATGCCGATGATCAGGTAGCCGGTGCGCACCTGATGCTCGCCGAACATCAGGCTGCCGTAGACCCAGCCACGCTCGACCGCTTCCTCGACGTGCGAGGACAGGTCGGTGATCGAGGTTGAGCCGCGCGGCAGGCGGTCGAGTGCGTCGGTCAGGTCACGCGCCAGGCGTGCCGGCTCCAGGCTGAACTGGCGGATGATGCGGCGTAGGTCGGAGTCCTGCAGCTGCAGGAGCTGATGGAACCAGTGCGCCAGTTCGACATAGGGGTTGCCGCGCAGCTTGCAGAACACGGTGGCGGCCTCGATGGCCTTGTAACCGACGCTGTTGAGTTTGCCGAACAGCGCGGTACGACTGATTTCACCCATGTGGAGCTCTCCTTGATTGATCCGCCGGCGGGGTCGCTGCGGCGTGATGGCGTGCCAGCACCAGATCCCTGGCGTCGTGCTGCGGCTGGCCAAGCCAGGTGGTGTAGCCCAGGCGAGCCTGGCCGTTGAGGCATAGCGCGGGGACTTCCTCGCGCTGCAATACGAGATTCAGTTGCCAGTCGAGTTCGTCGCCCTGATATTCGGCAACCCAGGCCACCAGCGCGGCGAAGGACTCACCATCGGGCAGCATGGCGTTGTACTGCTCAAGCGTCAGTGGACCGAAGCAGATGCGGAAGTTGTGCTGGCGGTCCCAGACCTGGCTGCCCAGGCAGAAGTCCACGCCCAGCTGGCTGGACTCCACGCCCAGGCGCGTCCGCTCGGGCAGGCGTAGCCAGCTGCCGGCGTACTCTTCGATCTGCACCGGCACGCCGAAGTAGTCGGCGAGGATCGCCTTGAGGCCATCGGGGTAGCGCGTCTGCGCGGCCAGGTGACCGCTGAAGTGCAGCTTCGCCGCATCGTCCAGCAAGCCTCGCTGGCGCAAGCTGGGCATACCACGACCGCTGAAGGCGGCCAGGCGCGCCGACCAATAGTCGTCGTCGGGGCGGTCGTGGCTGACAGTCGGTCGGGCTTCGGCCCAGGCGCGATAGAACAGGGTCAGCAGGCGATGATGGAACAGATCGAGGAAGTGCTTGCTGGTGCTGTCGGCGTGGTTGCGCTGGCGCTCGCGCACGTACTCGGTCAGGTGCAGCGGCAGCGGCCCGTTGGGCCCGCCGAGGCCGAAGAAATACTGTTCCAGACGCGCCGGGCGGTCGCCGCTGGCGGGGGTCACGCCGGCCAGGGTGGCGGGGGCGAACGTGCCTTCCTGGCGCTGCCCGAGGCGCAGTGGATCGTCAGCCAGGCGCCGGGAACGACCCAGGCGCGGCAGATGCGGGTGCTCGTTCTCGATGCGCCGCAGGGCCTGGAAGAAGTCGTACTCCCAGGGCTGCGCCTGCATCTGCACAAGCGTGTCTAGAGGTTCGGTCGACGGCCGGGCCGGGCTTTCCATCGCATGATCTCGCCGCGCTCGGTGCTGCGTAGCACCGTCTCGGTAAAGCTGTTGAGGGATACGTAGCGCGCCAGGAAGCGCTCGAACACCGCACCGAGGAGAAACACCCCGGTACCGCGAAAAGCGTTCTCGTCGAACTCCAGCGTGATTTCCAGGCCCCGACCGAAGACTATCGGCCCGGGCATCGGCAGGCGCCGCGTACAAGGCTTGGCACTGACTTCGCGCAGGCCTTCGATCTGCAGTTGCAGCGCCGGATTCTGCATGTCGCCATACAGGCGCAGCATTTCGCGCAGGGCAGCGGCGCCCTGGCCCTGCTCGGCCAGTGACAGGTAGTTCAGTGACAACTGGCTGATCAACCGCCAGGCCTGGTTGTCGTGGGCCGGGCTGGCACGCGGCCGGCTCGGCCCGGCCACGCAGCGCACGCTCTGCACCGGTGCGCTATCGGCCAGGGTGAAGTCGCTCTTACCGATGCCGACGGTCATGAACAACGGCAGGTCGCGGTTGGTGCACAGGGCACTGAGCCCCAGCTGGCGCAGGTCATGGCGATACGGCGCCTGGTGGCTGTCGACCAGGCTGATGAAGGTTTCGCTGCCGACATAGCTGGAGCGGGTGCCGCTGCGGCGCTGCTCGGCCGACAGCACACGGGGTTCGCGGCGCACGCTGTAGTAGGCCTGGTCACGGCCATAGCGAGCGGGGTCGCGCACGGCATAGAACGGCAGGAAGGGCTGCTCCGGGCCACTGCCATGGCCGGTGACGCCACGCAGCGAGTGGATCTCGAAATCCATCGGCCGCGTACGGTCGGCGATGGCGTGGTGCTCGTGCACCTTGTCGCTCAGGTGGATGCGATCCAGGCGCCGCGGGAACAGGTTGATCGCCGGGGTACAGAACGGCAGGAACTGACTGGCGCCGACCTGATTCTGCAAGTGGCTGTCCAGGCGGTCGAACAGCACGATCAACTCCAGCTCCTCACCGCTGCACTGGCGTACGGCACGGCGCAGACCACAGAAGTCGACGAACAGAAAACGCTGCGGCAGGGCGAAGTATTCCTGCAGCAGGCGATAACCCTGGAAGGCCTGTGGCACCACTGGCAGGGCCGCCTCAGCATCATCGAAGCCGCAGGGGCGCAGGGCGTCGGCCGGCAGGCGCTCGACCCAGTCCCGCCCTGGCTGGCGGGCGAATACCGCGATGCGGTTGCCCAGCAGTTGTTCGTAGAGACGAAACGGCAGCTCGTCGAGGCCGCTGAGGTACAGCGGCAGGTTGTCCAGATCCAGGCTGGAGAAGGGTATTTCAGCGCCACTGCGCAGGGTGATGCGTAGCGCAGCCTTGGCCCGCGGTTCGCTGGCGGCAAGGCGACCCAGCGCGGCGGCTGGATTGCTGATGTACTCGGCATCCGCCACTTGCAGCGGCCACAGGGTCACCGGGTGAGCCGTGCGGTATTCGCAGGGGGTCTGGCTGTCCTTTCCGAGGGTGGCACGCAACACGCTGTCGCGCGGCAGGTTGAAGCTGCCGTTGAGCGCGCCATCGTTGGCATCGGTGTGCAGCTGTACCACGGTCATCGACGGCGTCGGCGCCAGGTAATGCGGGTAGGCGACTTCCAGCAGGTTATGGGTGAAGGTCGGGTACTCGGCATCGAGCTTCAGTTGCACGCGGGCGGTCAGGTAGGCGAAGCCTTCGAGCAGGCGCTCGACATAGGGGTCGGCGCACTCCATTCCCGACAGCGCCAGACGCCCGGCGATCTTCGGGTATTCGCGGGCAAACTCCTGGGCGCTTTCGCGGATGTGCAGCAGTTCCTGGTTATACAGCTCCAGCAGACGGGGGTTCATGAACGTCTCCGCTGCTCGGCGGGCAGCACCTGGACATGGCCGGACTCCAGGTCCAGCTCGGTGCGCAGCAGCAAGGGTAGGGCCACCGGCTGTGCCCACAGGTCACCCTGAATCTCGAAACTCAGGGCGTTATGGTTCATCTGTTCGTGACCGACATGCGCCCGTACCCGCACGCTGTGGGCGAGGATGCGCGGCTCGAAGGTGATGATGGCGCGCTGGATCAGGTTCTCCAGGGCGGCGATATCGATCCCGGAAACACTGCTGCCGGCCAACGGCGGCAGGCCATAGTTGATCACCGAGGTGCCTGCCGGCGTGTGCCGCGTGGTGTCGGCATTGAGCAGGGCGATGGTATTGAACAGCCAGGTCAGGTCGCGCAGCACCGAAGCCTTGAGCTGGTTCATCGACAGCACGCGGCGATCCGCGCTTTCCTGCGGATTGCCAGGGTCATCGTCGGTCAGGCGGTCGAGCAGCGATGGCTGCAGGCGCTCGCGCGGGGTCATGGAGGTTACCAATCGAACATCCCGACGAAGGCCTTCTGGTCCCACTGACTCGGACCGCAGGCGGCGATGCGGCTGACCGGCGCGGCCTCCAGTTGCCCCTGATGCAGCCGCAGCGCCTGCAGGTCGGTCAAGCAACTCCTGCTTGGCGCTGGTTGCGGCTCGCTGCGCTCGACCATGATGATCGGCGTCTGGCGGAAGTACTCGACCCGCAGTTGCTTTTCGGGGGTTTCACTGAAACGGCAGGGCCACTGCATGTCCAGGGTCAGCGGCGCAGCGTCCGCCAGGGCCAGAGCGCAGCGGCCCTGGGCATCGCTGAGCCGCACGGACTGGCCCGCGAATTCGGCCTGGGTGATTCCAACCGAGGGGCTGGCGCCGTGCTCGGCACAGGCGCTGAGACTGACCAGCAGCGTTGCCAGCAAAGCATTGAGCGGCAGGATACGCATCAGCTCAGCTCCCAGAACCAGACGGCCTTGGCCCGGTGGAAGTAATCACCGGTCAATGTCAGCCCACGGTTCCACAGGTCGATATGGTCCCCACTGGGACGGCCCTCCGGATCCGTGGGCTGATAATAGAAATCCTTGTAGAAAATGATCCCGGTCTTGCCGAGCAGGCTGGTTCTGTCCGCCGCGCTGTTGCTGTAGATCCTGGGAGCGCCCAGCTGCGGTCGTTTCCACAGCCAGTTGGCCAGGGATTCGGCACCACGAGCATGACCGTGAGCACAGCGCGGCTCGCTGTAGGTCGAGGAGTTGATCTGCAACGTGCGCTCGTTGTTCAGCGCGAGACTCAGACGAATGGCGCACTGGTTGGCCCAGTTGCCGTCGCAAGGTTTGCGGTCCGGATACTCGACCAGCAAGTCCTCGTAGGCTTTCCATAGATTGATGAACGAAGGCTTGGACATGACGAGGTCTCTTTGGCGTAACGGTCTCAGCTTGGTCAGCCCGGCAACCGCCAGCGGCTCGCTGAAGGCATCCACCTCCAGGCCAGGGCCTGGAGGTGGGAGGCATCAGATCTTGACGTTGGAACGGATATTCCAGCCGTACTTGATCGGGCCGCCTTCCTTGGTGCCATCGGCTTTTTGCGGCTGATAGTCGACGGTGACCTTGGCGAAGTTCAGGGTGATGTTCTCGATCAGACGGTCATCGTTGCCCGAGCCGCCAGTGCTCAGCGAGGAGATCAGCACTTCTTCGAGGTTGATGATCAGGTACTCGACCTGGGAGTCACCGCCTGCCTTGCGTACGGTCAGGGTGACCTTGGGCACGTGCTTGCCACTGGAGCAATGCATCATCAGGTTGGGGGTGGCCTTGTCGACAAATTTGGTCAGCGACATATCCTGGATGCTGACCTTGCCCGCGCCACCGCCAGTACCGGTGTGCATGTTGCCGGACTGGGACATGCCCCAGCTCCAGTTGAGTACTTCGATTTCGTCCTTGTGGGTCTTGTCCTGAGACTCGCCCTTGATGTCACCGATCTTGATGAAGATATCGACAGCCATGTTTTCTCCTGGGTGTGGTCATTGCCACTAGGGTCAGAGATTGCGAAAAGCCCGGGGCTTTCCATGTATCAGGCAGAGGCCTCACCCGGCGGTGCCGCGTGAGACCGGCTTGCCCGCCGGGGCTCAGGCGCCCTTGGCCGACGGCAGCTTGGAAACCAGCCGCAGCGACACCGTCAGCCCTTCGAGCTGGTAGTGCGGGCGCAGGTAGAACTTCGAGTTGTAGTAACCGGGGTTGCCCTCGACCTCCTCCACCACCACTTCGGCGGCGGCCAGCGGATGCTGCGCCTTGGTGGTCTCGGTGGAGTGAGCCGGGTCACCGTCGACGTACTTGAGGATCCAGTCCTGCAGCCAGAGCTGCATTTCGTCCCGCTCCTTGAACGAGCCGATCTTGTCGCGAACGATGCACTTGAGGTAATGCGCGAAACGGCAGGTGGCGAACAGGTACGGCAGACGCGCAGCCAGGTTGGCGTTGGCGGTGGCGTCCGGATCGTCGTACTCGGCCGGTTTCTGCAGCGACTGCGCACCGATGAAGGCGGCGAAGTCGGTGTTCTTCTTGTGCAGCAGCGGCATGAAGCCGTTCTTCGCCAGTTCGGCCTCGCGGCGGTCGGAGATGGCGATCTCGGTCGGGCACTTCATGTCCACGCCACCGTCGTCGGTGGGGAAGGTGTGCGCTGGCAGGTTCGGCACTTCGCCGCCGGACTCCACGCCACGGATGCGCGAACACCAGCCGTAGTGCTTGAACGAGCGGTTGATGTTCACCGCCATGGCGTAGGCGGCATTGGCCCAGGTGTACTTGCTGCTGTCGGCGCCGTCGGTGTTTTCCTCGAAGGCGAAGGCTTCCACCGGATCGGTCTTGGCACCATACGGCAGGCGTGCCAGGAAGCGCGGCATGGTCAGGCCGATGTAGCGCGAATCCTCGGACTCGCGCAGCGAGCGCCAGCCGGCGTATTCCGGGGTGGTGAAGATTTTGGTCAGGTCGCGCGGGTTGGACAGCTCCTGCCAGGAGCCCATGCCCATCACGGTCGGCGAGGCGGCGGCGATGAACGGGGCGTGCATGGCCGCGCAGACTTTCGACAGTTCGCCCAGCAGCTCGACATCGGGTGGCGACTGGTCGAAGTAGTAGTCGCCCACCAGGCAGCCGTAGGGTTCGCCGCCGAACTGGCCGTATTCTTCTTCGTACATCTTCTTGAAGATCGGGCTCTGGTCCCACGCCGTGCCCTTGAATTTCTTCAGGGTCTTGTGCAGCTCCGGCTTGGCGATGTTGAGCACGCGAATCTTCAGCTGCTCATCGCTCTCGGTGTTGTTGACCAGGTAGTGCAGGCCACGCCAGGCACTTTCCACCTGCTGGAAATCGCTGTGGTGGATGATCTGGTTGACCTGTGCGGTGAGCTTGGCATCGATGGCGGCGATGATCGACTCGATCGACTTGATCGCATCGTTGGAGATCAGATCAGTCTGCGCCAGGGCCTGCTCGGCCAGGGTACGCACGGCGGTTTCCACCGCTTCCTTGGCGCGTTCGGTCTTGGGTTTGAATTCCTGCATCAGCAGCGAAGCGAATTCGCTGGTCTGCTCGGTGCTGGCCAGTGCGGCCTGGTCTTGTTGCAACTGTTCGCTCATGGTTGTCTTCCGAATCAGGCCTGGGGCTCGTTGTCCTGGGGTTTCGGCGCGCTAGCCAGGGCCTGCAGCAGTGCCGGGTCCTTGATCGCCTTCATGATGATGTCTTCGGCGCCGGTCTTGCCATCCATGTAGGTCAGCAAGTTGGCCAGCTGGGTACGGGCTTCCAGCAGCTGCTTGAGGGCATCGACCTGGCGTGCCACGGCGGCCGGGCTGAAGTCGTCCATGCTCTGGAAGGTCATGTCGATGCTCAGGTTGCCTTCGCCGGTCAGCTCGTTAGGCACGTTGAACGCCACACGCGGCTTCATCGCCTTGAGGCGCGAGTCGAAGTTGTCGACGTCAACCTCCAGGAACTTGCGCTCGGCTACTGGCGCCAAGGGCTCGGCCGGCTTACCGGTGAGGTCAGACATGACGCCCATGACGAACGGCAGCTGCACCTTCTTCTCGGCGCCGTACAGCTCGACGTCGTACTCAATCTGCACCCGTGGCGCGCGGTTGCGCGCGATGAATTTCTGAGAACTACTGTTCGCCATGGTTTTCTCCTGGTCGCCTGACGCGACGCGGCGTGTCGGCCTTCGGCCATCTACGGTGAAGCGTGATCCCGCATGCCAGGCCCTATCAGGCCTGGTCTGCGTCGGGGCCGCGCAGGTTTTCAAACTGGCTCATGCCATCGGGAATCAGGTTGCGCACGATGGTCGCGAAGTCGGCATTGACCAGGCTGCGAGCCCGGTTTAGCAGTACCGGCAACGGGCTGGATGGCTCGTGGCGGGCGTAGTAGGTGAGGATCCGCTCCAGGCTTCTGAGCACATCATCGCGATTGCTGATTTCGCCGCTAACGCGCGCTACCCCAGACCCCGACGCGTGCTGCGCCAGCTGCTCTTGCGCAGCCTCGCCGCCTGCCGGGTAATCCTCTGAACTTGCCCCTGCCGGGCTGTCGCCGAGCACCTGCAGGGCAAGCTTGAGCGGCTGCTGCAGCGCAGAGAAATCCACGCCCTGAGCGGAGCCGACCTGTTCGCTGACCAATTGCTCGATGGCATTCAAGCTGTGCAGCGCACGCTTCAGGGCTTCGTGAGTGAGCTGCAGGGCTTCGCTGTCGGCGTCCTGCAGGGCGCCGTCGAGTTCTTCGATGCTGAGGCTTTCGCTGCTGGCCAGGTGCAGGCCGGCGGCATTCAGCACCGCGCGCAGGGTGATGTTGCCGAACACCCGTGAACGGACCAGCACAGCACTGCGCAGCAGGCCGAGATTGGTCTCGCAGGTCAGCGCGGAGAGGGTGTTGATGCGTACGGTGGGGTCGTTGTCGTCATCGGCATCGAGCTGCGGGTGAATCTCGGGCCAGTAGCGCGAGAGCAGTTCGAGGATCAATTCGAGGCTGTCGGCAAGGCCTTCGACACCGCGCAAAGCCAGGCGACTTTGCAGCAGATAGCGAGTAATACGCAGATCCTTGCTGCGCAGCAGCAGGAGGTGACAGGCCTGTTCCAGCTGGCGCCAATCGGGCGGCTCAGCAGCCTGGATGGCATCACCCATGCTGCGTTCGGGGCGCCCCAGAGCATCACGCTCAAGCTGGAGAAAATCGCTGTCGTATTCCAAATCTTCGCCGCATGGCGAAGCATCTGAAATAGCGGTGAGCAACAACGAAGTCTCCACGTTTTCGATCTCCTTATCGATTGAGCTGCGTCACAGAAGGTGCCGCAACTTCATCCTAACTTCATCCTAGTTGGAACTTTGCCAATTAATGCCTAATGCTAATTGGCCACCACAGAGTCCCGGTGGTGCCGCGCATTTTTTAACTTAAAAATATATAAAGTCAAGATACAATGGCGCCCATCACGAACCTTTGTGAACTTTGGCATAGTTTCGCTAAGTTGTGGGCTTGAGCACATACTTGAACCACGACACAATAGGTAAGATCGCCTGCTGCAGCGTAACAAAGCCCGTTTAATGGACGTTCCACAAGGGCTAAAAGAGACCTGAAAGCCTTTAAATCAAAGGCTCTCATGGTTTTTAGGGTGTCACAATTAGCCGGGCAAGGAGGCCACATGGCGCTGCGTTTGACCATCACCAGCTATCACAAGATCACCCCCGGTCAATGTCCCGAGAAAACCTTGGAACATGGCGTGATGGCAATTGGCCGCAGCCCGGATAATGATTGGGTATTACCAGACCCGGCGCGCCTAGTTTCGTCGAAACATTGCCTTGTGCAAAATAAGGATGGCCGCTACTACATCACCGACAGCAGCACCAATGGCGTGGAGCTGGTCAAGGCTGGTGTGCGCATGCAGCGCGGTAACAGTGAACTTCTGAATCACGGCGAAGTTATTCGCATCGGTAAATACGAAATTCAGGTAGCGCTGGAAAGTTCCATTGCAGAAGGCTCCGCAGCGTTTTCCGCCGCCCCTTCCGGGAGTAGTTTCGAAGCCCTGATGGCGGGCCATCAGGACGCTCCGGCCGTACCTTTCAGCCCTCCGGCAAACCCCTTCGATTCCTCGGCCAGCGCCCACCTGCAGAGCGTCTCCCCGCACGAAACACTGCCGGATCTGTTCGATTTTCTCGACCCGAGCACATCGGCGCCGAAGCCCATTGCCGACCACGTCCCGGCGCAGCAGCATGACTTCCGTCCGCCGGAGGTCAGCCCCCCTCCAGTCGAGCAGAAGCCAAGTGACGAACCTGGCCTAATCCCCGACGACTGGGACCTGCTCGACGACATCACGCCGGCTGCGACAACCCCGGCAGCATCGCTGCCCGTGGACCTCTCCCTGCCGCCAGAGCCGACCGAGCCGGCACCTTTGCCGCCTCTGCCTGCAGTACCTGACCCCACTCCTCCCCCTGCCACCAGCCAGCCTCAGCTTGCTCAGGACGACGATGTGCTGCTGCAGGCCTTTCTCCGTGGCGCCGGGCTTGAGCGCCTGCGCCTGGATACCCAGCGTGCAGCCGCGCAGATGGAAAGCATCGGACGCAGTTACCGCTTGATGGTCGATGGTTTGATCGACGTGCTGCGTGCGCGCAGCAGCCTCAAGGGCGAGTTCCGCCTACAGCAAACCATGGTGCAGCCGGTGGAGAACAACCCGTTGAAGTTCGCCCCCAACGCCGAAGAAGCCCTGCTCCTGCTGCTGCGCGGCGGCAACTCGGCCTTCATGTCGGCTGATCTAGCGGTGCAGGACAGCTTCGATGATCTGCGCGCCCATCAATTGGCGGTCATGGCGGGCGTACAGGCGGCCATTCGTCACCTGCTGGCACGCTTCGAGCCGCAGGCACTGGAAGCGCGCATGGGCAAGGGGGGGGGCTTGGCCAGCCTGCTGCCGAACGCTCGCCAAGCGCAGTGCTGGCAGCAGTTCGTGGAGCTCTACGCGACCCTGTCGCGTGAGGCCGAAGACGATTTTCAGGACCTGTTCGGCCGCGAGTTCGGCCGGGCCTATGAGCAACATATCGCCCGTCAACGTCGCCCTTGAGGGCGTAGGCAAGGATGAGCAACGTGCGTAAACGAACACTCCGGCCCGTTCTGTTGGGCCTTCTGCTGGCAGCGCTGAACAGTGGCTGCAGCAAGGACGCGATGGATAACGCCGACACTGCGCAGGGGCCGACCACCGTCGTGCTGCAGCTGCAGGCTGGCGATGAACTCAACCCCACCACCGACGGCCACAGCGCGCCCGTGCGCGTGCGCCTGCTAGAGCTGCGCAGCGCCGCAGCGTTCAGTCGGACGGACTACTTCAGCCTGACCGAACGTGCGGCGGCGAGCCTCGGCAACGAATTGGTGGCAGAGGATGAATGGCTGGTGCATCCCGGCCAAGCCCGTGAGCTGACCCGTGTGCTGAATCCGGCAACCCGCCATCTCGGCCTGCTGGTCGGCTACCGCGAAATCGACCGGGCGCAGTGGCGCCTGGTGCTGGAGCCGAAGCAGGGCATGCTCAGCCATTACCGTATTGACCTCGGGATCAACGCCGCCAGCGCTGCTCAGCTCGCCGCGCCGTCTCGCCTTGATTCTCGCTAACCGGAGCCCCTTATGTCCTGGAACAACCGTGTGATCTGGTCCGAAGGCATGTTCATCGGCACCCAGCATTTCCAGCAGCACGACCGCTATCTGGAGGCGCTGATCGATGCGCGTAGCCGCCCCCTGTCAGCGGCTGGCTGGGGCTTCGCCGATCTGCAGCTCGATATGGGGCTACTGGCACAAGGCAAGCTGGCCATCGTCAGCGCCCGTGGCCTGTTACCCGACGGCACGCCGTTCAATATCCCGCAGGACGACGTGGCGCCAGAGCCGCTGGAAATCCCCGAGGACCTGCGCGACGGCGTGATCTACCTGGCCCTGCCGCTGCGCCGGGCAGGTGTGCGTGACACCGTCGAAGCGGGTGAAGCGCTGAGTGGCGCGCGCTACCGCGGCCAGGTGCGTGAAGTACGTGACGACAACGCCGCGTTCGAAAGCCGTGTGCCGGTGATGGTCGGCGAACGCGCTCTACGCCTGCTGAGCGCCGCCGATGGCTTGCAGGAATATGCCGCACTGGGCGTGGCCCGAGTCCGCGAAAAACGCGCCGACCGGGCCCTGGTGCTGGACGAACAGTACATTGCGCCACTGCTCGACGTGGCAGCAAGTGCGCCGCTGGCCGCCTTTCGTGGCGAGCTGCTGGGGCTGCTGCATCAGCGCGGCGAAGCCCTCGCCGGGCGCGTGGTGGCCTCCAGCGCCGGCGGCGCCTCGGAGATTGCCGACTTCATGCTGCTGCAGCTGGTCAACCGCGCCCAGCCGCTGTTCGCCCACCTGGCCCAGCTGCAACCGTTGCACCCGGAGCGTCTGTACAGCGAGCTACTGGCCCTGGCCGGTGAGTTCGCCACCTTCTCTAGCTCCGGCCGGCGCCCGTCGGAGTTCCCGACCTACCTGCACGACGACTTGCAGACCAGCTTCACTCCGGTGATGCAGGCGCTGCGCGAAGCACTGTCGATGCTGATCGACAGCAAGGCCGTGCCCATTCCCATCGTCGAGAAGGCCTATGGCGTGCACGTGGCCATGCTGGCCGACCGCAGCCTACTGGACAACGCCAGTTTCGTCCTGGTGGTGCGCGCCGACATGCCCGCCGAAACCCTGCGCGGACGCTTCGGTCAGCAGAGCAAGATCGGCTCGGTCGAACACATTCGCAATCTGGTCAACCTGCAGTTGCCTGGGATCAACCTGCTGCCGCTGCCGGTGGCGCCGCGGCAGATTCCGTTCCACGCCGGCTCGACCTATTACGAGCTCGACCGCGGCAGCGAGCACTGGAAGCAGTTGGCACATTCCGGCGGCTTCGCGTTCCACGTGGCGGGTGAATACCCCGGCCTGAACCTGGCCTTCTGGGCGATACGGGGTTAATCCATGACGGATCAAGACGACTGGCTGAACAAGCCGCCAGCAGCACAACCGCAGAACAACGATCGCACCCAGTTCATGCCGCGCCCGGGTGGTCGTGGCCCACAGCCGCCCGTCGAGGCACCGGCTGCCCCACTGCAGATGCCGGCCGCCCCGCTACCGGCGGGCCAGGCCCGTGGTATGAACCCACTGGAGCAGGCCGCCGGCCCGCTGCTGAGCATGCTCACCCGCCTGCGCAGCACCCTCGCCCATCCCGCACCGGCCAGCCTGCGTGCGCAGTTGCTGGGCTACCTGCGCCAGTTCGAACAACGCGCCGAAGCCGCCGGTGTGCCGCGCAACGATGTGCTGCTGGCGCGCTACGCGCTGTGCACTGCCCTCGACGAGGCGGTGCTGAGCACGCCCTGGGGCAGCACCAGCGAATGGGGCAAGCAGAGCCTGCTGATCACCGTGCACAACGAGGCCTGGGGCGGCGAGAAGGTGTTCCAGCTGCTCGAACACTGCCTGCAAAGCCCGCGCGAACGCCTTGACCTGCTGGAGCTGCTGTATCTGTGCACCAGCCTCGGCTTCGAGGGCCGCTACCGGGTCATGCACGATGGCCGCAGCCAGCTGGAGGCGCTGCGCGAGCGCACCGCCGCGACCCTGCACAGCGTGCGTGGCGAGCGCGAACACGAGCTGTCGCCGCACTGGCGCGGAGTCAGCGTGGCGCCGGATCGCTTGTCGCGCCTGCTGCCGCCCTGGGTCGGTCTGGCCGTGGCGCTGGCGTTGCTGCTGGTACTGCTGCTGGTACTGCGGATGAAACTGGCGGCCGATGCGGAGCCGGTGTTCCGCCAGATCCACGCCCTGGGCGAAGTGCCGGTGCAGAGCATCGAGCCGGCAGTGGTCAAGCCGCGCGTGATCGAGCGGCCGCGCCTGGCCACCTTCCTCGCCGACGACATCCGCGCCAACCGCGTGGCGGTCGAGGATGGCGTCGACCGTTCGGTGGTGACCATCCGTGGCGACGAGCTGTTCAGCTCCGGTAGCGCCAGCATCCGTGACGACTTCCAGCCATTGCTGCTGCGCATCGCCGAGGCGGTCGCCAAGGTCAAGGGCCAGGTGCGCATCACCGGGCACAGCGACAACCAGCCGATCGCCACGTTGCGCTTCCCCTCCAACTGGGCGCTGTCGCGCACCCGCGCCGAGGAAGTGCTGCAGATTCTCGCGGCGCGTACTGGCCCGGCCGAGCGCTTCAGCGCCGAGGGCTTGAGCGACACCGAACCGCTGGCATCCAATGCCACGGCCGAAGGACGGGCGAAAAATCGCCGGGTAGAGATAACCGTGCTGGCGGAGGGTGTGGAGTGAAGGCGCTGTTCGGATTCATCACCCGCTGGGTCATCCCTGTGCTCGGGCTGATTGCCCTGAGCCTGATCATCTGGTTCATCGGCCCGCTGCTCAACGTGCTGCAGCCGGCCTGGACGCGCTGGACGTTGATCATCGTACTGTTCGCCCTGTGGCTCGGCTGGCGCCTGTTCTGTCTGCTGCGCGAACGCCAGCAGGAGCGCAAGGTGCTCGACAGCCTGGCCGCGCAAACGCCGCCGGACGCCGCCAGCGTGGCGACCGCCGAGGAGCTGGCGACCCTGCGCCAGCGCATGGACGAAGCCCTGGTGCTGCTGAAAAAGGCGCGTCTGGGCGGCGATGAGCGACGCAACCTGTATCAGCTGCCGTGGTACGTGATCATCGGCCCGCCGGGCTCCGGCAAGACCACCGCGCTGGTCAACTCGGGGCTGAATTTCCCCCTCGCGGCCCAACTGGGCGCCGGCGCCATTCGTGGTGTGGGCGGCACACGCAATTGCGACTGGTGGTTCACCGACGAAGCCGTGCTGCTCGACACCGCCGGGCGCTATACCACCCAGGACAGCCATGCCCAGGTAGACAAGGCCGCCTGGCTCGGCTTTCTCGAGCTGCTCAAGAACCAGCGCGCACGCCGCCCGATCGATGGTGCCTTCATCGCCATCAGCCTGTCCGACCTGCTGCAAAGCAGCGACAGCGAGCGCGCCGCGCACGTGGCGGCGATCCGCTCGCGGGTGCAGGAACTGTACAGCCAGCTCGGCGTGCGCTTCCCGGTCTACGTCATGCTCACCAAGTGCGACCTGGTGCCGGGCTTCATGGAATTCTTCGATGACCTCAGCCGTGAGGAGCGTGCCCAGGTCTGGGGCTTTACCTTCGCCCTGGACAACGGCAAGAGCATCGGCGGCCCGCTGGAAAGTTTCGACAGCGAGTTCGTCGCCCTCGAGCAACGCCTGAATCAGCGTCTGATCGAGCGTCTGCAGCGCGAACGCGACCCGGCCCGACGCGACCTAATCTACGGTTTCCCCCAGCAGTTCGCCGCGATCAAGAGCCTGCTTGGCGAATTTCTCAATGGCGTGTTCAAACCCAATGCCTATGAAGAACGCCCTCTGCTGCGCGGCCTGTACTTCACCAGTGGCACCCAGGAAGGCAGCCCGATCGACCGTCTGATCGGCGCCATGGCGCAGAGCATGAACCTCGACCGTCAGCACCTGGCCCGGCAAAGTGGCAGTGGTCGCAGCTACTTCCTCCAGCACCTGTTCAGCCGCGTGGCATTCGCCGAACGCGGCCTGGTCGGCGTCGACCAGAAGGTCAAACGGCGCCGTAGGTGGCTGGCCATCGGCTCACTGGCAGCCAGTGTGGCGCTGGTACTGGTGGTGGGCACACTATGGCTGCTCAGCTTCAACGCCAACCGTGAGCATATCGCCCAGGTTGGCGCCCGCACCGCCCCACTGGAGCAGCAGGTGCGCAGCCTCAGCCCGGCCCAGCGCGATGTGCTGGCCGTGCTGCCGTTGCTCAGCGCCGTACGCAACCTGGCCGGCAGCCCGCCGGACTGGGCCAAGGGCCTGGGTCTGTATCAGGGCGACATGCTCGAAGAGCAGGCAGCCAGCGTCTATCGCCGTCTGCTGGTGGCCACCTTCGCCCCACGCCTGGTTAGCCGAATCGAGGAACAGCTGCGCACGGGCGGCGGCTCCGACTACCTCTACGAAGGGCTCAAGGCCTACCTGATGTTCGGTGGCGGCGAGCAGTACGACGCCGAGTTCATCACGGCCTGGATCGCCCTGGACTGGGATCAGAGCCTGCCGCGCGATCTATCGGGCGAGCAACGCCAGGCCCTCGATGAGCACCTGCAGGCGCTGTTCGAGCGGCGCCCGCCAGATGCGCGCCTGGATCAGCGCTTGATCGACGAGCTGCGCATGCAGCTGCAGCGCCTGCCCCTGGCGCAGCGTGTGTATGACCGGGTCAAGCGGCAGAAGCTGCCGGCCGGGGTCAGCGACTTCCGCCTCAGCGAGGCCGCCGGGCGTGACGCCGCACTGGTCTTCACGCGCAAGAGCGGCAAGGCGCTGAGCGACCCGCTGAGCGGTTTCTACACCCGCCGTGGCTACCGCGAAGCCTTCCTCCGTGCCAGCGTCGGCCAGGCCAGCGTGGTGGCCGAGGAACAATGGGTGCTGGGCAGTCAGCTCGACAGCACACAGGATGCCGTGAACCTGGCCGCCGATGTGCGCCAGCTGTACCTGCGCGATTACGTGCAACAGTGGGATGCGCTGCTGGCCGATCTCGACTTCGTGCCGATCACCAGCGTGGCGCAGGCCGCCGACGTGCTGCGGATCCTCTCGGGACCTTCCTCGCCGCTCAAGCAGCTGTTGATCGCGGTGGCACAGGAGACCGACCTGCAGCAGGCACCCGAGTCCGAAGGCGTGGCCAAGGCAACCGACGAGGGTGTCGAGCAACTCAAGCAGAAACTCGGTTCGCTGCTCGGCCAGACCCAGGCCGGTAACACCGTGGCTGCGGTCACGCAGATCGATCCGGTCAGCGCGCACTTCGCCGAACTCAACAGCCTGGTCAGCCAGGACCCATCGGCGCCGATGGCCATCGATGGTCTGCTGGCGGACCTCAACGAGCTCTACGTGCAACTCAGCAGCATGGTCGGTGCCAGCGGCGAGGCGCTGCTCGGCGAGGCGAAGAATCAGGCCAGTGCAGCCGCCGCGCGGGTCAATCTGACCGCCGCGCGCCAGCCGAAGCTGGTCCAGGGGCTGGTGGGTTCGGTCGTCGCCGCCAGCACCAACAGCATGATGGGCGGCGTGCGCAACCAGCTCAACGCTGCCTGGCAAAGCGATGTGGTCAACGTCTGGCGGCAGTCGCTGAGCGGCCGTTACCCGATGGTGGCGGGCAGCCAGCGCGACGCCACGCTGGATGATTTCGGCCAGTTCTTCGGGGTCGGCGGGGTCATGGACAGCTACTTTCGCAAGTACCTGCAGCCCTACGTCGACACCTCGGCACGCAACTGGCGCTGGCAGCCGGGCGCCGCGCAGAAGCTGGGCATCTCCGCCGGCGTGCTGCAGACCTTCCAGCGTGCGGCGCTGATCCGCGACGAGTTCTTCCGCAGCGGCGGCCTGCAGCCCAGCGTGCGCTTCGACCTCAAGCCAGTGAGCATGGATGCCACCATCAGCCAGTCGCAGCTCGATCTCGACGGCCAGCTGATCGGCTTCGACCACGGCCCGAGCCGGCCGGTCGCGGTGCAATGGCCGAACCCCGGCAGCGTCGGCGTGGTTCGCCTCACGGTGTCGCCACCGGTCGAAGGCGGACGCTCGGCGTTGACCCTGGAAGGCCCATGGGCCTGGTTCCGCCTGCTCGATCAGTCCGAGCTGATTGGCGGCGCCTCACCGGATCGCTTCAACCTGCGCGTGCGCCTGGATCGCTCCAGCGTTGCCTACGAACTGCGTGCCAGCAGTGCGTTCAATCCTTTCAAGAGTCGCGCAGTGGCCGGCTTCACCCTGCCGGAGCGGCTATGACGATGATGGGTTTCTACGGCAAGGTCGCCAGCCGCGGCGACTTCATCGAACGCAACCTGCCCAAGGACTTCCAGCGCGGCTGGGACGCCTGGCTGTCGGCTGGCCTGCAGACCAGCCAGGGCCAACTCGGCGAAAGCTGGCTGGAAGCCTATCTGACCAGCCCGCTGTGGCGCTTCGCTCTGGCATCTGGAGTGTGCGGTAGCGAGGCCATGGCCGGGGTGCTGATGCCAAGCATCGACCGCGTCGGCCGTTACTTCCCGCTGACGGTCGCCTGCCGTATTCCCGGCGGGCAGCCACTACAGGCCTTGCAGGCGAGCGAAGCATGGTTCGAGCGGATCGAGGAGCTGCTGCTGAGCACTCTGGAGGAAGGCGCCCGCTTCGAAGACTTCGAGACGACGGTGCTGAGCCTGGAACCCCCGCCCGCTACGACACTGCCCGCATACGACCAGGCGCATGGTCTGCAGCATTGGCCGGTGGTCGATGCCCCGGGGCGTCTGGCGGCACTCGCCGCCCAGGCCTGCAACGGTGCCAGTCTGTGGTGGGGGCGTGGCTCGCAACGCATCGCAGCCGGATTGCGACGCTGCCAGGGGCTGCCGCCGACCGAGTCCTTCGCGGCTTATCTGCTCGGGCCGGAGGTCGTCGCGCAATGACTGCACTGCATTACCAGTCGGCGGCCTACAGTCATGTCGGCCTGGTTCGCCAGATCAACGAAGACGCCTACCTGGAGCGTCCCGAAGCGGGCCTTTGGGTCGTAGCCGATGGCATGGGCGGGCACGCGGCCGGCGATTACGTCAGCAGTTTGATCGTCGACAGCCTGCGCAACATCAAGGCAAGCGACACCCTGAGTGACTACGAGCATGTTCTGCGGCTCACCCTGAGCCAGGTCAACACCGCCGTGCGCGAGCAAACCCACCTGCGCGGCGTGACCATGATGGGCAGCACCGTGGTGCTGATGGTGACCCGTGGCGACCAGGGTTTGTGCCTTTGGGCCGGTGACAGCCGCCTGTACCGATTGAGGGCGGGTGAGCTGCAGGCGGTTTCCCGTGACCACAGCTATGTGCAGGACCTGCAGGACAGCGGCCTGCTCAGCGAGGCCGAGGCGCGTCTGCACCCACGCGCCAACATCGTCACCCGCGCGGTGGGCGTGCAGGACCAACTGGAGCTCGCCTGCCGCGTCTTCGACATCCAGCCCGGCGACACCTGGCTGCTGTGCAGCGACGGCCTTACCCGCACGGCCGAAGACCACGAAATCCGCGATGTGCTGACGCACAGCGACCCCTATCAGGTAGTGCGCAGCCTGGTCCACCTGGGCCTGACACGCGGCGCACCCGACAACATCACCGCCATCGTCATCAAGGCGAGCGAGCCCGTCTCATGGACCTGAATATTCCCGGTTTCGACATCGACAGGATGATTGGCGAAGGCGCCATGGCCACCGTCTACCTGGCGCAGCAACGTTCCCTCGAGCGCAAGGTGGCATTGAAGATAATGGCCCCGGCGCTGGCGGCCGACGCCTCGTTCTGCGAGCGCTTCCTGCGTGAGGGCAAGACCCTGGCGCGTCTGGCGCATCCGCATATCGTCACCGTGCACGACATCGGCAATGCCGGCCAGCACTACTACATGGCCATGGAGTACCTGCCCAACGGTACCCTGAGTGAGCGTATCGCCGCCGGCCTGAGCCCCGAGCAGGGCTTGCAGTACATCCGCCAGATCGCCTCGGCGCTGGGTTATGCCCACAGCCAGGGGCTGATCCACCGCGACGTGAAGCCAGCCAACATCCTCTTTCGCGCCGACGGCACGGCGGTGCTGTCGGACTTCGGCATCGCCAAGTCACTCGATGACAGTACCCAGTTCACCCAGGTCGGCTTTGCCGTTGGCACGCCCAACTACATGAGCCCCGAGCAGGCGCGCGGTCTGGATATCGACGGCCGCGCCGACCTTTATGCGCTGGGCGTGGTGCTCTACGAAATACTGGTCGGCGAGCTGCCGTACATGGGCACCGACGCGCTGTCCACGGCACTGGCGCACCTGACTCAGCCGTTGCCAGAGCTGCCGCTGCAGCACAGCCGTTATCAGACCCTGCTGCAACGCCTACTGGCGAAGAACCCGGATGAGCGTTTCAACGATGCCGGGGAACTGCTGGCCGCGCTCAATGCCCAGCCGGCACCGGACTCGGATGCGACCGTGATCCGTCCGGCGTTCACCCAGCAGACCGCGCTGGGCGCGCCAACGACTAGCGAGCTGGGGGAGCTGCAACCGGTATCCATCGAGATTCCACGCAATGCGCCGGCGCCGACCGTGGCACCCGCACCGACTGCCCCTGCCAGCAGCGCAGCGGCAACGCCGTCCACTGGCAGCAAGGGCCCACGCATGGCGCTGCTGGCGGTTGCCGTGGCCGCCGCGCTGGGCCTGGGTGGCGGCGCCTACTGGTGGCTCAGCCAACCATCCACAGTGGTGGCTGCGGATAGCTCGCCGCACAGCGACGGGCAAGGCGCAGCTGTCGCGCCGCTGGCTGCCGACACCGGCGAGGCCGGCGAGCATCCGCTGCTGATGCCGGGCAAGACAACCATCTATCAGCGCATCCTGGCCAAGCCTGGGGCGCAGCTGTTGAGCGCTCCGGGGGCTGCCGCTGGCGAAGCATTGCCGGCCTTCTCGGTACTCTACGTGTATGCCCGGCGCAGCCAGGACGGCCAATCCTGGTTGCAGGTCGGTGCAGCCAGCGATGGCAGGGTGCAAGGCTGGGTCGCCGCCGAGCAGGCCGCCGACTGGAAACAGAGCCTGGTACTCAAGTTCACCGAGCGCTCCGGGCGGGCACCGGTGCTGTTCATGCAGCAGGCCTCGGACGTGGAGCGCCTGATCGACCGCACTAGCCTGGCTCGCGAGCAACTGCTGCAGGCGCAGAACGACCCCGAGCAGGTGCCGCAGGTGGTGGCACTGGAGCCGACGAGCAGTGCGGTTCCGCAGGACCAGTTCTACCTGATGCCGATCTTCGACTTCCGCGAAGCCTTCGATGCCGAAGGCCAGCCGGTGCAGCTGCTCAACATCGCCTCGATCGACCCCGGCAGCGCCGCCCAGAGCCCTGCCGACCAACCGGCTGCCGCCACCGACTCGGGTTTCCGTACCGGCATCGTCCTGGTGGTCGATACCTCGGTCTCGATGCAGCCCTATATCGACCGCGTGCGCCAGGTGGTCAGCGAGCTGCAGAGCCAGCTGCAGGCGCGCGGTGAGCTGGATAACGTCAGCTTCGGCCTGGTCGGCTATCGCAACAGCACGGCGCGCACACCGGGCCTGCAGTACCTGAGCAAGACCCTGGTCAGCCTGCAGGAAGGCAGCGATCCACAGCGCTTTCTGCGCGCCGCCGAGCAGGTGCAGGCAACCACGGTATCCAGCCATTCCTTCAATGAGGATGCCTTCGCCGGTGTCATGCAGGCCGTCGAGGGCATGGACTGGTCGAGCTATGGCGGCCGCCTGATCCTGCTGGTCAGCGATGCCGGCGCACTGCGCAAGAACGACCCCTTCAGCAGCACCTTGATGAACGAGGCCGAGGTGCGTCAGGCGGCACTGAGCAAGCAGATCAAGATCTTCGCCCTGCACCTGCGCACCCCTGCCGGCAAGGCCAACCACGCCTCGGCGGAGCAGCAGTATCGGGTGCTGACGGCCGACAGCAACCCGCAGATCGGCGACCTCTACGTCTCGGTGCCGGGCGGCGATGTCCAGGCCTTCGGCGAGCGCGTGCGCGAGATCGGCTCGACCTTCGCCGAACTGGCGCAGCAGGTTCGCGCGCAGCAGGCGCCAGTACCCCCACAGCTGTCCGGTGGCACCAACCTGGCGACCAAGTCGCAGGCCATCGGCTATGCCATGCACATGGATTTCCTCGGCCGCCGCAGCGCCAGTCAGGCGCCGCAGCTGGTCAGCGCCTGGACCGCCGACCGCGACCTGAGCAACCCGAGCCTGCCGACGCTGCAGGTCTGCGTGATGCTGACCAAGCTGCAGCTCAACGACCTGCAGCAGTCGCTCAAGCTGATCGTCGACGCCGCGCGCAAGACCAAGACCTCACCCGCCGACTTCTTCAGCGAGATCGCCAGCGCCAGTGCCTACATGAGTCGTGACCCAGCGGCGCTGCGCCAGGGCGCCAACCTGGCGCAAAGCGGTGTGCTCGGCGAGTACCTCGACGGCCTGCCGTATCGCAGTAAGGCACTGAGCATGAGCCAGGACCTCTGGCTGTCGCTGTCGGTGGCCGAGCAGGAGGACTTCATCGACGAACTGGAGTCGAAGATTCGCCTCTACGAAACCTTCCACAACGACATGGCCAACTGGGTGCGCTTCGGCAATGCCGAGCCGGGCGACGCCCTGTACCGTGTACCGCTGTCGACGCTGCCATGATGATTCGCCTGCAGCAGGTCCTCAAGCAACGTGGCCAGGGCGCGCAGCGCTACAGCCTGGCCATCGAGCAGTTGCAGCTGGAGGCCGGCGCGCAGGTGGCACTGGTGGGCCCCAGCGGCTGCGGCAAGAGCACCTTGCTCGATCTGTTGGCCCTGGTGCTGGCACCGGACGCGGCCGAGACCTTCGACTTGGAGCTGACCGGTACTGTCAGCGATATCGCCGCATTGTGGCAGCAGGGCCGGCAGAACCAGCTGGCCCAGCTGCGCAGCCAATATCTGGGTTACGTGCTGCAGGCGGGCGGGCTGCTCGGCTTTCTCGACGTGCGCGGCAATATCGCGCTGCCCCGGCAATTGCTCGGGATGGCAGACGACGGCCAGGTACTGCGTCTGGCCCAGGCGCTGGATGTGCAGGAGCAGCTGGATAAATACCCCGCGCAGTTGTCGATCGGCCAACGCCAACGGGTCAGCTGTGCTCGCGCCCTGGCTCACGGGCCGCAGCTGCTGCTGGCCGACGAACCCACTGCGGCGCTGGACCCGCTCAATGCCGAGCGGGTCATGCAGCTGCTGCTCGCTCAGGCCGAGGCGACCGGTGCGACCTGCGTGGTGGCGACTCACGACGAGGCGCTGGCACAACGCGCCGGCCTGACCATCCTGCGCATGAGCTGCCGGCGTGACGCCGACGGCGGTGTCAGCGCTCATCTGGAGCAGGCCGCCTGATGCGCCCGCTGCTGATCGCCGGCTTGGCCTGGCAGGACTATCGCCGCGAGGCGCGTCTGTCGGCGTGCAGCGTGCTGGCACTGGTGGCGGTGATCGCACCATTGCTGGTGCTGTTTGGCCTGAAGTACGGCCTGGTCGGCAGCCTTACCGAACGCCTGCAACGTGATCCTGCGGTGCGCGAGATCATCCCGCTGGGCGGCACACGCCTGCAGGCAGACTTCATCGAAGCTCTTGGCCAACGCGAAGATGTCGCCTTCGCCATCCCCCGTACCCGACAGATCGCCGCTACCAGCGAGTTGCAGGTGACCCCAGGCGAGGCCCGGTTGAATGTTGAGATGCTGCCGACGGCGGTCGGCGATCCCTTGTTGCAGGGCCTGCCGATGCCGCAGACGCTGCAGCAGGTGGTGCTCAGCCATACCGCTGCCGAGAAGCTGGGAATCACCCCAGGTAGCCCGTTGCAGGCACGCTTCGGCCGCCAGCACGGCAGTGTGCTGCAGTGGCAGCAGACCACCCTGCAGGTGCTGGCGGTGCTGCCGCTGGCGGCCTTCGAGCGCGACGCGCTGTTCGCGCAGGCGGCGCTGCTGGAGGCCGTCGAGGATTACCGCGACGGCCTGGCGGTGGCTGCACTGGACTGGCCGGGCGCGACGGCAACACAAGCGCCACGCATCTATCCCGGTTTTCGTCTGTACGCGCGCGCGCTGGAGGACGTCGAGCCGTTGCGCCAGTACCTGGCCGCGCAGCAGGTGCAGGTCGTCACTCAAGCAGCGCAGATCGCCCAGGTGCAGGCACTGAGCCGCAATCTAGACCTGCTGTTCTGGCTGATCACCACCCTGGCTCTGGGGGGCGCGGTGGCGGCCACCAGTGCCGGCGCCCTGGCCGCCGTCGAGCGCAAGCAACGTGAGCTGGCGGTGCTGCGCCTGCTGGGCGTTGGCAGCCGCGCTTTGCTGCTGTTTCTGATCATCCAGGCGCTGTACAGCGGCCTGTTCGCCAGCGTCCTGTCAGCCCTGCTGTACCGACTGGCAGAGGGCGGGATCAACCACCTTTTCGTGCAGGCGCCGGGCGATTACGCCAGTCGTCTGCTGCCCGAGCACTACCTGGTGGCCCTTGCTGCCGTTCTGCTGGCCAGCGCCCTTGCCGCTGCGCTGGGCGGCCGGCGCGTGGCCCGGATCGACGCCTCTCAAGGAATTCGTGATGTCTGACAGTCGTTTCGCTCCCTCTGCCCTGATACTCGCGACGCTCGCGCTGGCGGCCTGCTCGCCAGCCGATGAGCCACCAGCGGCCAGCACTCCCGCCACACCTGCGCAGTCCGAGGCCGAGGCGCCACGCGAACTCGATGCAGAGCAATTGGCCAGACTGGACAACCCCAAACCCTTGCCGGGCGACGTCAGCCTGCCGCTGCCCTGTGGCGGCGAAATGCTCTTCCGCCATGTCTATGTCCTCACCGAGGGCAGCCTGGATGACCGCGAAGTCAGCCTGGGCTATCCGTTCAGCGAAGGTGAGGCCGGCTACAAGCAATCCTTCATCTCCGGCTATCGCCGCGACTTCATCAACGGCCAGTTCAGCCTGCAGGACCTGGCGCCGCAGTGGCAGAAGCAGATCGCCGAACGCCTGCCCAAGATCGATACCGGCAGCCCGCTGAAACCGATGATGTATTTCATCGGCAAGTACGAGGTCACTGCCCGTCAGTACGCTCAGGTCATGACCCAGGCTCAGGCACTGGCCAGCGGTGAAACGGCGCCGGACTGTGCGCCGGTCACCAGCGCGGCAGGGCGGCTGCCGCAGGTCAAACTGTCGCGCTTCGAGGCTGAGCGTTTTGCCGCGGTCTACAGCGCCTGGCTGCTGGCCAATAACCGTGATCTGCTCCCCGTGAGCGGCAGAGGCAGCAAGGCAGAGGAAGGCGGCGCGGCGTTCGTCCGTCTGCCCACCGAGGTGGAATGGGAGTTCGCCGCACGGGGCGGCTCGCAGGTCAGTCGTCAGGAGCTGGAAGCGCGACTGTTCCCGCGCCCGATCGAGGGCAGTGACGATGACGGCCCCCTGGCTAACTGGGCCGTGTTCAACCAGGTCGCAGGTGGCACCGGTCAGGCGCCTCGCCTGATGCCCATCGGCACCAAGCAGGCCAACCCGCTGGGGCTGTTCGACGTGATCGGCAACGCTGCCGAGATGGTGCAGGAGTCCTTCCAGTTGGTCAGTGCCGGGCGCCGCCAGGGCACCTATGGCGGCTTCGTGGTCAAGGGCGGCAACTATCTGGAGGGCGAGGGCACGCTGTTTACCGGCATGCGCCGCGAGTACCCATTGTTCGGTGCGGATGGCAGCGAGCAGCGTAATGAGACCACCGGCTTTCGCGTGGCGATCGGCGCCTTGTCCGCCCCGCGTTCACGCTACGACGAGCTGTTCGCCCAATGGCAGAAACAGGGACGCCTGGCTGGCCTGACCGATGACATCGACGCTGCCGATGACCCGACCCAACGCCTGGACAGCATCATCGCCAGCGCCATCGACCCGCGCCTGCAGGCTGAGCTCGGAGTGGTCAATGAAGAGCTCAAGCGCAACGTCGCGCTGATCGCCCGCCAGCGCGAGGAGGCCGCGGGCAACCTGATCCAGTCTGCCGCCCTGGTGGCGGAAACCATCAACAACTACAACATCCGCCTGACCAACCTGCGCCAAAGCCAACGCCAGGCGCAGCAGAACAATGATGCTGCCTCGGCGCAGATATTCGCCGGCGCCATCGCGAACGGCACCAAGGCGCTCAACGGCGCTGTGGCCATCTACATCGACAACATGGCCAGCGGTACCCGTTACACCAACGCGGTGATTCAGGCGCAGTTCCAGCGCATCAAGGAAGAGCTCGCGCGCAAGCCCGTGATCGGTAACAGCCTGGTCAGCCGCGCCACCTTGTTCGTCAATCACGTCGCGCTGTACCGCACTCAACAACGCGCCGATCCGGCGGAAATCCTCAAGCAGTTGCTGGAAACGCAAGCGGCGGCGCAGCCGTGAGCGTGATCAGCCGTTCCACAAACATCAATCCACCACCAGCAAAGAGAGCCTAGCTATGCGTCCATCCAAAACGAACCTCACCTCGCAACCTCGTAGCCGCGTTCTGACACTCGCCGCTATCGGTTTTACCTCGATGACCGTACTGATCAGCGGCTGCTCCACCTCCGCCGTCAATCGTGTCGGTAAATCCACCGAGGTCGCCTATTACCCAAGTTGCTACCAACCCGTTCAGCACCTGCGTGATACCGACTCCAACATGACTCGCTCGGTGGCTACCGGCGCCGTGCTCGGTGCGGTCGGCGGCGCCCTCACCGGCGCGTTGACCGCCGACAAGGAAGATCGCAAGCGCAACGCTGCCATCGGCGCCGCCGGTGGTGCCCTGGTCGGCGGTGCAGCGGCCTACTACACGTCCAAGCAGCAGCAGATCAGCGACGACCGTCAGCGCATCGGCTCCTACTCCACCGACATCAATGCCAGTGCCAACACCTTCGACCGCAGCATCGCCTACGCCGAAGCCTCGCAGAGCTGCTACCAGAAGGAGTTCACCAGCCTGCTGTCGCAGCGTAAATCCGGTGCGATCAACGATGCAGAAGGGCGCAAGCGTCTGGCCGAAATCATTGCCGGCCTGAACGAGTCCAACAACCTGATCACCGCCGTCAACGGCAAGGCCGGTGAGAACCTGAGCAACTACACCCAGGCTTACGAGGCTGACCTGAAGAACGTCGGCATCGAACGCGCCGAAGTGACCACCGTCGCCAAGGCCCCTGCCAACAAGCCGGTCAAGCAGACCAAGGTGCCCACCGAAGCCGTCAGTACCGAACGCGTTCTGCAACAGGCCGAAGCCAAGCAGACCAAGAGCCAGCAGGTAGCTGTAGCAGGTAGCAACCAGGTCAACAGCATGTGCAGCAACCCGGATATGGGCGACTGGGCACCGATTCCCTGCCCGAACGTCTGAGTTCTTGCGGATGATTGACTGACCGCACGCTCCGCTAGTCCGCCCTTTACGGGCGGACTAGCGGTTATTGGAGTTTCTACCAAGGAGGGCAAATGTCCGACTACCTGATCGGGTTGAGAAACACCCCTTCACAGATCATGGCGCGGCAGCGCATCGAAGCCATGAACGACCTGCGCAAACTCTACACAGCCATCGATGCCGACCCCGCTATCTCCGGCGCAGGGGTGGTGTACATCGATGCCAATTTCAACGTGGTGACCCTGCGCGAGTTCACCCCGATCTGCAGTATCAGGCCCAAGCGCATCATCATTCGTGAAGCCCAGCGCAATGTCTCGCCGCAGCAGTTCGTCCAACAGGTGCAGTCCAACCCGCGCGAATCGCGGCTGGTGGCCGAAAGCGTCAACACCAGCCTGGCCTGTGCCGGCGCGGTACTGGGCTGGATCGCGATCATCGGCGGCACGGCCATCGTGCCGTTCACCGGTGGGGCGAGTCTGGTGATCACGACACTGGGCGTAGCAGCCGCATCGGCGAGCTCCGTGCAATGTGTGGCCGGTGCTGCGCGGGTCTATACCGAAGTGAACAACCCGGAAGCACTCGATAGGCTGGACAACCAGCAGTGGTATCAGGACGTATCCACAGCACTGGATATTATTTCTCTGGGCGGCGTAGCCGGGGCCGGAGCAACAATTTTGCGCGTGATGAACATGCGCAGGGCCATGACAGGGCGCAGCTGGTATCAAAGCCTGAATGGCCTGAGCCGTCAGGAACGACGTCGTTTGACCAACGAGATCCTGGAGAACCGCAACCCGGCTCTCACACCGGCGCTTCGCAAAGCCCTGCAGCGTGGCGGCGAGCTTCCAAAACGCTTCAGCACCAGTGAAATCTCGTCAACATTGGCGATCAACATCAGAGATGCGCTGGGTGCCGGGATCGGCTTGCTCGGTAGCAGCATGGTGCAGACTTACGCCATTGGCCTTTACGAGGAGCTAGAAGAGTGAACCAGGGACTCGATTTCCTCTCGATATTGCGTCGACATTTCCCGATATTCATCAGTGCTTTCTTCCTGGCACTGTTTTCTCTGGCAGTAAGCCAAATCCTGCTGCTCGAGGTCTATCCGCCCAGCCTGGAAGACTATGGCATCTACATGATGATGGGCAGCACAGGAATATCGCTCTACCTGTGCGCAGCCAACCTTTTGGTGATTCGCGGCCGCCCCTGGGCGGTATGGCTGATCGTCGCAGCCATGGCGGCCTGCATACTGGTGGTCATCGGCCACTGGGGCAGACGCGCACCTGATCTGCTGTATTTCATCGGTCTGTTGCTGCCACTAAGCGCCCTGCTGACCCTCAACAGCAAGCGCTACCGCACCATGCTGACGGCCATGGTGGAAGTACGCGGTCAGCGCACGGCGTGGCGCAAGCGCAACAGAAAACGGAGGTAGTTGGGATACTCGAAAAAGACCAATAACGCTAAGTCGGGTGCCCTGGTGGCTGATGGCGCTGTTTACCCTGGTGTGCCTTGGTGGTGATATATGGCGGTTTGACTGAACAGCTAGCAAAGAGCGGACGCTAACCGAGAGAAGTTACAGGGATTTAGACCGCCTCAAGACCGAGTTAAAGATCGCTTTCCTCCACCACCCTAACCACCCCCGCTTCCAACGCATAAGCCGCATCCGCCAACTCGTTATTGACCTGTTCGATCTTTAGCGTGCCGCTGACCCAGAGTGGTGCGTAGATGTCTTCCAGCTCAATGCCTTTGGGGTAGCGCACCAGCACCAGTTGATTCGGCGGTGGTGGGGGGACGTGGATGCAGGCGCCGGGGTAGGGAACCAGGAAGAACAACGTGCTGCGGCCGGCGGCGTCGGTTTCCAGTGGCACCGGGTAGCCGCCGAGACGGATGGGTTTCCCGTCGAAAGCGGCGACGGTTTTGCTTGAGTACATCACCGCTGGCAGGTTCTGATCCTGCTGCTTGAGGCCGCCGGGGTTGTAGAAGCCGCTGTCCTGTTCGAGGCCCTGATGGCTGATCTCGGGCATGTCTTCCAGGGCCTGGCGGTCTTCCGGCGGCATCAGCTCAAGCCAGTCGGTTTCTGGTAGTTCGGCGCAGGCCAGGGTGCCGATAAACAACAGGGGTAACAGCAGATAACGCATCGGTAGGCTCACCAAGCAGCGGAGTGAAAGGACATCAGTCCTTTCTGACAGCGGCGTAGATTACCAGCAGCACCACGGCGCCGATCACTGCGCCAATAAAGCCGGCGGACTCGCCCACTTTGTAGATGCCCAGTGCCTGGCCGCCATAGGTAGCGGCAACTGAGCCGCCGACGCCCAGCAGGATGGTCATGATCCAGCCCATCCTGTCATTGCCGGGTTTGATAAAGCGCGCGATCAGACCGACGATCAGGCCGATAAAAATGATGCCAATAATGCTCATGCGAGCCTCCTGAGTGGACGGTGGGATTTGCGACCGTTGATCTGACCACGGGAAAAGCTGGCAGTTCGCTACTCTTCGGTCTCTGGCGGCGCGACGCCATAGCGGTGGTAGATGCGGGCGATCTCGCCGCTCTCGCGCATGCCTCGCAGCGCCTGGCCTAGCTGCTCGTAGAGGGCCTTTTTCTCGCCCCGATAGTGGCGCATCGACGCACCGTAATAATTACCGACGGATTGCTCGTACTGGTATTCGGCATAGCTGTAGTCGCTAAAGCCGATCTTGTGGAACTGCGCCTCGATGGCTTCGGCATCCAGCACCACCATCACATCCAGGCGCCCGGCGCGAAACATCCCGGCCAGCAAGTAGTCGTCAGTCGCCAGGCTTTTTGTCAGGGCACTGTCACCGTCGAACTGATCGAAATAGGCGGTGCCGCGTTTGACCCCGATCACCTTGCCCTGCAGATCGGCATAGTTGCGCAGGCTGGCCTGCTGACCGGTCTTGACGATAAAGCGGATGCTTTTGCGCTGGGTGCCGATCGACGGCAGAAAGTGCACGTAGTCCTTGCGCTCGGCGGTGAACAGCACGCGCGGCACCAAGTCGATACGTCCGGACTTGAGGTCTTCCAGGCTGCGCACAAAGGGCGCGTAACGCCATTCGATGCGCGCGCCGACGCGTTGCGCGGCGCTATCAAGCACCTCGATCAGCGGGCCGACGGGAAGTGAGTCGAGGGCCTGCATCTCTGGCGGGCGCTCGCGGTAATCGGCGCGCAACACCTGGTCAGCATGGCAAAGCGGCAGGTACAGCAAAGACAGCAGCAACAGATACTTCATGACGAGGCTCTTGTGTATGGCCTACGCAAGAGCTTAGTCACAAAGCCGGCTTCAGGCCTTGGCGATCAGCGCCTCGACCACGGCGATCTGCTTATTCAGGGTGACGCGATCCGCACAGCGCAGGGTGGCGTGACCAACCTTGCGGCCGACCTTGAAGGCCTTGCCGTAGTGATGCAGGCGGCAGTCGGCGACGGCGATAACCTGCTCCACCGGCGGAACCACACCGATAAAGTTAAGCATCGCGCTCTCGCCGACCTTGGCAGTCGAACCCAGCGGCAGGCCGGCAACGGCGCGCAGGTGGTTCTCGAACTGGCTGCACTCGGCACCTTCGATGGTCCAGTGCCCGGAGTTATGCACACGCGGGGCGATTTCGTTGGCTTTCAGGCCGCCATCGACTTCGAAGAACTCGAAGGCCAGCACGCCGACGTAGTCGAGCTTGGTCAGCACGCGGCTGACGTAATCTTCTGCCAGCGCCTGCAGCGGGTGATCGGTGCTGGCGATGGACAGCGCCAGCACACCGCTGTCGTGGCGGTTGTGCACCAGCGGGTAGAAGCGCGTTTCGCCATCACGAGCACGCACCGCCACCAGCGACACTTCGCCAGTGAAGGGCACGAAGCCCTCAAGGATGCACGGCACGCTGCCCAGCTCGGCAAAGGCGCCGACGACATCTTCTGGCTTGCGCAGGACCTTCTGGCCCTTGCCGTCGTAGCCCAGGGTGCGGGTCTTCATCACGGCCGGCAGGCCAATGCTGGCCACAGCGGCGTCGAGGTCAGCCTGCGACTGGATATCGGCGAAATCCGGGGTGGGAATGCCGAGGTCCTTGAACATGGATTTTTCGAACCAGCGATCACGAGCGATGCGCAGGGCTTCGGCGCTCGGGTACACCGGGACGAACTGCGAGAGGAAAGCCACGGTCTCGGCCGGCACACTTTCGAACTCGAAGGTCACCAGATCGACTTCATCGGCCAGCTGACGCAGGTGATCCTGATCGCCGTAATCGGCGCGGATATGTTCCCCCAGCGCTTGCGCGCAGGCATCCGGCGCGGGGTCGAGGAAGGCGAAGTTCATCCCCAGCGGCGTGCCTGCCAGGGCCAACATGCGGCCCAGCTGGCCGCCACCGATTACGCCGATCTTCATTACGCGTCCCTCGGGTCCGGGTTTTCCAGTACAGATTCAGTCTGCTCAGTCCGGAACGTCTTCAGGCGCTCGTGGAACTGCGGATGCTGGTGACCGAGAATGCTCGCGGCGAGCAGTGCGGCATTGATTGCGCCAGCCTTGCCGATGGCCAGGGTGGCGACCGGAATACCGGCCGGCATCTGCACGATCGACAGCAGCGAGTCGACGCCCGAAAGCACCGCCGATTGCACGGGTACGCCGAGTACCGGCAGGTGGGTCTTGGCCGCACACATGCCCGGCAGGTGCGCCGCGCCGCCGGCACCGGCGATGATCACCTGAATGCCACGTTCTTCAGCCTGTTCGGCGTACTGGAACAGCAGGTCCGGGGTGCGGTGGGCGGAAACCACCTTCACTTCGTACGGAATGCCTAGCTTGTCCAGCATCTCGGCGGTGTGGCTAAGGGTGGACCAATCGGACTTGGAGCCCATGATCACGCCAACCAGTGCGCTCATCGTCGTGCCTCTTCTTCATCAAGTGCCCGTAGGCGCTGCAGAAACTAACAAGCCACGC
>DASRUM010000221.1:0-3748 GCA_035655415.1 Pseudomonas sp.
GAGCAGGGCGCCACCTTGCCGGGCATGACCGTTGTCTGCGGCGACTCGCACACTTCGACCCACGGCGCATTCGGCGCGCTTGCTCACCGCTGGCTGGGTCAGATGCAGGCGCTCGGCCGCCTCCGAAAAGCTGCCCAGCTCGGCGATGGCGATAAAGGCGTTGAGGGTGGCGAGGTCCATAACGCACTAGCTCCAAGTGATAAGCCATAGGCAGCAAGAGCAAGGCTGTGGCTCCTTGCTTGCACCTTGAGGCTTACAGACTATCGCTATTCCCGCAAGGAATCCTTTGAATAAAAAATATGAATTTGAGTAATTCGATGGCAGCCCATAGGATTGCCCCATAAGCCATAGGGCCATTCGCCCCAGGCATAGAAAGATGCTGATGAGGAAAACGCTGATGGCCGGCAAAACGCTCTACGACAAGCTCTGGGAAATGCATGAGGTCAAGCGCCGCGACGATGGTTCGTCGCTGATCTACATCGACCGGCATATCCTCCACGAAGTGACCTCGCCCCAGGCCTTTGAGGGCTTGCGTCTGGCTAGCCGCAAGCCGTGGCGCATCGACGCCAACATCGCCACCCCGGACCACAACGTGCCGACCACCAAGGCTGAGCGCCAGGGCGGCCTGGAAGCTATCGCTGATGAAGTGTCGCGGATTCAGGTGCAAACCCTGGATGAGAACTGCGATGACTTCGGCATCCTCGAATTCAAAATGAACGACATCCGCCAGGGCATCGTCCACGTGGTCGGCCCGGAGCAGGGCGCCACCCTGCCAGGCATGACCGTGGTCTGCGGCGACTCGCACACCTCGACCCACGGCGCCTTTGGCGCGCTGGCCCACGGCATCGGCACCTCGGAAGTCGAACATGTACTGGCGACCCAGTGCCTGGTGGCCAAGAAGATGAAGAACATGAAGGTCGCAGTCGAGGGCCAGCTGCCGTTCGGTGTGACCGCCAAGGACATCGTCCTCGCCGTGATCGGCAAAATTGGAACCGCTGGCGGCAATGGCCATGCCCTGGAGTTCACCGGCAGCGCGATCCGCGACCTGTCGCTGGAAGGGCGCATGACCATCTGCAACATGTCCATCGAAGCCGGCGCTCGCGTCGGCTTGGTGGCGGTGGATGAGAAAACCATCGCCTACGTCGAAGGCCGTCCGTTCGCACCCAAAGGCTCTGATTGGGCCGCCGCCGTGGCGCAGTGGCAGGACCTGGTGTCCGACGCCGATGCTCATTTCGACACCGTGGTTGAGCTGCGCGCCGAAGACATCAAGCCGCAGGTCAGCTGGGGCACTTCGCCGGAAATGGTGCTGGCGGTGGATCAGAACGTGCCGGACCCGGCCGCCGAAAACGACCCAGTTAAGAAGGATTCGATTACCCGCGCCCTGAAATACATGGGATTGCAGGCTAACCAGGCGATCACCGATATCCAGCTGGATCGCGTGTTTATCGGCTCCTGCACCAACTCGCGGATTGAAGACCTGCGCGCCGCCGCTGAAGTGGCCAAGGGCCGCAAGGTCGCCAGTACGATCAAGCAGGCGATGGTGGTGCCGGGTTCTGGGCTGGTCAAAGCCCAGGCGGAAAAAGAAGGTTTGCACCACATCTTTATCGAAGCCGGTTTTGAATGGCGCGAGCCGGGTTGTTCCATGTGCCTGGCGATGAATCCGGACAAACTCGGCAGTGGCGAGCATTGCGCATCTACCTCCAACCGCAACTTTGAAGGCCGTCAGGGTGCTGGTGGGCGTACTCACCTGGTCAGCCCGGCAATGGCTGCTGCTGCTGCGGTGACCGGCCGCTTTATCGATGTGCGCGAATTGATCCAGGCCTAAGGAGCTGACGATGAAAGCCTTTACTCAACACACCGGCCTGGTCGCTCCACTGGATCGCGCCAACGTCGACACCGACCAGATCATCCCCAAGCAGTTCTTGAAGTCGATCAAGCGCAGCGGTTTCGGCCCCAACCTGTTCGATGAGTGGCGTTACCACGATGTTGGTCAGCCCAATCAGGACAACTCCAAGCGCCCGGTGAATCAGGAGTTCGTGCTGAACTTCGCGCGTTACCAGGGTGCTAGCGTGCTGCTGGCGCGGGAGAACTTTGGTTGCGGCTCATCCCGTGAGCATGCGCCTTGGGCGCTTGAGGAGTACGGTTTCCGCACGATCATCGCGCCGAGCTTTGCCGATATCTTCTTCAACAACAGCTTCAAGAACGGCCTTTTGCCGATCATCCTCAAGGAAGACGAGGTCGATGCGCTGTTCCAACAGGCGGAAGCCACGGTTGGCTACCAGCTGACCGTCGACCTGGCCGCGCAAACCGTGACCCGTCCGGATGGCGTGCAGTACAGCTTCGAGGTTGATGCCTTCCGCAAGCATTGCCTGCTCAACGGTTTGGACGATATCGGCCTGACCCTTCAGGACAGTGACGCGATCAAGACCTTTGAAAGTACGTATCAGCAGCGCAGTCCCTGGCTGTTTGGTGCAATCAAGTAGGCTGTGCGGCTGCACCATGGAACAACGACTTTTGAGCATTATGGTGCGCATGGCGCACCCTACGGCGTATTGAGGATGCAATGAGCAAACAGATTCTGATTCTCCCCGGCGACGGTATCGGCCCGGAAATCATGGCCGAAGCGGTCAAGGTGCTGAACCTGGCCAACGACAAGTACAACCTGGGTTTCGAACTGAGCTTCGATGACCTCGGTGGTGCGGCCATCGACCGTTACGGCGTGCCGCTGGCCGATGAAACCCTGGCCCGCGCCAAGGTTGCCGATGCCATTCTGCTCGGCGCCGTAGGCGGCCCGAAGTGGGACGCCATTGACCCTGCGATCCGTCCAGAGCGCGGCCTGTTGAAGATTCGCTCGCAGCTGGGCCTGTTCGGCAACCTGCGTCCGGCGATTCTCTATCCGCAACTGGCCGATGCTTCCAGCCTCAAGCGTGAAATCGTCGCTGGCCTGGATATCCTCATCGTGCGCGAGCTGACCGGCGGCATCTATTTCGGTCAGCCGCGCGAAAGCAAAGTGCTGGAAAACGGCGAGCGCATGGCCTACGACACCCTGCCGTACAGCGAGAGTGAAATCCGCCGTATCGCCCGCGTCGGCTTCGACATGGCCCGTGTGCGTGGCAAGAAGCTCTGCTCGGTGGACAAGGCCAACGTGCTGGCTTCCAGCCAACTCTGGCGCGCCGTGGTTATTGAAGTGGCCAAGGATTATCCGGACGTCGAACTCAGCCACATGTACGTCGACAACGCCGCCATGCAGCTGGTGCGTGCGCCGAAGCAGTTCGACGTGATGGTTACCGACAACATGTTCGGCGACATCCTTTCGGATGAAGCCTCGATGCTCACTGGTTCCATCGGCATGCTGCCGTCGGCGTCTCTGGACGCCAACAACAAGGGCATGTACGAACCGTGCCACGGCAGCGCGCCGGATATCGCTGGGCAGGGCATTGCCAACCCGTTGGCGACCATTCTGTCGGTGTCAATGATGCTGCGTTACAGCTTCAGTCAGACGGCAGCAGCCGATGCCATTGAACTGGCCGTGAGCAAGGTGCTGGATCAAGGCCTGCGTACGGGCGACATCTACAGCGCGGGTACGACCAAGGTCGGCACCGCGGCAATGGGTGATGCGGTAGTCGAAGCGCTGCGTAGTCTGTAATCTTCCTGGCCCGCCGGAGGTCTCCGGTGGTCAGCTTATATAGGTGTAGTGGTTATGAAACGTGTAGGTCTGATCGGTTGGCGCGGCATGGTCGGTTCCGTG
>DASRUM010000222.1:0-13581 GCA_035655415.1 Pseudomonas sp.
CGACCCCAACAGCAGCAAGCCTGAGGACTACGAAAAGGCCAGCGCGCTGATGCTGAAGATTCGCCCTCACGTCGCCTACTTCCACTCCGCCAAGTACATGACCGATATCGCCAACGGCGACATCTGCGTGGCCATCGGCTACTCGGGCAGCTTCTACCAGTTCGCCAACCGCGCCAAGGAAGCCGGCAACGGCGTGGTGGTCGACTGGCGCCTGCCGAAGGAAGGCGCGCCGCTGTGGTACGACTCCTTCGCCATCCCGAAAAGCGCGCAGAACGTCAGTGAGGCCCATGAGTTCCTCAACAACCTGCTCGACCCCAAAGTAGTTGCGCCGATCAGCGACTTTCTCGGTTACCCCAACCCGAACAAGGACGCCATGCCACTGGTGGGCGCAGAAATCCGCGACAACCCGGGCCTGACCCCAACCGCCGAAGCGCAGAAAACCCTCTACGTGCTGCAACCGCTGCCGCAGAAGATTGAACGCGTACGCACCCGAGTGTGGAACACCATCAAGTCGGGTACCTGATGGCAGCACGGCGCAGCGGGCAATCCGCTGCGCCGACTTATTCAGCGAAAAGGCTTTAGCGGCCCACTTCGCCGCTTTCCAGCTTGCGCCAGAGCAGGCGTACCGAGGCCTTGCGCACCAGGGCGCAGCGGTACAGGCGGATTTCCAGAGGCGCTTGCCACTGCTCATCGCCGCACACCACCAACTCGCCACGGGCCAGTTCGGCGGTCACGCTCAGCCGTGGCACCCAGGCCACGCCCATGCCCTGCAAGGCCATGCTTTTCAGGCTGTCGGCCATCGCCGTTTCATACACCGTGGTCGAGCGCAGCGCGCGTTGGCGCAGCAGCAGATTGACCGAGCGACCGAGAAAAGCCCCGGCGCTGTAGGCCAGTAGCGGCACACTCTGGCCACTGTTGAGGTCGAACAGCGGCGCGCCGTCTTCGCCCACCGCACACACCGGGAGCATTTCCGTACGGCCCAGGTGCAGCGAGGGGAAGATTTCCGGGTCCATCTGCAGCGCAGCGTCCGGGTCGTAGTAAGCGAGGATCAGGTCGCAGGCGCCTTCACGCAGCGCATGCACCGCTTCGCCGACGTTGGTCGCCACCAAGCGGGTGGTCAACGGCAGACCTTCACGGCGCAGGCGGGCGATCCACTCGGGGAAAAAACCCAGGGTGAGCGAGTGCGCGGCAGCAATCTGCATCACCTCACCCTGCTGGCCTTCGAGGTTATGCAGGTGACGCACCACCTCGCCGAGCTGCTCGACCATGCTCCGTGCCGTGACCAGAAACAACTGGCCGGATTCGGTCAGCTCGATGGGCGTACAGGCGCGGTTGACCAGCGTCAGGCCGAGCATGTTCTCCAGGCTGCGGATGCGCCGACTAAACGCCGGCTGGGTAACAAAGCGCTTTTGCGCCGCCTGGGAGAAGCTGCGGGTGGCGGCCAGGGTGACAAAGTCTTCCAGCCATTTGCTTTCGAGGTTCATGGATCAGCCCTTGTGCATGCGAACACGTCGGTCGACGTTGAGCGGTCACGCCAACGTTATGCCGATTATGCATGACCCAGCGCTTAACAGCATTGGCCAGTATCAAGCTGCAGCCCCTAACCTACGGGCCATCGCGGCATATGCCGTATTTCCTGAGATGACCTTGATCATGTCCGCTGCTGCATCCACTCGCCTCGAAAAAGACCTGCTCGGCACCCTCGACGTTCCTGCTGATGCCTATTACGGCATCCAGACCCTGCGCGCCGTGCAGAACTTCCGCCTGTCCGGCGTGACGCTGTCGCACTACCCGAAACTGGTGATCGCGCTGGCCATGGTCAAGCAGGCCGCTGCCGACGCCAACCGCGAGCTGGGCCATCTGTCCGCCGCCAAGCACACGGCGATCAGCACCGCGTGCGCACGCATCATTCAGGGCGAGTTCCACGACCAGTTCGTGGTCGACATGATTCAGGGCGGGGCCGGCACCTCGACCAATATGAATGCCAACGAAGTCATCGCCAATATTGCCCTCGAAGCCATGGGTTTCGAGAAGGGTGACTACAAGCACCTGCACCCGAACAACGACGTGAACATGGCGCAGTCGACCAACGACGCCTACCCCACCGCCATCCGCCTGGGCCTGCTGCTCGGCCACGAGAGCCTGCTGACAGCGCTGGACAAGCTGATTCAGTCGCTGTCGAAAAAACACCTGGAGTTCGGCCACGTGCTGAAGATGGGCCGCACCCAGCTGCAGGACGCCGTACCGATGACCCTGGGTCAAGAATTCCGCGCCTTCGCCACCACCCTTGGCGAAGACCTGCAGCACCTCAAGCTGCTCGCCCCGACCCTGCTCACCGAAGTGAACCTGGGCGGCACCGCGATTGGCACCGGGATCAACGCCGACCCGCAGTACCAGCTGATGGCGGTCAAGCGCCTGGCGATTATCAGCGGCCAGCCGCTGACCCCGGCCGCTGACCTGATCGAAGCCACGTCGGATATGGGCGCCTTTGTACTGTTCTCCGGCATGCTCAAGCGCACCGCGGTGAAGCTGTCGAAGATGTGCAACGACCTGCGCCTGCTGTCCAGCGGCCCACGCACCGGGATCAACGAGATCAACCTGCCGCCGCGCCAGCCCGGCAGCTCGATCATGCCCGGCAAGGTCAACCCGGTAATCCCGGAAGCGGTCAATCAGGTGGCCTTCGAAGTGATCGGCAACGATCTGGCGCTGACCATGGCAGCCGAAGGCGGCCAGCTGCAGTTGAACGTGATGGAGCCGCTGATCGCCTACAAGATCTTCGACTCGATCCGCCTGCTGACGCGCGCCATGGATATGCTGCGCGAGCTGTGCATCGACGGCATCACCGCCAACGAAGCGCGCTGCCGTGAACTGATGGAAAACTCCATCGGCCTGATCACCGCACTCAACCCCTATATCGGCTACGAAAACGCCACGCGCATCGCCAAGGTGGCGCTGGAAAGTGGTCGCGGCGTACTGGAGCTGGTGCGCGAGGAGAAGCTGCTGGGCGACGCCGAGCTGGCTGACATCCTGCGCCCCGAGAACATGATCGCCCCGCGCCTGGTACCGCTGCTGCCGGGCTGATCCCGAAAAAACCCTACGCGCCGTCTCCGCAAGGAACGGCGCGTTTTTTTCACCAGCACCCAGACCATGGGTAGCTGGTTTTCCGCCCTCGCCTGCCGGGCGGCACCGCTCAAGGCCGCACAGACGGCCCCACAAAAACGATAATTCGGGTGATAACCATGAGTCAGAGCAGTACTTCTTCCCTAGGCTTCCTGCGGCGCATGCCGCTGTGGCAGCAAATCCTCATCGGCCTCGGCCTCGGCGTGCTCACCGGCGTGCTGTTCAAGGCCGACGCCCTGGTGCTGGCACCCATCGGCACGCTGTTCCTCAACGCGATCAAGATGCTGATCGTGCCGCTGGTGTTCGTCTCCCTGGTGGCCGGCATCACCGCCATGAGCGACAGCGCCAAGCTCGGCCGCATCAGCGTCAAGACTATTGCCATCTACCTGATCACCACCGCCTTTGCGGTGAGCATCGGCCTGCTGTTCGGCGCCCTGTTCACCCCGGGTGAAGGCATGAACATGGTGGCCAGCGGCGTACAGGAAACCAAGCAGGCACCGTCGCTGGTGCAGATTCTGGTCGGCCTGGTACCGACCAATCCGGTGGCCGCTTTTGCCGAAGGCAATATCCTGCAGATCATCGTGTTCGCCATCGCCCTGGGCGTGAGCATGAACCTGATCGGCGAAAAGGCCGCACCGGCAGTCAAGCTGTTCGACAGCCTGGCCGAGGTGTTCTACAAGCTCACCGACCTGGTGATGCGCTGCGCGCCGATCGGCGTATTTGCGCTGATCGCCGGCGTCGTGGCCTCCCACGGCATCGAAGTGCTGCTGCCGTTGGCGAGCGTAATCGGGGTGATCTACCTGGCCAGCATCACCCATATGCTGCTGGTGTATGGCGGCCTGGTCAGCGTGCTGGCGCGGCTCAGTCCGCTGCGTTTCTTCAAGGGTGTGGCGCCGGCATTGGCCGTGGCCTTCAGCACCTCAAGCAGCGCCGGCACCCTGCCGGTGTCGATTGAGTGCGCGCGCAAAAACCTCGGCGTGTCCCAGGGCGTGGCCGGCTTCGTGCTGCCGGTGGGCGCCACCATCAATATGGACGGCACCGCCATCTACCAGGGCGTACTGGCGCTGTTTATCGCCCAGGCCTTCGGTATTGATCTGAATGCCGGCCAGTACCTGATGATCATCCTCACCGCCACCCTGGCCTCGATCGGCACCGCTGGCGTGCCCGGCGCCGGGCTGATCATGCTCGGCCTGGTGCTGACCTCGGTCGGCCTGCCGCTGGAAGGCGTGGCGCTGATCGCCGGTATCGACCGCATCCTCGACATGGCGCGCACCACGGTGAACGTCGCCGGCGACCTGATGACCACCACCCTGGTGGGCAGCAGTGAGAAGGAACTGGATCGCGACATCTACAACAGCGACAACGCGCAATAACGCGGCGCTGCTCACGGGCAACACCCGCACAGGGACGTGCGGGGCTTTTGCGCCAACCCGGCGCAGCGGCATTGCCGGCAGGACCCGGCAGCCAACGAGATGCCTATCGGCATCCAGGGCATACCAATAAAAACAACCACACAGGGTGACCTCATGAACGCATTCGACCCCGGTCGTCTCTCTCCGCCAGGCAGCAGGCCACCCCCGCTGCCCTAGTGCCTGAATAGCCCGTTCAGTCGGCTCGGCGGCGAATCCTCCTGCGGCGGTTTATGGCATGCCATCAGCCATCGCAGGGTTTCTGTGTCGGCGCACAACCCTCGTCACCGACCGACTGCACAGGCTCCCAGCACATGGAACACCCGTGCCGTCCGCCAGCGTCGCCCTACCCGGGCGGCGCTGCGGCGTCATCATCATTAATCCCCCGATAAATACAAAAAAGGGAGAGACCCCATGCTCGATATTCTCAATGACCTGATCTGGAGCAAGCTGCTGATCGTGATGCTGATCGGCCTTGGTCTGTACTTCACCATCGCCTCGCGTTTCGTTCAGTTCCGTTACTTCGGCAGCATGTTCCGCATCTTCGCCGAAGCCTTCCAGCGTCAGCCGGGTCAGCTCAGCTCGTTCCAGGCGCTGATGCTCTCCGTCGCCGGGCGCGTTGGTGCCGGCAACATCGCCGGTGTCTCGGTGGCGATCATGCTCGGCGGCCCGGGCGCGATCTTCTGGATGTGGGTCGTGGCGCTGGTCGGCATGGCCACCAGCTACTTCGAATGTTCCCTGGCGCAGCTATACAAGCGCCGTGAAGACGACGGCACCTACCGCGGTGGCCCGGCCTTCTACATCCAGCACGGCCTCGGCCAGCGCTGGTTGGGCATCGTCGTATCGATCCTGCTACTGGTGACCTTCGGCTTCGGCTTCAACGCCGTGCAGTCGTTCACCGTGGCCAGCTCGATGCATGACACCTTCGGTCTGCCGACCTATGCCAGCGGCGCGATTCTGACCGTGGTAATGGGGCTGATTATCTTCGGTGGCATCAAGCGTATCGCCAAGTTTGCTGACGTGCTGGTGCCAGTGATGGCCTTCTCCTACATCGGCATGGCGCTGTTCGTGATCGGCAGCAACGTTGACGCTATCCCGGCCACCCTGGCGCTGATCTTCAAGAGCGCGTTCGGTCTGGAACCTGCCTTTGCCGGCGGTATCGGCGCGGCCATCCTGATGGGCGTGAAGCGCGGCCTGTTCTCCAACGAAGCGGGCTTGGGCAGCGCGCCGAACGTCGCTGCAGTGGCCGAGGTCAAGCACCCGGTCGCCCAGGGCATCGTGCAATCGCTCAGCGTATTTATCGACACCATCATCCTGTGCAGCTGCACCGCACTGATCATCCTGCTGTCCGGCGTGTATCAGCCAGGTACGGAAATGGCCGGCGTGGTGCTGACCCAGACCGCTGTCGCCAGCGTGGTCGGTGAGTGGGGTCGGGTGTTCGTTACCGTGGCGCTGCTGCTGTTTGTGTTCACCACCCTGATCTACAACTACTACCTCGGCGAAAACGCCCTGGGCTTCTTCAGCAAGAAGCGCGGCCCGGTGGTGGTCTACCGGGTGCTGGTCGTGGCGCTGGTCCTCTGGGGTTCGGTGCAGGATCTGGGTACGGTGTTCGCCTTCGCCGACGTGACCATGGGTCTGTTGGCCATCTGCAACCTGATCGCTCTGGTGCTGCTGTTCAAGGTCGGCCTGCGTCTGATGCGCGACTACGACAGCCAGATCAAGGCGGGCGTAGAATCGCCTGTATTCGACGCGAAGAACTTCGCCGATCTGGATCTCGACCCTGCTGTCTGGCAGCACACGCCAAACCAGCCCCCGATCAACGCGCAACAACAGCGTTGATCTGAATACGCCCAGGCGCTTGGCCTGGGCGTTGTTGTTTATGTCATAGGCCCCGCGCGGCCAGTTGGCAGGCGCGGGACTCTCCGTACAAGTGGAGTGCCAGACCATGCGTCATATTCTTTGCACCGCGCTGTTGTCCTGCCTGCTGTTCAGCCCCCTGAGCCAGGCGCAGTTGCCACCTGACTACAAGGTGGTGCTGCTGACGGAAAACTTCCCGCCCTTCAACATGGCCGACCACGGCAAGAACTTCGCGCGCGACGCCAATATCACCGGCATCAGCGCCGACATCGTGCGCGAGATGTTCAAGCGCGCCGCCATCGACTACAGCCTGACCCTGCGCTTCCCCTGGGATCGCATCTACCAACAGACCATGACCACGGCCAACCACGGCCTGTTTTCCACCTCCATGAGCGAGGCACGCAAGCCGCTGTTCAAGTGGGTGGGGCCCATCGCCCAGTACCAAAGCGTGCTGGTCGGCCTCAAGGGCAGCAGCCCTCAACTGGACAACCTGGAACAGGCCAAGGCCTATCGCGTCGGCGCCTACCAGAGCGCGGCAGTCAGCCAACACTTGGAGCGCCTGGGCTTTATTCCGCAGAACGCCCTGCGCGACCAGGAAAATATCCGCAAACTGCAACGCGGGCAGATCGACCTGTGGGCCACCTCCGACCCAGTCTGGCGCTTCTATGCCAAAGAACAGGGCGCCGATGATCTGCAAACCCTGCTCAGCTTCGAAACCTCGCAGCTATACCTGGCGCTAAACAAGGACACCCCGGACGAGGTAATCGAACGGCTGCAAAGCGCCCTGGAGCAGATGCGCAGTGAGGGCTATGGCGGCTGCGCGCAAAACCCCGAGCTGTGCTGAATCGGGCCACTTGCGTGCTGCCGCGCAGTTGCTCAAGCCGCTGCGACTGACCTATGTAGGGTGCGCCATGCGCACCACTGACAACCGGGTATCTGGTGCGCACGGCGCACCCTACAGACCGGCGTTATCGAAACAATATTCTGCTAGATACCCCAGGCCTTGCGTAGCGCCTGCAAGGCCTCGGCGATCTGCGCTTCGGGCACCGCAGCAAAACCCAGCACCAGCCCGGCGCGCTGATCTTCCGGCGTGCTGCTGTCGGGTAGCCAGTAACTGCTGAGTGCACTTATCTCCACGCCAATCCGTTCAGCAGCGCTGATCAGCTCGCGCTCGCGGGCCAGGCTGTTCACCCGCACGCATAGATGCAGCCCGGCCTCCACTACGGGCAGAGGCGCACAACCCGGCACCGAGTCAGGCCAACCAGCCAATAGTGCATCGCGACGACTGCGCGCCGCGCTGCGCATACGGCGGATATGCCGCTGAAAATGCCCGGCGGCGATAAATTCGGCCATCACCGCCTGCGTGCCTATTTCCGAATGGCGCATATCCAGAGCGCGACGCTGGGCAAAGGCTTCGGCCAGCGCTGGCGGCAATACCAGATAACCCAGACGCAACGCCGGAAAGGCGATCTTGCAAAAGGTGCCGACATACAGCACCCGTCCCTGGCGGTCGAGGGCGGCCAGGGGTGCCAGGGGCGTACCGCTGTAGCGGTACTCGCCGTCGTAGTCGTCCTCGATAATCAGGCCATTATTGCGCTCGGCCCATTCCAATAACTGCAGACGCCGCGCCAGCGACAGGGTGACGCCGGTCGGGTACTGGTGCGACGGCGTCACATAGACCAACCGACAATCTTCAAGCTGCTCCAGCGCGGCGGTGTCCAGACCTTGGTCATCCACCGCCACCCCGCACAGCTGCGCTCCGGCTATCGCCAGGGCATGGCCGGCGGCGCGGTAGCCGGGGTTCTCCACGGCCACCCGCGCGCCGGGCGTGACCAGCAACTGCGCGCACAGGCTGATGGCCTGCTGCGCGCCATTGGTAACGACGATCTGCGCCGGATCGCAGTGCAGGCCACGGCTGTTGCGCAAGTAAGCGGCGATCAGCTCGCGCAATTGCAAGTCGCCGGCCGGGTCGCCATAGCCCAGGCGTGCCGGCGACGGCTTGCGCCAAAAGCGCGCAGACAACCGCGCCCAGGTCTCGAAGGGAAACAGATCAAAGGCCGGTACACCGACGCGAAACGCCCGGGGGGCGCCGCTTAATGGTGGGCTCAGATGATGCGTCTGCAACAGCTGCAGGGCGGCACTTTGCGGGCTGACGGGCGGCTGCGTCGGGGGCACCGGAGTTGGCCGCTTCGCCCCGCTCAACTCAGCCACATAAGTGCCGGCCCCGATGCGCCCCTCGATATAGCCCTCGGCGTACAGCTGATCGAAGGCGCGGGTCACAGTGTTGCGCGAGATGCCCAGCAGGCTGGCCAGATCGCGACTGGCCGGCAAACGCGTGCGGCGTTGCAGGCGACCATCGAGGATGCGCTCACGCAGCGCCTGATACAGCTGGCGCGCCAGACCGCGTTGCGGATCAAGGCGAATGCCGGACAAATCGACCGGGAGCGGCGGAACAGACGGAATGGCCATGCAAATTGGCTCCACTAAAGCTACAGAAGTCGATCTTACAAAAGACCAATACCTTTTCTAGCATGACTCCAAACCCAGGAGGTGGACTAGGCACACGCCAGCCGCTTACTGACGCTGATCAGCCCGGCTACCAGCCCGCGCTATCATCCAATATGGGCACCCACTAGAATCCGCTGCCCTGGTCTTAACAAGGAACGGAACTCCACTATGTACATTGGAAAAGCTGCTGATCTGACGGGCTGTACGCCGAAAGCCATACGTCTTTACGAGAGCATGGGCTTACTGCCGGCACCCAGCAGGCAGGGGCGCTATCGCCTCTATAACGCGCACCATGTAGCCATAATCCACATTATCCGAGTCGCCCAAGCGGCAGGTTTCAAGCTCATCGAGATGGTGCCATTGCTCAAGGAGAAGGAACGACGGCAGGTTTTCCCCCTTGAGCTGGCCAACCAGGAAATTGCCGCCAAGCGCCAGCAGGTGCAGGCAGATATCGCGGCGCTTACAGCGCTGGACGAGCGCCTAGTGGAGCTCCAGGCGGAGGTTAACGTATTGTTTGCCACGCCTGTTTCCCAGGCCTGCAGTCGCTAGCCTCGATCACGTAGATAGCCAAAGGCAGCCTTCAACGCCTGCTCCGGCGGTCTCGGGCAATAACCCAGTTCGGCTTGCGCCTTGGCAATGCTGTACTCCTGCTTGACGCCATAGAACAGCCGCACCTGGCTAACCAGCAGCTCTGCGGGTTTACCAGTCACCCGCGCCAGTCGTTCCTGCAACCAGGCCAAACCCAGCAGCAGCCAGCGGGGAGCTAACGGAGGTAGGCGGTAGCCTGGTTCGATGTCATTGGCGGCGTCGATTAATACTGCCAGCGAGGACGAATGTCGATTTGCGAGGATGTAGCGTTGACCGGAGCGCCCCCTCTCTGCCGCCTGGATCATGCCCTCAGCAACATCGCGTACATCCACAAAGTTGAAGTGGAAGTTCGGGTCGAGCGGCACTCTGCGACCCTGAACCGACTCTAGAAAGCTCATCGTATCGGTAAGGCGATCCGCGTTGGGGCCGATCATGGCCGAGGGTAAAACCGAAACCATCCACAGACCATGCTTCTGCGCTACCTCCCAGGCCATACGCTCTGACAGGATCTTGGACAGGTAGTAAGGGTTGCCCACCTCATCATTCCAGCGCTCTTCATCCAGCAACTGGCCGTTATGCCCAACGGCGGCAACCGAACTGACGTAAACGATGCGCCTGACACCGGCCTCGGCTGCGGCCTCCAGCAACAAGCGGGTGCCGTTGATATTGGGCAGAATAATTTCCTCGTACGGATCTCTGGCCCAATGCCTGAATACGGCCGCGACCTGATAGAGCACATCCACCCCCTCCAACGCCTTGCGCATGGCCGTCTTGTCCTGCAGTTCCGCATAGACCAGCTCGCAAGCCAGGCCCTCGAAAGGCGTGCGGTTATCGAGGTTGCGCACGCCAGCTCGCACCTTGTCACCGCGCGCCAGCAGCGCCCTGACCAACGTGTTTCCGAGATGCCCGTTGGCTCCTGTCACCAGACATAATTTGCTCATCGTGGCTCGTTACCCTTGCAGACTGACTATGGATAGATGCGCTCAGGGTAAAGTCTGTCCCTCGGGACAGAGTCAAGCCTCGATGAAGGTGAATTAGGTAGCTGGCGTCCACGACAGGCAACCAAGAGGGGTGGCGGACAACACTTGGCTCGGCGACGTATGCGCCATCACCCATACACCCGACATAAACCGAGCGAAGACGCGGGTGGAGTAGGCATGGAAATTGGCTCTATAAGGTTCGCAGAAATTGGATCTTACAACAGACCAATACTCTGCCTAGCATGGTGCATCAGCTCAGGAGCCTACCCATGTATACACCCGCCGCCTTCCGCCAGGACGACCTCGCCACCCTGCACCAGCAGATACGCGCAACACGCCTGCCGACGCTGGTCAGCCACGGCACTCAGGGCCTGCTCGCCAGCCATCTGCCGCTGCTGCTGGAGGCCGACGAAGGGCCTTACGGCAAGCTGTACGGCCACTTCGCCAGGGCCAACCCGCAGTGGCGTGACCTCGCCGAAGGCAGCCCGGCGCTAGTGATTTTCCAAGGAGCGGAGGCCTACATCAGCCCGTCCTGGTACGCCGCCAAGGCCGAGCACGGCAAGGTGGTGCCAACCTGGAATTACATCAGCGTGCAGGCCCATGGCCGCGCCGAAGTGTTCGATGACGCCGAGCGCCTGCTGCAGCTGGTCAGCCGCCTCAGCGCGCTGCACGAAGCCGAGCGCCCGCAACCCTGGGCGGTCAGCGATGCACCGCGCGACTACATCGACAGCATGCTGCGCGCGATTGTCGGCTTCGCCCTGCCCATCGAACGCCTGGAGGGCAAATGGAAGCTCGGGCAGAACCGCAACCAGGCCGACCAAACCGGCGTGCGCGAAGGTCTGGCTGCCAGCCTAGACCCACGCGACCGCGAGCTGGCCGCGAAGATCAATAACCAACACTTAGCCAAGGAAGCGCCATGAGCATTGAAATTCGCCCCGTCAGCACTGCCGATCACGCCGCCTGGTTGCCGCTATGGCAGGGCTATCTGCACTTTTACCAGAGCGAGTTGCCCGCCGAGGTCAGCGCCATGACCTGGCAGCGCTTTCTCGACCCAAGCGAGCCCACCCATGCCGCCCTCGCCTGGCGCGACGGTCAGGCCGTGGGGTTGGTGCAGTGGATCTTCCACCGCACTAATTGGTCGGTGGAACACAGCTGCTACCTGCAGGATCTGTTTGTCGGCGCCGATCAGCGAGGCGGCGGCATCGGTCGGCGGCTGATTGAGCACGTCTATGCCCAAGCCCAGGCGGCTGGCTGCAGCCGCGTGCATTGGCTGACCCAGGAAACCAACTACCCAGGCCGCCAGCTCTACGACCGCATCGCCGAGCGCTCGGGCTTTATCCAATACCGCAAACAGTTCTGAACAGGAGCCGCAGCATGCCCCAGCAACCACTACTCGACTGGCAGCCCGTGCCTACACCTGTCCATCAACCCTTGGACGGCCAGTATGTGCGCCTCGAACCGCTCGACCCGGCGCACCATGGCGACGACCTGTGGCAGGCGTTGCAAGGCCCGCACAGCGACCCGGCACTTTGGGATTACCTGCCTTACGGCCCATTCAGTGAGCGCGCAGCGTTTGATACCTGGCTAAGCGGCCAGGCCGCCAGCCGCGACCCGCTGTTTTTCAGCGTGATCGACCTACGCCAGCAGCGCGCCGTCGGCCTGCTGAGCTTTCTGCGCATCACGCCCAAGGATGGCTGCATCGAAATCGGTCATATCGCCTTCGGCCGCGCCATGCAGCGCAGCCCGGCGTCGACCGAAGCGGTGTATCTGCTGGCCAAGCTGGCCTTGGGCGAGCTTGGTTACCGCCGCCTGGAATGGAAATGCAACGCCGCCAATGCCCGTTCCATGCGCGCGGCTGAGCGTTTGGGCTTCCGCTACGAAGGGCTGTTTCGCCAGCACATGGTGGTCAAGGGAGAGAACCGCGACACCACCTGGTTTGCCATCCTCGACAGCGAATGGCCGGCCTGCAACGCGGCCTTCGCGCGCTGGCTGGCGGCGGACAACTTCGATGATGAGGGACGGCAGCAGCAGCGTCTGCAAGACCTGCGGTAATAGCGCAGCGGTTTATTCGATCTCGAACAGCCCGTTCTTCAGCGGCGCCACAGCCAGGCGCTGACGCACATCATCGTCGATGCGCGGATCATCCGGGCGGTACAGGCGCACCTGGCGGTAGGCGCTGATACGGTTGATCTCGGTGCCCAGGTATTCCCACACCACGCGGGTACAAGCCGGGCTGCGTCGATCACCGCTGGAGACGCCGGTTTTCAAGCCGTTAAGGCGAGTGATGCGGCTCTTGTAGCTGGGAATCAGGATGGTCTGACTCATCTCGTTGAGGGTCAGCGACTCGTAGTCCATCAGAAACAACCGGTCCTGCAGCTGGAACGCAGCGCCCAGGTAGCGGCAGCGCACCCAATCCTCGCCTTGCACATCGGTACTCGCGGAACGCTCTTGGCGCTCCTGACGCTCGAACAGGAAGTCACCGTCTTCCTCCCACAGCTGCACCAGCGACAACAGCACAGTGCCCGGCACCGACATGCAGTTGGAGTACTCGAAGTAGTAGCCGCAATAGCGCGACAGGTTGCCAGCATGCGCGCGCAGCGGCTTGAGCAACTCCATCAGCGCGTCGGTGCGCGCGCCGGCATCCTGGCCCGGCGTGCGCGCACCAATCAGGTCGGCAAACTGCTCGGCCGGCAGGCTTAATTCATAGGCCTCGACGCCGAAAAAATCGCAGATGCGCTTGAGATTGTAGGCCGTCGGTCGGCTCTGTCCGCTCAGGTATTTGTTGAACTGGGCGCGATTGATCGCGAGCTTGCGGCAAACCTCGGCGATCGACCGGTAATGGCTGCACAACAGCTTGAGATTGAGCCCTAGATGGTCGGACATAACTGATTTCCTGGTGATGCGAGCGACGCGATTCTAGCATCAACTCGCATCAGGTCGCCGCGACCTGCGAAATTGCACGACGAACGCGTCTGCTCAACCATTCGGACCCGCCCATATTCCCTTCACAAAACAACAAGAGAGACCTCACTGCCATGCTCGATATTCTCAACGACCTGATCTGGAGCAAGCTCCTGATCGTGATGCTGATCGGCCTTGGTCTGTACTTCACCATCGCC
>DASRUM010000223.1:0-2980 GCA_035655415.1 Pseudomonas sp.
GACAGCCTGGGCGCCGATATCCTGCGCCTGTGGGTGTCGTCCACCGACTATTCTGGCGAGATGGCGGTGTCTAAGGTCATCCTGCAGCGCAGCGCCGATTCCTACCGGCGTATCCGCAACACCGCACGCTTCCTGCTCTCCAACCTCAGCGGCTTCGACCCGGCGCAGCACCTACTGCCGGCTGAAGACATGCTGGCGCTGGATCGTTGGGCCGTAGATCGCGCCCTGTTGCTGCAGCGCGAAATCGAAGAAGCCTACGACAGCTACCGCTTCTGGAACGTGTACCAGAAGGTGCACAACTTCTGCGTGCAGGAGCTGGGTGGCTTCTACCTCGACATCATCAAGGACCGTCAGTACACCACCGCCGCTGATAGCGTGGCGCGCCGGTCCTGTCAGTCCGCACTGTTCCATATCGCCGAAGCCCTGGTGCGCTGGATCGCACCGGTGCTTTCGTTTACCGCTGATGAGCTGTGGGAATACCTGCCGGGCGCGCGCAACGAGTCGGTGATGCTCAATGGCTGGTATCAGGGCCTGAGCGAGCTGCCGCAGGACTTTGAGCTGAGCCGCGAATACTGGGAGCGGGTCATGGCGGTCAAGGTTGCGGTGAACAAAGAGATGGAAGGCCTGCGCGCGGCCAAGGCCATCGGCGGCAACCTGCAGGCGGAAGTCACCCTGTATGCCGAAGACAGTCTGATTGCCGACCTGAACAAGCTCAGTAATGAATTGCGTTTTGTGCTGATCACCTCCACCGCTGCGCTGGCACCTTTGGCCGATGCGCCGGCCGATGCTGTGGTCACCGAGGTGGCGGGTCTGAAGCTGAAAATCGTCAAGTCTGCTCACCCCAAGTGCGGCCGCTGCTGGCACCACCGCGAAGACGTTGGGGTTAACCCGGCGCATCCGGAAATCTGCGGGCGCTGCGTGGACAATATCGAAGGCGCGGGCGAGGTTCGTCACTATGCATGATGCGCTTTTGCTCCCCTCGTCCTCCGGGAGAGGGGCCGGGCGTGAGGGTCTCTGGCTCGCATCCGAACCTAAGGATGTCTGCTTATGAGCGCCCGTTTCGGCAAGCTGCCCTGGCTCTGGCTGAGTCTGCTGGTGTTCGTGGTCGATCAGGCGAGCAAGTTCTATTTTGACAACAGCCTGAGCATGTACCAGCAGATCGTGATCATTCCCGATTACTTCAGCTGGACCCTGGCCTACAACACCGGCGCAGCCTTCAGCTTTCTCGCCGATGCGGCCGGCTGGCAGCGCTGGTTCTTCGCGGCCATTGCCGTAGCGGTCAGCGCGGTGTTGGTGGTCTGGCTCAAGCGCCTCAAGCCAGGCGAGACCTGGTTGGCAGTGGCTTTGGCCTTGGTGCTGGGCGGCGCGCTGGGTAACTTGGTCGATCGCGTGGTGTTTGGCCATGTGGTCGACTTTATTCTGCTGCACTGGCAGCACCGCTGGTATTTCCCTGCGTTCAATGTCGCCGATATGGCGATTACCGGCGGCGCGGTTTTGCTGGCGCTGGATATGTTCAAAAGCGAGAAGTCCGGAGAAAAAGCCCATGACTGACGTACGTATCGGCCCGGACAAGGAAGTCACCCTGCACTTCGCCATCAAGCTGGAAAATGGCGACGTGGTCGACAGCACCTTCGATAAAAAGCCCGCCACCTTCAAAGTGGGCGATGGCAACCTGCTGCCGGGTTTCGAGCAGGCCATCTATGGTCTGAAAGCCGGCGACAAGCGCAGCCTGCCGATTGGCCCCGAACAGGGCTTCGGTCAAGGCAATCCGCAGAATATTCAGATCATGCCGCGCAGCCAGTTTCAGGACATGGAACTGTCTGACGGCTTGCTGGTGATCTTCAATGATGCCGCCAATGCCGAGCTGCCCGGCGTAGTAAAAGCCTTCGACGACAGCCAAGTAACCATCGACTTCAACCACCCGCTGGCCGGCAAGACGCTGAGTTTCGATGTGGAAATTATTGAGGTTAAAGCGCTCTGATCTGTAGCCCGGATAAAATCCGGGAAACGCGAATGCCCCTCCCGGATTCCGTCCGGGCTACGCAAAGCGGGAGCGCTGTCTAATCCCGCGTTAAACTTGCCCCTGAACGACCGCGTGTCGAGGCTCTCATGCATATCAAACTCGCCAATCCCCGCGGCTTCTGCGCCGGCGTCGACCGCGCCATTGAGATCGTCAACCGTGCGCTGGAAGTCTTCGGCCCTCCGATCTATGTGCGCCATGAAGTGGTGCATAACAAGTTTGTGGTCGAGGATCTGCGTTCGCGTGGCGCGATTTTCGTCGAAGAACTAGATCAAATTCCTGACGACGTTATCGTTATCTTCAGCGCCCACGGCGTCTCCCAGGCTGTGCGCAACGAAGCCGAACGCCGTGGCCTAAAGATCTTCGACGCCACCTGCCCGCTGGTGACCAAGGTGCACATGGAAGTGGTGCGCTACAGCCGCGAAGGGCGCGAATGCATCCTCATCGGCCATGCCGGCCACCCGGAAGTCGAGGGCACCATGGGCCAGTACGACGCCAGCAACGGCGGCGCCATCTACCTGGTGGAAGACGAGGCCGATGTCGCGCGCCTGCAGGTGCGCAACCCCGAGGCCCTGGCCTTCGTCACCCAGACCACCCTGTCGATGGACGACACCAGCAAGGTCATCGACGCCCTGCGCGGCAAATTCCCCAGCATCGGCGGGCCGCGCAAGGACGACATCTGCTACGCCACCCAGAACCGCCAGGACGCGGTCAAGCAACTGGCTGCCGAGTGCGACGTGTTGCTGGTGGTCGGCAGTCACAACAGCTCCAACTCCAACCGTTTGCGCGAGCTGGCCGAGCGCATGGGCACTCCGGCCTACCTGATCGACGGCGCCGAAGACCTCAAGCGCGAGTGGTTCGACGGCGTTACCGGCATCGGCATCACCGCCGGCGCCTCGGCGCCGGAGGTGCTGGTGCGTGGCGTAGTCAGCCAATTGCAAGCCTGGGGCGCGACAGGCG
>DASRUM010000224.1:0-2559 GCA_035655415.1 Pseudomonas sp.
GCGCATCGGCACCCGCATCGGCATCATGGAAGGCGGCAAACTGGTTCAGGTCGGCACCCCGCAGGAGCTGATCGACAACCCCGCCAACGATTACGTGCGCAACTTCTTCAACACCGTCGACACCAACCGCTACCTCACCGCAGGCCAGCTGATGGCCGACAGCGTGCCGATCTACGTGCACAACGGCAAAGCCCCGGATGCGCAGAAGGTCTGCCAGGAGTTGCAGGCGCTGGACAAGCACTACGCCTTTATCGTCGACGAGCAGCACACCTTCCAGGGTTCCATCAGCCTGGAGCGCATCGCTCTGCTGGTCGAGGGCGGCACCACCTGCGGCCTCGACGACCAGGTGCTCAAGTCAATCAAACCGATCCCCGAAGACCTGCCGCTGGACCAGGTGATTGAACGCCTGGTGGACAACGAAGGGCCGATCCCGGTGGTCGACAGCAATGGCCGCTACAGCGGCGCCATCAGCAAAGGTCGCCTGCTGACCCGCCTGCAGGGAGAATTCCATGAGTGAGAAACAGCTCGACCTGGGCAGCTGGGTCAACGACGTGGTGCAGCACCTGCTGGACAACTACAGCGAAGGCTTTGACAGCATCGGCGCGGTGGTCAACGGCTTCTCCGAAGGCATCGAATGGCTGCTGATGCTGCCACCGGCCTGGCTGCTGATCGCCATCTTCGTCGGCCTGGGCCTATGGCGCATCAGCTACAAGTTCGCCATCTTCACCGCCGTGGCCTTTGTGCTGATCGTGCTCACCGGCTTCTGGGAACAGACCGTGGTGACGCTCGGCCTGACCTTCTCAGCCACGCTGATCAGTTTGCTACTCGGCATACCCCTTGGCATCTGGGCGGCGCGCAGCGAGCGAGTGGCGACCATCATCCGGCCAATTCTCGACTTTATGCAGACCATGCCGGCGTTCGTTTACCTGATTCCCGCCGCCATGCTCTTCGGCCTCGGCCGTGTGCCGGGGATCATCGCCACGGTGATCTTCGCCATGCCACCGGCGGTGCGCCTGACCAACCTCGGCATCCGCCAGGTCAACAAGGAAATCATCGAAGCTGGCCAGTCCTTCGGCTGTACCCCGCGTCAGCTACTGTTCAAGGTCCAGCTGCCCAACGCCATGCCGTCGATCATGGCCGGGGTTAACCAGACCATCATGATGGCCCTGTCGATGGTGATCATCGCCTCGATGGTCGGCGCAGGCGGCCTGGGCAACGACGTACTGGCGAGCATCCAGCGCCTGGACATTGGCCTCGGTTTCGAAAGCGGTATGGCCGTGGTGCTGCTGGCGATCATTCTTGACCGCATCACGGAAAGTTTCGGTACGCCGCAAACCGCCAAACGCAGCAGCCTGTTCGGCTGGTTCAGCGGCAAACTTCAACGCCAATAAGCCTTAGCTTTCGCCATCACAGGGAGTCGCAGATGAAAACGATTAAACAGCTCGCAGGTGTCGGCCTGCTCTCCGTGGCCATGCTGCAAAGCGCCTGGGCGCAGGAGCCGGAGAGTTGCAAGATGGTGCGCTTCGCCGAAATCGGCTGGGCCGACATCGCCGCCACCACTGGCGTGGCCATGACCCTCAGCGAAGGCCTGGGCTACCAGACCCGCAAAATCATGGCCTCCGTGCCTATCGCCTTTACCGGCGTACAGAAAGGCCAGATCGACGTCTTCCTCGGTTACTGGGCGCCCTCGATGGACGCTGTGATCGAACCCTTCACTAAGGATGGCGGCGTCAAAGTACTGCCCAAAGCCAACCTCGAAGGCGCCAAATACACCCTCGCCGTCCCGACCTACGCCGCTGAAGCCGGGCTGAAAAGCTTTGCCGACATCGCCAAGTTCAAGGACCAGCTGGGCGGCAAGATCTTCGGCATCGAGCCGGGCAACGACGGTAACCTGCTGATTGAGGGCATGATCAAGAGCAACCAGTTCGACCTCGGCGACTTCAAGATGATCGAGTCCAGCGAAGCCGGCATGCTGGTGCAGCTGCAACGCGCGGTGAAGAAGAAAGAACCTGCCGTCTTCCTCGGCTGGGCCCCGCACCCGATGAACACCCAGTTCGACATCACCTACCTGGAAGGCGGCGATGACGTCTTCGGCCCGGACTTCGGCGCCGCCAAGGTCTACACCGTAGTACCGCCAGACTACGAAGCACGCTGCGCCAACGTCGGAAAACTGCTGAACAACCTGCAGTTCACCGTGGAAATCGAAAGCCAGCTGATGGAAAAGGTTCTGGATAAACAGAACCCCACCACCGTCGCCAAAGAGTGGATCAAAGCCAACCCGGCAATCCTCGACCAGTGGCTGGCCGGCGTAACCACCTATGACGGCCAGGACGGCGTTGCAGCGGTGAAGAAACACCTCGGCATGTAAGCCACACCGCGCCGCCCCAGTTATCTGCCGGCGGCGCGGCTAGTTAAAGCACCTTGATCAGCACCCGACCCGCGAGGCCACACGGCCATCGCCTGGTTTATTGCAGCCCGGATTTAACACGCAGCACCTGAGCAACACCGATTAACCCCTCACCCCACTGGGGAAACGACTGCATAGATGCAGAAAGTAGG
>DASRUM010000225.1:0-6847 GCA_035655415.1 Pseudomonas sp.
CCCTGGCGGCGGACCTCAAGCGCTTCGAGGCCTCGGGCTCGCGCATGGCGCTTTTCGCGGCTTTGCGCCGGCACTTGAATGTCAAACCCTTGAACCCGGCGGGCTACGCCTGGCTGGAGGTCGTGGCCAACACGGCGGCCGAGACCAAACACGCGGTGGCCGACATCATCAACGTGATGCTGGAGGAACTGGTCCACCACCGCTACGAATTGCCGGCCTTCTCGACGCTGGACCGGATGGCGTTTCGTGCCCGGGAAAAGAGCAACAATCGGTATTTCTCCGCGATCACCAGTCAGTTGACGGCTCATACCAAGGCCCTGATCGACGGCTTGCTTAAAACCGCCACGGGTGAGTCGGTTTCTCCCTGGCAAATGCTCAAGCGCGAACCCAAGCGGCCGACCAACAAGGAAACGCGCACCTACATTCAGCACATCCGGCGCCTGCAATACCTGGTGGAGCTGCTTCCCAAGCCCGACGTGCCGGTGCCCAAGCTCAAGCAGTTCCGGCACCTGGCGCGCGCCCTCGATGCGGCCGAGATGGCCGAACTCAAGCCGCAAAAGCGCTACGCCCTGGCGGTGATCTTCATCCGGGCGCAGCATGCCCAGTCTCTGGACGATGCTGCCGATCTGTTTATTCGCCTGATGCAGAACCTGGAAAACAATGCCAGGCAGAAATTGCTCTCCTTCCAGCAGGAGCGGGTCCAGAAAACCGACATGCTGGTCGGCCAGCTCAAAGACATCCTGGGCGCCTACCAATTGGAGGGGACGGACACCCAGCGCGTTGAAGCCATCAGCACCACCCTGGTGGCCGAGGTGGACGAGCTGCTGAACGAATGCGAGCAGCACCTGGCCTACGCCGGCCGCAACCATCTGCCTTTCCTGCTGCAGCCCTACAAGATGGTTCGGGCCCAGTTGCTCAACTGCATTGGCATCGCCTCGCCCAAAGCCAGCAGCGAGGACCAGGTGGTGGAGCGGCTGATCGAGGCGCTTTACAAGCTGCGCGACAACCGCACGGACATCGTCCTGCTGGACATGCTGGGCCTGAGTGAAGACAAGGACCTCCGCTGGATGTCCGCCCAGTGGAAGAAGTTGGTGCTGGTCCGGCCATCAGGCAAGGGCCGGGCAGAGGCCGTCCACCGCCGGTATTTTGAACTGGCAGTCATGCATGCCGTCAAGGACGACCTGAAGTCGGGCGATCTCTTCATCAAGTACGGCGAGCGCTATGACGACTACCGCGAGCAGCTGGTCGATGACGAAACCTTTGAAAAGGAGGTGGGCGGCTATGGCCAGGTCACCGGCATCGAGACCGATCCCGGCACCTTTGTGACGATGCTCAAATCCGCCATGGCTCAGCGGGCTCGGGACATCGACGCCACTTTCCCGGAAAACGCCCATGCTGAGATCGTCGATGGCCGCCTGATTCTGCGCAAACCGCCGCGCTCCGAAATCGTCGAGGCCGCCGCGCGGATCGACGCCCTGATCACCGAGCGGATGCAAGCGGCCAGCATCGTGGATGTCATGATCGACACCGAACGCTGGCTCGACCTGCACAAGCTGTTCCGGCCATTGGCCGGGACGGACAGCCGCCTTGCGGACCTGCGCATGCGCGTCATCACGACGCTGTTTTGCTACGGCTGCAACCTGGGGCCGGTTCAGACCGCCAAATCCATCAAAGGACTGAGCCGCCGCCAGATTTCCTGGCTGAACTTGAAATACGTCAGCGAGGATCTTCTGGACAAGGCCATTGTCAAGGTGATCAATGCGTACAACAAGTTTGAACTGCCAGGCTACTGGGGCACCGGCAAGCACGCGTCGGCCGACGGCACGAAGTGGAACCTCTACGAGCAGAACTTGCTGTCCGAGCACCATATCCGCTATGGCGGGTACGGCGGCATCGGCTACTACCATGTGTCCGACAAGTTCATCGCGCTGTTCAGCCATTTCATTTCCTGCGGCACCTATGAGGGCATCCACATCCTGGATGGGCTGATGACCAACGAATCGGACATCCGGCCGGACACGATTCACGGGGACACGCAGGCCCAGAGTTACCCGGTCTTCGCGCTGGCCCACTTGCTGGGCATCCAGCTCATGCCGCGCATCCGGGGTATTCAGGACCTCAAATTCCATCGCCCCGAGCCGGGCAATGCTTACCGTAACATCAATGCGCTGTTCAGCGATGTGATCGACTGGCGGCTGATTGAATTGCATTTGCCGGCGATGCTCCGGGTGGCGGTTTCCATCAAGACCGGCAAGATCACGCCGTCGGCCATCCTGCGCCGGCTCGGCACCTACAGCCGCAAGAACAAACTGTATTTCGCGTTTGTGGAACTCGGCAAGGTCATCCGGACCATGTTCCTGCTGAGCTACATCGGCGATGTCGGGCTGCGCAAGGTGATCCATGCCGAAACCAACAAGAGCGAGCAATTCAATGTCTTTGCCGGCTGGTCCTTCTTCGGGGGAGAGGGGATCATTGCGGAGAACATCCGGCACGAGCAACGCAAGGTGATCAAGTACAACCACCTGGTGGCCAACATGATCATTTTGCACAACGTGGTGGGCATGACGCGGGTTCTGCAGGAGCTTCGAGATGAGGGCACCGAGATCACGCTGGAGATCCTGGGGGGCCTGGCGCCGTTTCGCACGGCTCACATCAACAGGTTTGGGGACTACACGCTGGACTTCAAAAGGAAGATCGGTCCTTTGAATTTCGATGCCACCATAATTCCAATGGAATCATAGGCTTAAGGTCGTTTCTGCGGTTTTTTACATGAATCCCTGCCGACCCTCTTGTACCAGTACCTGCGGGAAGACTGACAATGCCGCGCCGCTCAATCCTGTCCGCCACCGAGCGCGAAAGCCTGCTGGCACTGCCTGATGCCAAAGACGATCTGATCCGGCACTACACGTTCAACGACACCGACCTGTCGGTCATCCGTCAGCGTCGTGGCCCCGCAAATCGGTTGGGCTTCGCCATCCAGCTTTGCTATTTGCGATTCCCTGGCATTTTTTTGGGTGCCGATGAACCTCCGTTCCCGCCCTTGTTGCGCATGGTGGCTGCGCAACTCAAGGTACCTGTGGAAAGCTGGAACGAGTACGGCCAGCGCGAGCAGACACGGCGGGAGCACCTGGTCGAGCTGCAAACGGTGTTTGGGTTCAAGCCTTTCACCATGAGCCACTACCGACAAGCGGTGCATACGCTAACGGAGCTGGCCTTGCAGACCGACAAGGGCATTGTGCTGGCCAGCACCCTTGTCGAAAACCTGCGACGGCAGAGCATCATCCTGCCCGCCATGAATGCCATCGAACGCGCGAGCTCCGAGGCCATCACCCGTGCCAACCGGCGTATTTACGCGGCGTTGACCGATTCTTTGTTATCACCCCACCGTCAGCGCCTGGACGAACTTCTCAAGCGCAAGGAAGGCAGCAAAATGACGTGGCTGGCATGGCTGCGCCAGTCGCCCGTCAAACCGAACTCACGGCACATGCTCGAACACATCGAGCGCCTCAAGGCGTGGCAGGCGCTTGACCTGCCCGCAGGCATCGAGCGACAGGTTCACCAGAACCGACTGCTCAAGATCGCCCGTGAGGGTGGGCAGATGACGCCCGCCGACCTAACCAAGTTCGAAGTGCAACGACGCTATGCCACTCTGGTAGCGCTGGCCATTGAAGGCATGGCCACCGTCACCGATGAAATCATCGACCTTCACGACCGCATCATCGGCAAGCTGTTCAACGCCGCCAAAAACAAGCATCAGCAGCAGTTTCAGGCTTCCGGCAAGGCGATCAATGACAAGGTGCGGATGTACGGGCGCATCGGTCAAGCCCTGCTGGAAGCAAAACAGAGCGGCGGCGATCCGTTCGCCGCCATCGAAACCGTCATGCCGTGGGAAAGGTTTGCAGCCAGCGTCACCGAGGCGCAAAAGCTTGCGCAACCTGCTGATTTCGATTTTTTGCACCGCATCGGCGAAAGCTATGCCACGTTGCGCCGTTACGCACCAGAGTTTCTGGCCGTGCTCAAGCTGCGGGCGGCACCGGCCGCCAAGGGCGTGCTCGATGCCATCGACGTGCTGCGCGGAATGAACAACGACAACGCACGCAAGGTGCCCGCCGACGCGCCGACCGCATTCATCAAGCCACGCTGGGCCAAACTGGTGCTCACAGACGATGGCATCGACCGTCGCTACTACGAGCTGTGCACCCTGTCGGAGTTGAAGAACGCGCTGCGCTCGGGTGATGTCTGGGTGCAGGGGTCACGCCAGTTCAAGGACTTCGACGAATACCTGGTACCGGTCGAGAAGTTCGTCACTCTGAAGCTGGCCAGCGAGTTGCCGCTCGCCGTGGCCACCGACTGCGACCAATACCTGAAAGACCGGCTGACGCTGCTGGAAGCGCAGCTTGCCACCGTCAACCGCATGGCGGTGGCCAACGACCTGCCGGATGCCATCATTACCGAGTCCGGCCTGAAGATCACGCCGCTGGACGCGGCGGTGCCGGAGACCGCGCAAGCCCTGATCGACCAGTCGGCGATGTTGCTGCCGCACGTCAAGATAACCGAACTGCTGATGGAAGTTGATGAGTGGACAGGCTTCACCCGGCACTTCACGCATTTGAAGAGCGGCGACACGGCCAAGGATAAGACCTTGCTGCTGACGACGATCCTGGCTGATGGCATCAATCTTGGACTCACCAAGATGGCCGAGTCCTGCCCTGGCACTACCTACGCCAAGCTGTCGTGGCTGCAAGCCTGGCACATCCGGGATGAAACGTATTCGACGGCGCTGGCCGAGCTGGTCAACGCGCAGTTCCGGCAACCTTTCGCCGCGAACTGGGGTGATGGCACCACTTCGTCGTCGGACGGCCAGAACTTCAGAACTGGCAGCAAAGCACAAAGCACTGGTCATATCAACCCGAAGTATGGAAGCAGTCCCGGACGGACTTTCTACACCCATATCTCCGACCAGTACGCGCCCTTCAGCGCCAAGGTGGTCAACGTAGGCGTTCGTGATTCAACTTACGTGCTTGATGGCCTGCTGTACCACGAGTCGGACTTGCGCATTGAGGAGCACTACACCGACACGGCAGGCTTCACCGATCATGTGTTTGGCTTGATGCACCTGCTGGGCTTCCGCTTCGCGCCGCGCATCCGTGACCTGGGCGACACCAAGCTGTTCATCCCCAAAGGCGATACGGCCTATGACGCGCTCAAGCCGATGATTAGCAGTGACCGGCTGAACATCAAGCAGATACGCGCTCATTGGGATGAAATTTTGCGGCTGGCCACCTCAATCAAGCAGGGCACGGTGACGGCCTCGCTGATGTTGCGCAAGCTCGGCAGCTATCCACGCCAGAACGGTCTGGCTGTCGCCTTGCGCGAGTTGGGGCGCATCGAGCGCACGCTGTTCATTCTGGATTGGCTGCAAAGCGTGGAACTGCGCCGGCGCGTTAATGCCGGGCTAAACAAGGGCGAGGCGCGCAACGCGCTGGCCCGCGCCGTGTTCTTCTACCGATTGGGTGAAATTCGCGACCGCAGCTTCGAGCAACAACGCTATCGGGCCAGCGGCCTCAACCTAGTGACGGCGGCCATCGTGTTGTGGAACACGGTCTATCTGGAGCGTGCCACCAGTGCTTTGCGTAGCCACAGCCAGACCGTCGACGACACGCTGTTGCAATACCTGTCACCGCTGGGGTGGGAGCACATCAATCTGACCGGCGATTACCTCTGGCGCAGCAGCGCCAAGGTCGGCGCGGGCAAGTTCAGGCCGTTGCGACCGCTGCCACCGGCTTAGCGTGCTTTATTTTCCGTTTTCTGAGACGACCCCTTCGTGCTCCGCCTGGTGAAGCGATTGTTCGGTGACGGCCATGCCGCACACGGGGTCCTTGAGCGCCGCCGGATCGGTCCGGTGGTCAGGGGAATGCACGGCCGGGTGCCGGTGCGCTTTCATATCCATGGCGTTCTCCTTCCAGGCCGCTGCACACCAGGGCGACACGATGGCATGACCCCGTTTGTTTTTCAAGGACTCACGCTGATCCCGTTGGGTCCGACGCCCACGGCGACGGTGGCAACGGACTTGCGCGACCGGACATCAATGACAGACACCGTGTTCGCATAGAGATTGGTCACGTAGGCATGGCGCCCATCGTTTCCCACCACCACGCCGTGGGCGCCGATGCCCGTTTGGATGCGCTGCGTGCTGAAGGTGGAGAGATCGATTACGCTCACAGTATTGCCGGGGCTCTTGCGGCTGCCCTGATTGGCCACAAAGAGGAAGCGGTTGTCGGGTGTCGCATAGAGCTGGATCGGCACATTGCCGACCCGCACTTTGCGGATCACCTTGCGGCTGACCGGGTCGATGACGGCGACGCTGGCCTCTTGCGACAGGGACACGAAGGCCAGCCGACTGTCGGACGTGAAGCCCACCTGGGCGGGGCCCTTGCCCACGGGGATCTGGCTGATTTCCTTGCGGCTTTCCGTGTCGATGACCGACACCGTTCCGCCCTTCAGGTTCGCGACATACGCCTGCTTGCCATCCGGGCTCAGCCGGATGCCGTGAGGAAATTCACCGGTCGGAATGGTGTCGACGACCTTGAGCGATTTGGTATCCACCACGCTGAGGGTGTTGTCGCCACCGTTGGTGACGTAAGCCCAACGGCCGTCGGCAGACACCACCACATGGGCCGGGTGTTTGCCCACCACCACGCGGGCGACCACCTCGTCGGTTTCCGTGTCTATGGACCAGACTTCGCCAGCTTGGGACAGGGCGCCGTGTTCGGCGGTCGACATGCCCGCATGGGCCATGCCGGCAGCCGCGGATTTAGGGGTGCCGTTGTTGGTGACCCAGGCCAGC
>DASRUM010000226.1:0-3845 GCA_035655415.1 Pseudomonas sp.
CGGCGGGGTGAGAAAGGACGTCTGCAGGTTGAGCGCGATCATCACACCTAGCCACACTGGGTCCAAGCCCATGGCCAGCAATACCGGGCCGACAATCGGCACCACCACGAAGGTGATCTCGATAAAGTCGAGGATAAAGCCGAGCAGGAAGATCACCACCATCACCAGGAAGAACGCGCCAAGCACGCCGCCGGGCAACTGGGCAAAGATGTCCTCGATCATCGCTTCGCCGCCGAAGCCGCGGAACACCAGGGAGAACAACGATGCGCCGATCAGGATGAGGAACACCATGGCGCTGATTTCGGTGGTGCCGTAGGCCACTTGGCGCAGCTGGCCGAAGTTCAGCTTGCCCTTGTAGAAGGCCAGCAGCATGGCGCCAAGTGCGCCGAGTGCAGCGGCTTCGGTCGGGGTGGCGTAGCCGGCGAGGATCGAGCCGAGTACCGCGCCGATCAACAGCAGCGGCGGCACCAGGGCGTTGATCAGCTTGCCCCACTCGATCGGACCCAGCTCTTCTTGCGGCAGGGCCGGCAGCTTCTTCGGCTGGAAGATCGCCACGCCGATGATGTAGAGGATGTACATGCCCACCAGCAGCAAACCGGGGATCAGCGCACCGACGAACAGGTCACCGACCGAGACGGTCTTCGGCGAGAAGATGCCCATCTTCAGCTGTGCCTGTTGGTAGGCGCTGGACATCACGTCGCCCAGCAGCACCAGCACGATGGACGGTGGAATGATTTGCCCCAGGGTGCCGGTGGCGGCCAGAGTGCCGGTGGCAATCGCCGGGTCATAACCGCGGCGCAGCATGGTTGGCAGGGCCAGCAGGCCCATGGTCACCACGGTGGCGCCGACGATACCGGTGGATGCGGCGAGCAGCGCGCCGACCACGCACACGGAAATCGCCAGGCCGCCGCGCAGGGTGCCGAACAGCCGCGACATGGACTCCAGCAAGTCTTCGGCGACCCTGGATTTCTCCAGCATCACTCCCATAAACACGAACAGCGGCACCGCCAGCATGGTCTGGTTGTTCATGATGCCGAACAGGCGGTTGGGCAGGGCGCTCAGGTAGCCACCATCGAAGGTGCCGGTGAGGATGCCGATACCGGCAAACAGCAGCGATACACCGCCTAGAGTGAAGGCCACCGGGTAGCCGGCCATCAGGGCCGCGCAGATGCTGATAAACAGCAGAATCGCCATCAACTCAGCCATGGTTCACCTCCGCGGCTGGCATGCGGCCGGTGAGGATATTGGCGAATTTGATCAAGTCGGAGATTCCTTGTAGGACCAGGCTGATCACCAGCACCAGGATGATGCTCTTCTGCAGGTAGACGAATTTCAGGCCGCCCGATTCGCTGGAGCCTTCCAGGGTCGACCAGGAATTGCTGACGTAATCCCAGCTGGACCAGCCGAGGAACAGGCACACCGGCAGCAGAAACAGCAGAGTGCCGAGGCTGTCGACCAGGGCTTTACGTTTGGGGCTGAACGTCTGATAGAAGATGTCGACGCGCACGTGGCCGTTGCGTTGCAACACCCAGGCGGCGGCACCCATGAACACTAATGCGTGGCCGTACAGCACGGCTTCCTGCAGGGCGGTGGCGCCGATGCCGAAACCGTAACGCAGGACCACCACGATGGCGGTGCCAAGCACCAGAAACAGGGTCAGCCAGGCGCAGGCTTTGCCGAAACGGGCGTTGAATGAATCGATCAGATGAGCAAGGCCGAGCAGCAGAGGAGGTTTATCGGACATTATGAGTCCTTATGGTTATGGGCTTTGTGGACAGGCAGGCCGGCGATTCTAGGCAGGCCTGTACGCATGCGGCAATGGCACTACAACTTTAGTCGTATCCGCTAGGCTTGAGAGTCACTTACCCCTATGTTACTCAGGCGCGGTGGGTCCGCAGTGATCCTGTGGTCAGACCACTACAACAATAAAGGAGCTTTGCATGAAACGTCGTCAAATTCTCGCAGCAGCAGGCGTAGGCCTTGCAGCCACGGCACTGGCCGGTTGCAAACAAGAAGCTGAAACCGCTGGTAAGCCCCAAGAAGGCGCGAGCAGCCAAACCTTCAACTGGAAAATGGTCACTTCCTGGCCGAAGAACTTCCCCGGCGTAGGCGTCGGTGCCGAGCGCTTCGCCAAGCTGGTTGATGAAATGAGCAATGGCCGCTTGAAGGTCAAAGTCTATGCCGCTGGCGAGCTGGTGCCGGCGCTGGAAGTATTCGATGCAGTAAGCCGCGGCACTGCTGAGATGGGCCACGGCGCGCCTTACTACTGGAAGGGCAAAGTGCCGGCCGCGCAGTTCTTCTGCGCCCTGCCGTTTGGCCCCAACGCCCAGGAAATGAATGCCTGGCTGCACAAAGGCGGCGGCATGCAACTGTGGGAAGAAACCTACAAGCCGTTCGGCGTACTGCCAATGGCCTGTGGCGCGACTGGCGTGCAGACCGCAGGTTGGTTCAACAAGGAAATCAACGGCGTAGCCGATTTCCAGGGCCTGAAGATGCGTACCCCAGGCCTCGGCGGCGAAGTGCTGACCAAGATGGGTGGCACCGTGGTCAATATGCCGGCCGGTGAGATCTTCACTGCGTTGCAGACCGGCGCCATCGACGCCACCGAGTGGATCGGCCCATACAACGACCAGGCTCTGGGCCTGCACAAAGCCGCCAAGTACTACTACACCCCGGGCTGGCAAGAGCCGAACGTAACCTTCGAACTGGATATCAACATCAAGGCTTGGGAAACCCTGCCGGCCGACCTACAGGCCATCGTTCGCGCCGCCGCTCGTGATGTGAACGGCGACATGCTCGACGATTACAACGCGAAGAACATGGAGGCCCTGGAGCAGCTCAAAGGCGAAGGCGTGGAAGTGCGCCGTTTGCCGGACGAAGTGCTGGCCAAACTCAAGGAAGTGGCCGCCGAAGTGGTCGATGCCAGCGCCGCCGCCGATCCGGTAGCAAGCAAGGTATGGGCTCAGCAGAAGGCTTATCTCAAGCGTCTGTACGAGTACGCCGAGCTGAACGAGAAGGATATCTACAACATCCGCGGCTGATTTCTAGCGCACAGCAAAACGCCGGCTTTTGAGCCGGCGTTTTCGTTTCTGCAGTTTTGCCGTTAACGGCGCGCCGGTACCGGACGTGTGCGGCCGCTGCCGTCGATGGCGACGAAGACGAATACCGCCTCGGTGACCTTGCGCCATTCGCTGGACAGCGGATCGTCGCTCCACACTTCAACCAGCATCTGGATCGAACTGCGGCCCACTTCCACGGTTTGTGTATAGAAGGACAGTTGCGCGCCAACCGCTACCGGCACCAGAAAGGCCATGCGATCGATAGCCACAGTGGCTACACGGCCGCCGGCTACCTTGCTGTCCATGGCCGTGCCGGCCAGGTCCATCTGCGATACCAGCCAGCCGCCGTAGATATCGCCAAAACCGTTTGTTTCACGCGGCAGTGCAGTGATCTGCAAAGCCAGGTCGCCTTGTGGGATGGGGTCTTCCTGTTCGAAATCGTGCATCGGATAGGCTCGCGGCGCGGTTGTTTTTATTGGCGCGGTGCGGGGCTTGGCGGTGGCGGCGAGTCAGGCTCTGCGGCTATCGCGGGTCGGCCCAGCAGGCCCGCGGGAGTGCGGGCGCAGAGAGTATAGCGACTCGGCAGTCGCAGGGCGACCATGGCACTTGGCCGCCTGGGAGTTGCACCTCAGTTCATCGACTACGGCAAAACATTGGCCGCGTTCATCTAACTGTCACATTGCTTACATACAGTCGTCATGCGGCCTACAGATACTTGGCCCCGTTCAATCCAACACTAGTCTGCTAGGAGTAAGGCATGAAACTTAAGCGTTTGATGGCGGCCAT
>DASRUM010000227.1:0-8078 GCA_035655415.1 Pseudomonas sp.
CCCGGCCGCGCCCCGCGACTATGGCCGCTACCGCACCTGGAGCTGGCGGCAGTTGCCGGCGGGCAGCGCCTGGGCCAGCTCCGAGCAGGTGCAGGAAGCCCTAAGCAATGCCCTTGATCAACGCGGCCTGCGCCCGCATCGCGCCGGCGCAACCAGCGATCTGAAGGTCAGCGCCGAGCTGCGCCTGGAACAACGTATCCGCCAGGTCACCGAACGCTACGGTAGCCATTACGGCCATAGTCGCTATGGCGATGATTACGGCATGTGGGGTAGCGCGCCACTGGTGCGCAGCTATACCGAAGAAGTCATGGTGGTGCGCATCGAACTGTTCGACGGCCAGGATGGCCAGCCGATCTGGCGCGCCAGCGCCGAAACGCTTAGCAGCGGCAGCCAGAGTGAACGCGCCGCCGCGCTGCGCAATGCGGTACAACAGGCCCTGGCGGCGTACCCGCCAAACTGATTGCTGAACCCGAGGAGAGCACCCATGCGTGCATCACTGCTGTTATTGCCCCTGCTGCTGATCCTCAGCGCCTGCCAGACGCCGCAGCTGGAACGCGACTTCGACCCCAATCGCGATTTTGCCGCCTACCGCAGCTGGAGCTGGCAGGAACCCGCCGTGCAGTACAAACCCGATGACCCGCGCATCAACAGCGACCTCACCGGCCAGCGCATCCGCAGCGCCGTCAGCGAGCAGCTCGACCAGCGTGGCTTGCGCCCGGCAGCGGCGAACACGCCAGGCGATCTCAAGGTGCAGGTCTGGATGATCGTCGACAACCGCCAGCAACAGGTCAGCACCCAGGTTGGCGGAGGCTGGGGCGACCCATGGCACGGCGGCTTCTGGGGTGGCCCAAGTTATGTGGAAACCCGCACCCTGGACTATCAGGTCGGCACCCTGCAGATTGACCTGCTCGACGGCAAAGACGGCAAGCTGGTCTGGCGCGGCAGTGCCGAACAAGTGCTGCGCAGCCGCCAACCCAGCCCCACTGAGCGCGAAGCCTCGATTCGCAGTACTGTCGCCGAAGTGCTAAGCCAATACCCACCGCGCTGAGCGCGCACGCCTCACTCAACAAGGATGTTGCATGACACACACTGCACACCTCAGCCATCGCCCCGCAGCGGCGGCTGACCTGGCCGAAATCGTCGGTTTTCCGCAGAACGCCGACGAGCTGTTCTTCTGCTACCCCAAGGCCGACTGGCCGCTAAGTATCGGCCAGTTGGCCGCCGCCATGGCCGAACGCCGCGACAGCACCGTAGTGCTGCTTGATGGCCGGGTGGCCGGCTTTGCCAACTTCTACCAATGGCACTACGACGACCACTGCGCCCTTGGCAACCTGATGGTCGCCCCCTGGGCCCGTGGTCACGGCGTGGCGCATTATCTGGTGGCGGTGATGGAGCAGCTGGCGCGCGAGCATTACCACGCCAAACGCATGCAGGTGTCGTGCTTTAACGCCAACAGCGCTGGCCTGCTGCTCTACCCGAAACTCGGCTACGCGCTAAGCGATATAGTCGAACGCCGTGATCCAGCCGGGCAACGAGTGGCGTTGATTCAGTTCAGCAAAACGCTCTGAACCCCCAGCTACATATCCCAATCCGGCGCATCCGCCAGCCGCTCGATCAGAAAATCCAGCAACACCCGCAACGCCGGTGGCATCTGCCGGCGCGTGCCGTAGAGGGCGTGGATGCCCAGCTCCTGCGGCTGATAGTCGGGCAGCAACTGCACCAGCGCCCCGGAGCGCAAGTGCCCGCTGACCGAGTAACGCGGCTGCAGGCTGATGCCAATATCGGCCAGCACGGCCTCCAGCAGCACCATGGATTCATTGGCGCTGAGGTTGCCGCTGACCGCCACGGCATGCGGCTCACCGGCGCGGGTGAACTCCCAGATGCTGCGGCCAAAATAGGCGTAACTCAGGCAATTGTGCTGCGCCAGCTCTTCTGGCCGCTGCGGCGTGCCGTACTTGGCCAGATACGCCGGAGTAGCGCACACCACCGAGCGGCACACCGCCAGCTGGCGAGCGATCAGGTTGGGATCAAGCTGATTGGTGATGCGCAGGGCCAGGTCGATACGCGCCTCCACCAGATTGACCGCCTGGCTGCCCACCAGCAGATCGACGCTGACCTGCGGATACAGGCGAATAAACTCATCCAGCGCATGCACCAGCCAGGCCTGGGCCAGCGACTGGCTGCAGGCGATGCGCAAGGTGCCGCGCGGCGCAGCCTCATCGGTGCGGCTGACGCTCTGCATGGCGTCGGCCATGGCCAGCATCTCGCGGCACTGGCCGAGCAACTGCTCGCCCGCACCGGTCAGGCTCAACTTGCGCGTGGTGCGGTGCAGCAGGCGCGCGCCGACCCAGGCCTCCAGCTCGCCGAGATAGCGCGAAACCATCGCCCGCGAAATCTCCAGCGCCTCGGCGGCAGCGGTCTGGCTGCCGCGCTCCACCACTTCGACAAATACCCGGGTTGCTGTTAGCCGGTCCATGATTAGCCCATTTAACGCAATAAATATGCGCAGATTAAGGGGCTTTTTGATCGATTTAAAGCAACTAAGATCGCCTCACTTACTCAACAGGAGATCAGCATGTCGATCCTCAACCACTTGCGCGGCCTGCTCGCCAGCGCCAGCCTGCTTGCCTTGGCGACCACCGCCGCCGCCCAACCGCTGACCCTGGACGTCTACAACCCAGGCGACAAGGCGATTTTCCCGGTGACCTCGACGCTGATCAGCGGCGAGCGCGATGCCATTCTGGTCGATGCGCAGTTCTCCACCCGCGAAGCCCAGGAGCTGGTCGAGCGTATTCAAGCCAGCGGCAAAAACCTCACAACCATCTTTATCAGCCACGGCGACCCAGACTTCTACTTCGGCCTGGACACCCTGACCCGTGCCTTCCCCAAGGCCAAGGTGCTGGCCACGCCGCAAACCATCGCCTATATCGAGAAAAGCCGTGAACCGAAGCTGGCCTACTGGGGCCCGATCCTCAAGGACAGCGCGCCAGCCCGCACCCTGGTGCCGCAAGCCCTGCAAGGCGACCACCTGACGCTGGAAGGCCAGACCCTGCAACTGATCGGCCATGATCCCAAGCACACCAGCCTGTGGATTCCGAGCATCAAGGCAGTGGTCGGCGGCGTGCTGACCTACGCCAATATTCATCCCTGGATTGCCGACGCACAAACGCCGCAAGCGCGGCAGACCTGGCTGAAGTCTCTGTATGAGCTGGAAGCGCTGGAGCCGAAAACCCTGGTACCGGGCCACTTTATGGGCCAGCCCAAGCTGAACCTGGATGACCTGCGCTTTACCCGCAACTACCTCAATGATCTGGAAGCTGCACTGCCCAAAGCCAAGAACAGCCAGGCGCTGATCGAAGCGATGAAGGCCAAGTACCCGGACCTGCTCGATGCCAGCAGCCTGGAACTGAGCGCCAAGGTTCTCAAGGGTGAAATGCAGTGGCCGTAAGCACAGCCGCTGACTAGTAACACCTCACACGCAAAAGGCCTGGGAAAAACCCAGGCCTTTTTGCATGCGCTAAGCGGCAATCTGACCTGGTTGAGGCTGACGAGGCGGACAGCTTTTAGGCATACTCATCCGCCCTTGCTGCCCTGGAGATGCCCCATGCCCGCCCCGATCTGGTGGTTGATGGCCCTGCCATTCGTTGCCGGCGCCTGCCTACCGCTGCAAGCAGGAATCAACGGCCAACTGGCCAAACAGGTGTCCAGCGTGATGGCCGCAGCGCTGGTGTCCTTCGCTGTTGGCACCCTGGCGCTGCTGATTCTGGTGCTCGCCCAGCGCGAGTTCCCCAGCCTTGGCGCCTTGAAAGGCCTGACCTGGTGGCACTGGAGCGGCGGTCTACTGGGCGTGATGTTTATCGCCACCGCTGCGTTTGCCGGGCCCAAGGTCGGCGCAGTGCTGTTTATGGCACTGGTGATCGCCGGGCAACTGAGCATGGCCCTGACCCTGGACCACTTCGGCTGGGCCGGCTTTCGTGAAGCGCCGATTACTGCGGGAAAAGTCGGCGGCCTGCTGCTGATCGTCGCCGGCATCTGGCTAATCCGGCGCGGTTAAGCACCCGGCCGGCTTTCGCGTTCGAAGCGGTAGAACAGGTTGGGCTCGCTGACCAGATAGAGATTGCCCTGATCATCCAGGGTCACGCCCTCGCCCTGCGGCACGCTGTCTTTCAACCCAGCGAAACCGCTGAGCAGCGAACGGAAGCTGATCAGCTTGCCATCTTCGGCGTCCAGTTCGATCAGCACCTTGGACTCATCACTGAGCAGGGCCAGATGCCCGGTCTGCTCGTCGTAGTGCACCGATGACAGGTCGGTGGCAAACACCTTGTGCTCGATCCACGCCTGGCGGTCGATCACCTGCAGGTTGAAGTCGCCCTGGACGCTGGATTTCAGGCCGCGTATCTCATACAGCTTGCGCGGTGAATGCTCCTTGACCACATACAGGCGGTCCCGCGCACGGTCGTAGCCCACGCCTTCAAAGCCTTGGTTACCGCCAAGATCGATACCCACAGTCAGCGCCCGGTAATCCTCACGAAACAAGGCGCCGGGTTTTTCCGGCAGTTCGACCACCACCAGCGCCTGATCGCGTTCTTCAGCCAGTAGCAGTAGGTTATCGCCCAGGTAGGTGATGCCTTCGACATCGCTGAAGCCGCTGAGCGGATAACGCGCCAGCAGCTCGCCATCCTTGCTCAGGGCCAGCAGCTCCTCGGGGTTATTGACCACCGCCCAGAGCTGGTCGCGGCCTTCGTCGTAGGTCAGCCCGGACAGGTTGTCGCTCACCCCGGCGACCGGCAGCGCATCGATCTGCACCCGGTACCCGGGCAACCATAGGCTGCGGTTTTCCCACTCGGTCTCATGCCAGGAGGTCTTGATCCAGAAATACAGGCGGTTATCCAGATGCTGCACGCCTATCTGGTAAACCAGGGTCAGTGCCAGCAGTAACAGTGCCCATTTCCATGGGCTGATATCAGGTAGCCGTCCTAGCACCCCTTTCGCAGCGGACATCATAAATAGCCATACTCGCGTGCTTACGGGAAACAGCAGTGTGCTGCGTGAACATGACAGCCCTGCGTGCGAACACCGATTGATCGGCCCAAGACAGGGCTGCGGTTTTAGGAGTGCACACCACCGAAGGAGTTCCTCGCGCCAGCCGCAAACCAGCCCAGTGGCTGCGGCGGTTGGGAGGCTTATGTTAAGGTGAGCGCCCTTTTCGCCCGAATGGATAGAGACAGGTCGATATGACACTGGCCCAACCATCCCGCTGGCTGCCTACGCCGCCATAGCGTTTCGCCCCCTCCCTGCATAGCACGGCCGGTACCACCGTTGCCGCAGCATTGCCCCTGCGCGCCGCCCGAAGGCTGCGTTGCTATCGTTGTACCCAGTTTTTATTAGCCACTCCGCCCTGCCCTTGCGTGCATCTGCGGAACCCAGCCTTTGGAATTGACCATGCTGCAAAGCCTGAAAAACACCTGGTTTTTTAATATCCGCGGCGATGTGCTCGCCGGTCTGGTGGTGGCGCTGGCGCTGATCCCGGAAGCCATCGCCTTCTCGATCATCGCCGGCGTCGACCCCAAGGTCGGCCTGTATGCCTCCTTCTGTATCGCCGTGGTGATCGCCTTTGTCGGTGGCCGCCCAGGCATGATCAGCGCCGCCACCGGGGCCATGGCTCTGGTCATGGTCACCCTGGTGAAAAACCACGGCCTGGAATACCTGCTGGCAGCGACCCTGCTGACTGGCGTGCTGCAGATCGGAGCCGGTTACCTAAAACTGGGCTCGCTGATGCGCTTTGTTTCGCGCTCGGTGGTCACTGGTTTCGTCAACGCTCTGGCGATTCTGATCTTTATGGCCCAACTGCCGGAGCTGACCAACGTCACCTGGCACGTCTACGCCATGTGCGCTGCGGGCCTGGGCATCATCTACCTGTTCCCCTACGTGCCGAAGCTGGGCCAGGTGATCCCCTCACCGCTGGTGTGCATCCTGTCGATGACCGCAGTGGCCATGTATTTCGGCCTGGATATCCGCACCGTCGGCGATATGGGCGAACTGCCGGACACCCTGCCGATCTTCCTCTGGCCGGATGTACCGCTGACCCTGGAAACCCTGGCCATCATCTTCCCCTACGCTGCCGCACTGGCCGTAGTTGGCCTGCTGGAATCGATGATGACCGCCACCATCATCGATGACCTGACCGACACCAACAGCGACAAGAACCGCGAATGCAAAGGCCAGGGCGTGGCCAATATCGCCTCCGGCCTGCTGGGCGGCATGGCCGGTTGCGCGATGATCGGTCAGTCGGTGATCAACGTGAAGTCCGGCGGCCGTGGCCGTTTGTCATGCCTGGTGGCCGGCGTGGTGCTGTTGCTGATGGTGGTGTTTCTCAGCGACTGGGTCAGCCAGATCCCCATGGCCGCGCTGGTGGCGGTGATGATCATGGTGTCGATCGGCACCTTCAGCTGGGACTCGCTGCGTAACCTGAAGAAATTCCCGCTCTCGACCAATATCGTCATGCTCGCCACCGTGGCGGTCACCGTCTATACCCACAACCTGGCGTACGGCGTGTTTGTCGGCGTGCTACTGGCGGCGATGTTCTTTGCCAACAAGATCGGCCACTTCCTCTATATCAACTCGGAAGCCGACAACGAGGGCAACCAGCGCACCTACACGGTAATCGGCCAGGTGTTCTTCAGCTCCGCCGACAAGTTCGTTGCCGCCTTTGATTTCAAGGAAGCCGTAAGCAAGGTCACCATCGACCTGTCCCGCGCGCACTTCTGGGACATAACCTCCGTCGCCGCCCTGGATAAAGTCGTGATCAAACTGCGCCGCGAAGGCACCGAAGTCGAAGTGCTGGGCCTGAACGAGGCCAGCGCCACCATCGTCGACCGCTTCGGGGTGCATGACAAAGAGAACGCCACCGACCTGCTGTCGGGCCACTAAAAGGAAATGCCCATGACCCAAGTAATGGCATGTATCGACGGCTCACAATCCACCCGCGCGGTCTGTGATTACGCCGCCTGGGCCAGCCAGCGCCTGAGCGCGCCGCTGACCCTGCTGCACGTGCTGGATGACGTGCAGTACCCAATCAGCCCCGACCTGTCCGGCACTATCGGCCTGGGCAGCCGCGAGCATCTGCTCGAAGAGCTGGCCAACCTCGATCAGCAGCGCCACAAACTGGCTATGGAACAAGGCCGGCTGATGCTCGAAGCCGCCCGCGAGCGGGTGCAGGCCGATGGCGTGGAGCCGGCGCAGCTGCGCCAGCGCCATGGCGATCTGGTCGACTGCCTGCACGAGCTGGAAGCCGATATTCGCCTGCTGGTGATCGGCCGTCAGGGCAAGACCAGCGACAGCCTTAGCCAGCTGGTCGGCAGCCATCTAGAAAACGTTATCCGCACCCTGCACCGGCCGATTCTGGTCAGCTGCGGCGAGTTCAAGGCGCCGCAAAGCTACATGCTCGCCTATGACGGCAGCGCCACGGCGCGCAAGAGCCTGGACATGATCGCCGCCAGCCCGCTGCTCAAAGGCCTGCCCTGTCACCTGGTGATGATCGGCGCGGACACCAGCGATGCCTGGGAGCAGCTCAAGGCCGCGGAACGGGTGGTGCAAGGTTCGGCCAGCGAAGTGCACCTGGCGATTCGCGCCGGTGAAGTGGAACCCACGCTGCACGCCTACCAGCTCGAACAAGGCATTGATCTATTGGCCATGGGCGCCTACGGCCACTCGCGGATTCGCCAGTTCCTGGTGGGCAGCACCACCAGCACTCTGCTGCGCACCAGCAACACGGCGTTGCTGATTCTGCGCTAGGGGTTATGCAATGGACGGCGAAGAATTCGGCATCCTGATGCCCAATACCCCGCTGGAGCAGGCGCGCCTGTTGGCCGAGCAGTTTCGTCTGGAGCTGGAGCGCGAAGGCTTCAACGTGCCAGGAGCGCTCCTGCCGCTGACCGCGAGCCTCGGCGTGGGCTGTTACGACGCACGTCGCGACAGCAGCGCTGAAGGGTTCTTCAAACGCGTCGACGATGCGCTGTATCAGGCCAAGGCAGCCGGGTGCAATCGCCTGGAACTGGCCTGAAGGCGGCGGCACGAAC
>DASRUM010000228.1:0-15959 GCA_035655415.1 Pseudomonas sp.
ACCCGATGCTGCATCCCTACGACCAGGACCCGCCCGATGGCTGGCTCGGCACTGCTAACCAGCGCACCGTGCCGCGCGGCTATGGCATGCAGCTGTCCAATTCTTGGTTCTACCCCGAGCGCGCCGAACGCATCGCCGCGCTGGCCGCAACGGGCAGGCACGACACCCAGAGCATGATTGCCATGCAGTACGACCAAACCTCGCCCTTTGTCGCCAAGCTGCAGAACATGTTCAGTGCACCAGGCATGGCTGAAGGCCTGAAAGCGGCGATTGACGCCCTACCGGCAGCAGAACGCAGCAAAGCCCGCGAAGCGCACAGCCGGCTGATGAAGTTCGACGGCAAAATGGCCGCCACTTCGGCGGACGCTGCGCTGTACAGCGCCTTCCTCTACCAGAGCGCGCGCGAGACCTTCCTTGACGAACTCGGCCCGGACAGCAGCCCGGCCTGGAAAGCCCTGGTGGAAACCGCCAACAGCTCTTACTCCGCCCAGGCCGACCACTTGCTGGGCCGCGAAGACAGCCCGTTCTGGAACGATATCCGCACCCCGCAACGCGAAGACAAACCCGCCATCCTCGCGCGCAGCCTGGCCGGAGCAGTCACCCTGCTGGAAAGCAAATTGGGTAGCGAGCGCAGTACCTGGCAGTGGGGCAAGCTGCACACCTACAGCTGGACCACCGAAACCAGCCAACTGGCGCAGTACATGAGTTCCAGCCAACGCACCAGCATCAACGCCATCAAGGGCTACCTGGACCGCGGCCCCTACCCGGCGGGCGGCGATCACAGCACGCTGAACGTGGCGGCTTACAACTGGGGCGAAAACTTCGATACCTGGCTGATACCGGCCATGCGCATCGTCGTCGACTTCGGCCGCGAAGAGCCGCTGATCGGCCTCAACAGCTCTGGGCAATCCGGCAACCCCGCCAGCAAACACTACGCCGACGGCATCGACGCCTGGCTCAAGGGCAGCTATATGAGCTTCCCGTTCCAGTCGCAGAATCTCGACAAGGTGTATGGCAGCAAGCGCCTGCTGCTGATGCCAGCGAACTAGGTGTAGCCAGGGCTTGTCGACCGTTCGTCGGCCACCGCTGAACCAATCCAACGGCGGCCGCTCTGAGAAAGTGGACTTACTCCATAGATCATCATCGTTTTAGGGCGCTTCTTAGCGCCCTTTCTTTTGTCTGCAATTCAGGCAGCCACGCTGTAGACCGACACCTAGCCAAGACATGCAGCTCTAGCGTGCACTTTGCAGCCAGTTCAACGTAAGCTTTGCGCTTTGATAACGCTGATGCCCTAGCGCCGGGAATTGCTGCCGCGCAACCGCATAAGCCATGTGTTCTGCTCCTAGAGGACTTTGAAATGAGCAACCGCCAAGCTGAAATTGCCGCCGCCCTCGACGTAGTACCACCCTTCGCCGACGACGCTGCGCTGGTTGCGCAGATCAACCAGCGCAAAGCCTTTATCAAGAACTGCCTGAGGAACTCCGGTTTGAAAGTTCTGGTGCTGGGTATCAGCGGCGGTGTCGACTCTCTCACTGCAGGGCGTCTGGCCCAACTGTCAGTGGAAGAATTGCGCAGCGAGACCGGCGACAACGCCTATCGCTTTATCGCCGTGCGCCTACCCCATGGCACCCAGCACGACGAGCAGGACGCTCAGGATTCGCTGAAATTTATTCGCGCCGATGAAGAAGACACGGTGAATATCGCGGACAGCGTGTCGGGTCTTGGCGAACAGGTCGCCCACTTGCAGAAGCTCAGCGATGCCCGCCGCGACTTCGTCACCGGCAATATCAAGGCGCGCATTCGCATGGTCGCCCAGTTCGCCATCGCCAACGCCAACAATGGCTTGGTGATCGGCACCGACCACGCCGCCGAAGCGGTGATGGGTTTTTTCACCAAGTTCGGTGACGGCGCCTGCGATCTGGCGCCGCTCTCTGGCCTGGTGAAAAATCAGGTACGGGCCATCGCCAAGCACCTCGGCGCTCCAGACAACCTGGCGTTCAAGGTGCCTACGGCTGATCTGGAAGAGCTGCACCCCGGCAAACCAGACGAAGAAGCGCACGGCGTCAGCTATGCGGAAATCGACGCGTTTCTACACGGCCAGCCAGTGCGCGAAGAAGCCTATGCCATCATCGTGCGCACTTACGACAACACCCGGCACAAGCGCGAGCTGCCATTAGCCCCTTAAAGAAGTTGCCATGGGTACAGGCGGCGCTTGATCTGGTAATAACGGCTCGCCCGGTTCAGTAGGCTGATCCGGCAGTACTGGCTCATCCGGGGTATCTGGCTCAGGCTGCCCCGGGATGCCGCCAGCAAATCTGACGGCCCCAAGGGGCATGGATAGGGCGCTGGATAATTGAGACGCATGCATGTCGTTTACCTCCTTCGATCAGTAGTGACACTGAGCGTTAGAGCACTGCGCCCGAACAAGAATTCCAGGAATATTTAACCTAGGCAGCAGCCCGTCTCGGCTAAGCAGTTTACCGAGCACACAACGGGCACATGAATCTACGGATCAACTGAACTAAGTCAGGCCCTTGGCAGAGTAACGCCCAGCTGACCCTGATACTTACCACCGCGATCCTTGTAAGACACTTCGCACGCCTCATCGGACTGCAGGAACAGCATCTGCGCCACACCTTCGTTGGCATAGATCTTCGCCGGCAAGGTGGTGGTGTTGGAGAATTCCAGGGTCACGTGGCCTTCCCACTCCGGTTCCAACGGGGTGACGTTAACGATAATGCCGCAGCGCGCGTAAGTGCTCTTGCCCAGGCAGATGGTCAGCACGTCGCGCGGAATGCGGAAGAACTCCACGGTGCGCGCCAGGGCGAAGGAGTTCGGCGGAATGATGCACACATCGCTTTTCACATCGACAAAGCTCTTCTCGTCGAAGTTCTTCGGGTCGACGGTCGCCGAGTTGATATTGGTGAATACCTTGAACTCATCGGCGCAGCGCACATCGTAGCCGTAGCTGGAAACGCCGTAAGAGATCAGCGGCTGTGCGCCCTCGGCACGTACCTGGCGCTCAACGAAAGGCTCGATCATGCCGTGCTCTTGAGCCATGCGGCGAATCCACTTATCCGATTTGATGCTCATGGCGGCTGTCCTGCTATAGCGAAGGGTGAAAAGTGCACGCATCTTACCGGGGCCAGCGACTGGGTTCAAAGGCTCTTGAGCCAGCGCGGTGCGCAAAACGGCAAACAACCTGTCTGTCGCCAAATAACAGAAAGATGCACAGAGCATTCGCGCTTAGCGTTAAAAGCGAGTATGGTTGCCCCACTGTGCTGCATGTGTCACCGCGAATCGCTACTTGATGCCTAGATTTCGATCCAAACATCGTCCGACTCCTAGTAACTCGTTGCACTCAGTCCCGGCCTGGGCTTTTCCAGGGCTGTTAATAAAATTAGTAGGAGACATAACATGTCGAATCGTCAGAATGGCACCGTCAAGTGGTTTAACGATGAAAAAGGCTACGGCTTCATCACCCCACAGTCCGGTGACGACCTCTTCGTACACTTCAAAGCTATCCAGAGCGATGGCTTCAAGAGCCTGAAAGAAGGCCAGGCAGTGACTTTCGTCGCTACCCGCGGTCAGAAAGGCATGCAAGCTGAGGAAGTACAGGTTGTATAACCTGCACTAACTGGCTTGATAAAAAGCCCCGCCTAGTGCGGGGCTTTTTTATGGGCGCTTATATATCTGTACGTACGATGTGGCGCACTTGCATGCGCCACTACCGAATTAGTCTTCACTAATCACGATGGTTGGCATTGCCTGCTGCGCACCACCCTGGGAAATCCGCGCACCGACGTTGCGTGCGGTTTCCTGGTAGATCATCGCGATCTGACTTTCCGGATCGGCGATGGTAGTTGGCTTACCGCCGTCGGACTGCATGCGAATGGCCATCGACAGTGGCAACGACGCCAGCAGATCGACGCCAAACTGCGCCGCCAGCTTCTCGCCGCCGCCTTCACCGAACAGATGCTCGGCATGCCCGCAGTTTGAGCAGATATGCACGGCCATGTTTTCCACCACGCCGAGCACCGGGATATTCACCTTGCGGAACATCTCCACGCCTTTCTTGGCATCCAGCAGAGCCAGGTCCTGCGGTGTAGTGACGATCACTGCGCCGGCCACCGGCACTTTCTGCGCCAGGGTCAGCTGGATGTCGCCGGTGCCTGGCGGCATATCGACCACCAGATAATCCAGGTCATCCCAGGCGGTCTGGGTGATCAGCTGCAGCAACGCGCCAGACACCATCGGCCCGCGCCACACCACCGGGGTGTTTTCATCGGTGAGAAAGGCCATGGACATCACTTCCACACCATGGGCCTTGAGCGGCACAAACCACTTCTGGTCTTTCACCTGCGGCCGCGTGCCTTCCGGAATACCGAACATGATGCCCTGGCTCGGCCCATAGATATCCGCATCGAGGATGCCGACCTTCGCGCCCTCCCGCGCCAACGCCAGGGCCAGGTTGGCCGCCGTGGTGGACTTACCCACCCCGCCCTTACCGGAGGCCACAGCAATCACATTCTTCACGTTGGCCAGTGCCGGCACCTGATCCTGCGCCTTGTGCGCTTCAATCACGCAGTCAACCTGCACCTGCGCACGCTCGACGCCGTCGAGGTTTTCCAGAGCCATCTGCAGCATCTGCGCCCAGCCGCTTTTGAACAGCCCAGCCGCGTAGCCCAACTGCAGACGCACCTTGACCTGCCCACCCTGAATATCCACTTCACGCAGGCAACCGGCGCTAACCGGGTCCTGATTCAAGTGCGGATCGGTGTATTGGGACAGGGCGGCTTCGACCGCTGCGCGGGTAACGACACTCATGGAAGGCTCCGAAAGGCTGAGTAAAGCAGGCGGACATATTACCCCAGGCTACCCCATAGGCGCGCACCGGCAGGCATTACCCGCGCAAGGATGAAAAATATCCGCCGCCCCTATATAGTTGCCGGCTTCCCTGAGTTACCAGTGCAGCCGATCCCATGAGCCAAGCCCGCAAGATTCTCGTTACCAGCGCCCTGCCCTACGCCAACGGTTCGATCCACCTTGGCCATATGCTCGAGTACATCCAGACCGACATGTGGGTGCGCTTCCAGAAACTGCGCGGCAACCAGGCCATCTACGTCTGTGCAGACGATGCCCATGGCTCGGCGATCATGCTGCGCGCCGAGAAGGAAGGCATCACTCCGGAACAACTGATCGCCAATGTGCAGGCCGAACACACCGCCGACTTCGCCGACTTCGGGGTGAACTTCGACAACTACCATTCGACCCACTCGGATGAAAACCGCGAGCTGTCTGCGGCCATCTACCTAAAGCTGCGCGACGCCGGGCATATCGCCACCCGCTCGGTGACCCAGTACTTCGACCCCGAAAAGGGCATGTTCCTCGCCGACCGCTTTATCAAGGGCACCTGTCCGAAGTGCGCGGCCGAAGATCAGTACGGTGACAACTGCGAAAAATGCGGCGCCACCTACGAGCCGACCGAACTGAAGAACCCGCGCTCGGCCATCTCCGGCGCCGTACCCGAGCTGCGCGACTCCAAGCACTTCTTCTTCAAGCTGCCAGACTTCGAGGCCATGCTGAAGAGCTGGACCCGTGGCGGCGCGCTGCAGGACGCTGTAGCCAACAAGATCGCCGAATGGCTGGATTCCGGCCTGCAGGAATGGGACATCAGCCGCGATGCGCCCTACTTCGGTTTTGAGATCCCCGACGAGCCGGGCAAATACTTCTACGTCTGGCTGGACGCGCCGATCGGCTATATGGCCAGTTTCAAGAACCTTTGTGCCAAGCGCCCGGAGCTGGACTTCGACGCGTTTTGGAACAAGGACTCGACCGCCGAGCTATACCACTTTATCGGCAAGGACATCGTCAACTTCCACGCCCTGTTCTGGCCAGCCATGCTCGAAGGCGCAGGCCTGCGCAAGCCGACTGCAGTGGCCGTGCACGGCTACCTGACCGTCAACGGGCAGAAGATGTCCAAATCCCGTGGCACCTTTATCAAGGCGCGCACCTATCTGGATCATCTGAACCCCGAGTACCTGCGCTATTACTACGCAGCCAAGCTCGGTCGTGGCGTGGATGACCTCGACCTGAACCTGGAAGACTTCGTACAGAAGGTCAACTCGGACCTGGTCGGCAAGGTGGTCAACATCGCCAGCCGCTGCGCCGGCTTTATCCACAAAGGCAACAACGGTCTGCTGGTTGCTGGCAATGCCGCACCCGAGCTGACCGAGGCCTTCCAGGCTGCCGCACCGAGCATCGCCGAAGCCTACGAGGCCCGCGATTTCGCCCGCGCCATGCGCGAGATCATGGCCCTGGCCGACCGCGCCAACGCCTGGATCGCCGACAAAGCACCCTGGTCCCTGGCCAAACAAGACGGCAAGCAGAACGAAGTGCAGGCCATCTGTGCCCTGGGCGTAAACCTGTTCCGCCAGCTGGTGATCTTCCTCAAGCCGGTACTGCCGCAACTGGCCAGCGACGCCGAGGCCTTCCTCAATGTCGCACCGCTGACCTGGGACGATCACCAGACGCTGCTGGCCGACCATCAACTGAACCCATTCAGCGCCCTGCTGACCCGTATCGAGCCTGCGAAAATCGACGCCATGATCGAAGCCTCCAAAGAAGACCTGGCCGCCAGCGAAGCTGCTCCGGTCGCCCAAGGCAATGGCGAGCTGACGAAAGACCCGCTAGCTGCCGAGATTGCCTTCGACGCCTTTGCCGCGGTCGACCTGCGTATCGCCCTGATCGAGAAGTGCGAGTTCGTTGAAGGTGCAGACAAGCTGCTGCGCCTGACCCTGGATATCGGCGACGCCAAACGCAACGTGTTCAGCGGCATCAAGAGCGCCTACCCGGACCCGAGCAAGCTGGAAGGCCGCCTGACCCTGTACGTGGCCAACCTGGCGGCGCGCAAGATGAAGTTCGGCATCAGCGAAGGCATGGTTTTGGCAGCCGGCCCTGGCGGCGAGGAAATCTACCTGCTCAGCCCGGACAGCGGTGCCAAGCCGGGCCAGCGGGTCAAATAAACCTGCGACCCGATAGCGCAGGCGATAACCACCGACTGCGCTAGCCTTATGGCAGCACCATAGGAAGGCTGATCCGGCTTGTATGGCAGGATCGGCTTACCGATAATAGCCACCCCTTTCCTGCGGCCTTTGCCCGTCCATCAATGGAACCCGCAATGACCGAACTCGCCTTGATCATGGTCAGCGCCATCCTGGTCAACAACTTCGTGTTGGTCCAGTTCCTTGGCCTGTGTCCCTTTATGGGCGTCTCGAAGAAGATCGAGACGGCTATCGGCCTGTCGTTGGCCACCACCTTCGTGCTGACCCTGGCCGCCATGTGCAGCTACCTGGTGCAGCAGTACGTGCTTAAACCGCTGGATATCGAATACCTGCGCACCATCAGCTTTATTCTGGTGATTGCCGTAGTGGTGCAGTTCACCGAAATGGTGGTGAACAAGACTAGTCCGCTGCTGTACCGCGTACTGGGGATCTTTCTGCCGCTGATCACCACCAACTGCATTGTTCTGGGCGTGGCCCTGCTCAACGCCAACAAGGCCGAGTTCACCTTTATCACCGCCACCGCCAACGGCTTTGCCGCCGGCCTCGGCTTCTCCCTGGTGCTGGTGCTGTTCGCCGCCATGCGTGAACGCATCGCGATTGCCGACGTGCCGAAATCCTTCCAGGGCGCGGCCATCGGCATGATCACCGCCGGGTTGATGTCCCTGGCCTTTATGGGCTTTACCGGGCTGATCAAGCTATGAGCCTGGTGCTGATCGCCGTTCTCGCCCTGCTCGCCCTGTGCCTGGTGGCCGGCGCCATCCTCGGTTTCGCGGCTGTGCGTTTCAAGGTTGAAGGCAATCCGATTGCCGAACAGATCAATGCCCTGTTGCCGCAAACCCAGTGCGGCCAGTGCGGTTACCCGGGCTGCAAGCCCTACGCCGAGGCGATCGCCGGCGGCGACAAGATCAACAAATGCCCGCCCGGCGGCGAAGCGACCATCCAGGCCCTGGCCGACCTGCTCGACGTTGAAGCCGAGCCGCTCGACGCCGTGGAAGGCGAAAAACCACAGATGGTCGCTTACATCCGCGAAGCCGAATGCATCGGCTGCACCAAATGCATCCAGGCCTGCCCGGTGGATGCCATCGTCGGCGCGGCCAAACAGATGCACACGGTGATCGTCAGCGAATGCACCGGTTGCGACTTGTGCGTCGAGCCCTGCCCGGTGGACTGCATCGACATGCTGGAAGTCGGCAGCACGGTGCAGAGCTGGAAATGGGAAAAACCCCTGCTGCCCGGCCAATTGATTGCCAGTGACCGGGAGCAGGCAGCATGAGCGCATTGCACAAAGCTGAAGCACTGATCTGGGATATCCCCGGCGGCATTCACCCGGCCGAGCGCAAGGAGCTGTCCAACCGCACGCCGATCCAGCCGGCGCCGCTGCCCAAGCGCCTGACGCTGCCGCTTAACCAGCATATCGGCGCGCCCGCAGAACCTGTGGTCGCCGTGGGTGAGCGCGTGCTGAAAGGCCAGCTGATCGCCGCTGCCACGGGATTTGTCAGCGTACCCGTGCACGCACCGACCTCCGGCACAGTGAGCTTAATCGGCCCACACCCCTACCCGCATGTATCCGGCATGCTCGCCCCGGCCATCGTGATCGACAGTGATGGGCTGGACGAATGGATCGAGCTGAGTCCACAAACTGACTATCGTCATCTGGAAAACAGCGCTCTGGTTGAGCTGATTCGCCAGGCGGGCATCAGCGGCCTGGGCGGTGCAGGCTTTCCCACGGCGGTGAAACTCAACGCGCGGCCGACGCAAAAAATCCACACGCTGATCATCAACGGCACCGAGTGCGAGCCCTATATCAGCGCTGACGACCTGCTGATGCGCGAGCGTGCCAACGAGCTGATCAGCGGCATCGACATTCTGGTGCAGCTGATTCAGCCAGATCAGGTGCTGATCGGCATCGAGGACAACAAGCCCGAAGCCATCGCCTCCGTTCGCAATGCGCTGGCCGAGCGCAGCTATCAGCTCAAGGTATTCCCCACCAAGTACCCGTCCGGTGGCGAAAAGCAGCTGATCCAGATTCTTACCGGCGTGGAAGTCCCGTCCGGCGGCCTGCCAGCAGATATCGGCATGCTGTGCCAGAACGTCGGCACCTGCGTGGCCATCCATAACGCAGTGATCCACGGCAAACCGCTGATCTCACGCATCACCACCCTGACCGGTGAGGCCCTGGCCCGACCGATGAACGTCGAGGTACTGCTTGGCACGCCGGCGGGTGAATTGCTGGAGTTTGCTGGCCTGAACCGCAGCAAGTTGAACCGCCTGATCATGGGCGGCCCGATGATGGGCTTTACCCTGCCCGACTTCGCCGTACCCGTGATCAAGACCACCAACTGCCTACTGGCCTCGACCAGCGCCGAGCTGCCACCACCGCCGCCGGCTATGCCCTGCATCCGCTGCGGCGAATGCGCCGAAGCCTGCCCGGCCAGCCTGCTGCCGCAGCAACTGCACTTCTTCGCCATCGGCCAGGAGCACGAGCAGCTCAAGGCGCATAACCTATTCGACTGCATCGAATGCGGCGCCTGCGCCTATGTCTGCCCGTCGAGCATCCCTCTGGTGCAGTACTACCGCGCCGCCAAGGGCGAGATTCGCGACCTGGAACAGAAACAGCTCAAGGCCGAGCAGTCGAAACAGCGCTTCGAACTGCGTCAGGAACGCCTGCGCCGCGCTGAAGAGCAGAAGGAAGCCGAACGCCAGGCCCGCGCTGCCAAAGCAGCCCAAGCCAAGGCCGCGCAAGCCCAAGCCGCACCAGCGGCGGCCAGCAGTGATACAGCAGCGGCCAAACCGGCCGGCCTGAGCGATGAGCAGAAGAAACTCAAGATCGAAGCCAGCATGGCCCAAGTCGCCCTGAAAAAGGCCGAAAAGCAGCTGGCAACCCACGCCAGCCCCGAGCTACAGGCCCAGGTCGACGAACTGCGCAGCGCAGCAGCCATCGCCCAGAAAGCGCTCGACAGCGCCATGGCCGCCAACCCGCCGGCCCCGGCTGCTGCCCCAGTTGCCGACGATGGCGCATTGAAAAAGGCCAAAATCGACGCCGCCATGCTCCGCGCTCAGGTGCGCAAACTGGAAAAACTCGAAGCACCCAGCGACGAACAGCAAAGCGAATTGCAACAACTGCGCAGCCAGCTGGAAGCCGCAGAAAAGTTGCTGTCCAGCCTGGAAGCCCAGGCACCGGCACCGGCCGCCAAAGCGGCTGCCGACGATGGCGCATTGAAAAAAGCCAAGATCGACACGGCCATGCTCCGCGCCCAGGTGCGCAAGCTGGAAAAACTTGAAGTGCCAAGCGAGGAGCAACAAAGCGAACTGCAGCAACTGCGCAGCCAGTTGGAAGCTGCAGAGAAGCTTCTAGTCAGCCTGGAAGTCCAAGCACCGGCCGTCCCGGTAAAAGCGCCTGATGCAGAAGCCCCCGATCCGCTGAAAAAAGCCAAGATCGAACTGGCGATGAAACGCGCCGAACTGAAAAAGGCCGAGAAAGCCGGCAGCGATGAAGCCGCGCTTAGCAGCCTACGCGAGGCATTGGCCGCCGCCGAGCAGGCGCTGCACCAGGCCGAGGATGCATCTGGCAAGCCCGCGCCAGAGCTGGTACGCACCGACAAGAAGCCAATCGACGAAACCACTCGCGCCTTGAAAACCGAAGTGGCCTTTGCCCGCGCGGATCTGCGCAAACTCGAACGCGACACCGACAGCCCAGCCGACGCCCTGGCAGCCGCACGCCAGCGCCTGGCGGATGCTGAACGCCAATTACAGGAACACGCAGGCAGCTGATAACAGCCCTGTGTAGCCAACCCAAGCAACAACCGGAGCGCCAATGGCCCTGCCCCGTATCACATCGCCCCACGCCAAGGGCAGCAATCGCACCCAGCAAGTGATGCTGCAGGTGCTGCTGGCTACGGTGCCGGGCATTCTCGCCCTGACCTGGCTGTTCGGCGCCGGCACCCTGATCAACCTGCTGTGGGCCAGCGTCTGCGCCCTGGGTGTTGAAGCAGCCATCCTGGGGCTGCGCAAACGCCCGGTGCTGTTCTTCCTCAAGGACTACAGCGTGCTGGTCACCGCCGTGCTGCTGGCCCTGGCGCTGCCGCCCTACTCGCCCTGGTGGCTGACCCTGGTGGCCACCGGCTTTGCCGTGCTGTTCGGCAAGCAGCTGTATGGCGGCCTCGGGCAAAACCCCTTCAACCCGGCCATGCTCGGCTATGTGGTGGTGCTGATTTCCTTCCCGGTAGAGATGACCAGCTGGCCAGCCCCACATACGGTCGGCCTGCTTGAAGGGCTGCAACAGATTCTCGGCATCGCCAACCTGCCGGACGGCTGGGCCCAGGCCACTGCGCTGGATGCGCTGAAGGTCAACAAGAGCCTGACCATCGACGAGCTGTGGGCACAGAACCCGGCATTCGGCTACCTCGGCGGCGCTGCCACTGAGGCGGTCAATCTGGCCTTCCTCGCCGGCGGCCTATACCTGCTGCATAAGCGCCTGTTCACCTGGTATGCACCGGTGGGAATGCTCGCCGCCCTGGCCGTGATGAGCCTGCTGTTCTGGAACGGCTCGGGCTCGGACTCCCACGGCTCACCGCTGTTTCACCTGCTGACTGGCGCGACCATGCTCGGCGCCTTCTTTATCGTCACCGACCCGGTCAGCGGCGCCACCAGCAACCTCGGCCGGCTGATTTTCGGCATCGGCGTTGGCGTGCTGGTGTATGTGATTCGCGCCTGGGGCGGCTACCCGGATGGCGTGGCCTTCGCCGTGCTGCTGATGAACCTGGCAGCACCGACCATCGACTACTACACGCGGCCGCGCACCTACGGCCACCGCAAGCCGACTCGCGGCTTCAAGTTGGGAGAGTAACCGTGGCCCTGCCTGAAATTAGCCGCTCGATGCTAAAGAACGCCCTGGTGCTCGGGCTGTTTGCCATCGCCACCGTGGGCCTGGTGGCCGTGCTGCAACAAGCCACTGCCGGGCGCATCGCCAACGCCGAGCGCGAAGCTCAGGTGCGCGCCTTGAGCGAAATCCTGCCCCAGGACAGCTATGACAACCACTTGCTGGACAACAGCATCCAGCTGCACGACCCGCTGCTCGGCAGTAAGTCGCCGCAGACCGCCTATATCGCCCTGAAAGACGGCAAACCCAGCGCCGTGATCCTGCGCGCCACCGCGCCGGACGGTTACAGCGGTGCGATCCACTTGCTGATCGGCATCCACGCAGATGGCCGCCTGGCCGGCGTGCGCGTGCTTGGCCACCGGGAAACCCCCGGTCTGGGCGACAAGATCGAGCTGGCCAAGAGCGCCTGGATTCGCAGCTTCGACGGCAAGTCACTGAACAACCCCAGCGAAGATGGCTGGGCAGTGAAGAAAGATCGCGGTGAATTCGACCAGTTTGCCGGCGCCACCATCACCCCGCGTGCAGTGGTCAAGGCGGTACACAAGGCCCTGCAGTATTTCGATGCCAATCAAGAGCAGCTGTTCGCAGCCCAGGTGAAGTCCAATGGCTAGTCCCAGCTACCGCGAGATCACGCTTAACGGCCTGTGGAAGAACAACCCCGCGCTGGTGCAATTGCTCGGCCTCTGCCCGCTGCTCGGGGTGAGCAACTCGGCGGTCAACGCCCTCGGCCTGGCGTTGGCTAGCGCCGTGGTGCTGGTGTGCTCCAACACCGCGGTGTCGCTGGTGCGCGGCGTGGTCAACACGGCGGTGCGCCTACCGGCCTTTGTGATGATCATCGCCGCCCTGACCACCTGCATCGAACTGCTGATGCAGGCCTTCACCTACGAGCTGTATCAGATTCTCGGCATCTTTATCCCGCTGATCACCACCAACTGCGTGATCCTCGGCCGCGCCGATGGTTTCGCCGCGAAGAACGACCCGGCCCGCGCCGCCTATGACGGCCTGATGATGGGCCTGGGCTTTGGCGTGGTGCTGGTGATGATCGGCGCCCTGCGCGAGCTGTTCGGCACCGGCGCGGTGTTCGCCAATATGCACCTGCTGTTCGGCCCCATCGCCGCCAACTGGCAGCTGACGCTGATCCCCGAGTACAAGGGCTTCCTGCTGGCCATCCTGCCGCCAGGCGCCTTTATCGTGCTGGGCCTGCTGATCGCCTGCAAAAACCGTGTGGACGAAGTGCTGGCCGAGCGAGCCAAGGCGCAGCAGGTCGATACACCAGTGCAAAGCCGCCGCGTGCGGGTGACCGGAGTGATCGAGTGAACGCCGCCAAGCGCTACGAGATCTTCCGCCGCCTGCATGAAGACAACCCCGAGCCGAAGACCGAACTGGCCTACAGCACGCCGTTTGAGCTTTTGGTAGCGGTCACCCTGTCCGCCCAGGCCACCGACGTCAGCGTCAACAAGGCCACCGCCAAGCTATTCCCGGTCGCCAATACCCCGGAGGCGATCTATGCCCTGGGCGTCGAGGGGCTGAGCGGATATATCAAGACCATCGGCCTGTACAACAGCAAGGCAAAGAACGTCATCGAAGCCTGCCGCCTGCTGATCGAAAAGCACAACAGCCAAGTGCCGGACAACCGCGAAGACCTCGAAGCCCTGCCCGGGGTCGGGCGCAAAACCGCCAACGTGGTGCTCAACACCGCGTTCCGCCAGCTGGCCATGGCGGTGGACACGCATATTTTCCGCGTCAGCAACCGCACCGGCATCGCCCCCGGCAAGAATGTCGTGGAAGTGGAAAAGAAGCTGATGAAGTTTGTGCCCAAGGAATTTCTTCTCGATTCACACCACTGGCTGATCCTGCACGGCCGCTATGTGTGCCAGGCGCGCAAGCCGCGCTGCGGCAGCTGCCGCATCGAAGATCTATGCGAATACAAACAGAAAACCTCCGACGATTGAGCCGCTATTCAGCCGATCAATAAGCCGATTGAAAAAATCTTTTTTACCCGCCCAGGTTTTGCCGCTATAAGGTGCGCAAATGGCCCTAGTAGCCTGGAGCGGATTTGATGAGCACTGATAAAGAAGAACTTGAGCTCGACGAAGATTTTGTTGCCGAAGAAGCGGATGACGCCGAAGCACCGGTAGAGGTTGCCAAAACCAACCTGACCAAGCGCCGCATCATCGACAACTTCCTCGAAGAGCGCCGCCTGCACAAGCAATTGGCCGAATACGACTTCGACCTCTAACGCCGCCAGCAACAAAAAGCCCCGTTACACTGCGGGGCTTTTTTGTTGCTCAACAGCAATGACGAATATCCTGCAGTGCACTGGCTTCAGTCGGCACGCGATGGCGACAACAGCTCAATCTTGTAGCCGTCCGGATCTTCGACAAACGCCAGAATACTGGTGCCGTGCTTCATCGGCCCGGGCTCGCGAGTGATCTTGCCACCGCGGGTGCGAATGTCTTCGCAGGCTTTGTACACATCAGCCACTTCCAAAGCGATATGGCCGTAACCGGTGCCCAGCTCGTAACTCTCCACGCCCCAGTTATGGGTCAGCTCGATCACGCTGTTGTGCGCCTCATCGCCGTAACCGACGAATGCCAGGGTGAACTGCCCTTCTGGATAATCCTTGCGGCGTAGCAGGGTCATGCCTAGGACTTCGGTGTAGAACGCGATGGATTTATCCATATCGCCGACGCGCAGCATGGTATGCAGCAGTCTCATCAGGTATCTCCTCATCGTTGCCCATCTTGCGGGCTTATAAATGCAAACCCCGGCTTATGGCCGGGGTTTGGTGTGGCTCAGGTGCTCCAGTCTATCAGAGCATCTTGCGCCCTTTGCCCGCCGCGATGCGCATGCGCAGGGCGTTGAGCTTGATAAAGCCGCCGGCATCCGCCTGGTTGTAAGCGCCGCCATCTTCTTCGAAGGTGGCGATATTGGCGTCGAACAGCGAGTCATCGGACTTGCGCCCGGTGATGATCACGTTGCCCTTGTACAGTTTCATGCGTACCACGCCGTTCACGTTGGCCTGGGAGGCGTCGATCATCTGTTGCAGCATCAGACGCTCAGGGCTCCACCAGAAACCGTTATAGATCAGGCTGGCGTATTTCGGCATCAGCTCATCTTTCAGGTGAGCGACTTCGCGGTCCAGGGTGATCGATTCAATGGCGCGGTGGCCTTTGAGCATGATGGTGCCACCGGGAGTCTCGTAGCAGCCACGGGACTTCATGCCGACAAAGCGGTTTTCGACGATATCCAGACGACCGATACCGTTCTCACCGCCGATGCGGTTGAGTTCAGCCAGCACGGTGGCCGGGCTCATTTCCTTGCCGTCGATGGCAACGATGTCGCCCTTGCGGTAGGTCAGCTCGATATAGGTCGGTGCATCTGGCGCAGCCTCGGGAGAGACAGTCCATTTCCACATGTCTTCTTCGTGCTCGGTCCAGGTGTCTTCCAGCACGCCGCCTTCATAGGAAATGTGCAGCAGGTTGGCATCCATGGAGTACGGCGACTTCTTCTTGCCGTGACGTTCGATCGGAATGGCGTGCTTCTCGGCGTAGTCCATCAGCTTCTCACGCGACAGCAAATCCCACTCGCGCCATGGGGCAATCACTTTTACGCCTGGCTTCAGTGCGTAGGCGCCCAGTTCGAAGCGCACCTGGTCGTTACCTTTGCCGGTGGCGCCGTGGGAAATGGCGTCGGCGCCGGTTTCGTTGGCGATTTCAATCAGGCGCTTGGCGATCAGCGGGCGGGCAATCGAGGTGCCCAGCAGGTATTCGCCTTCGTAGACGGTGTTGGCGCGGAACATCGGATAGACGAAATCACGCACGAATTCTTCGCGCAGGTCGTCGATGTAGATTTCCTTGACGCCCATGGCCTTGGCCTTGGCGCGTGCCGGCTCGACTTCCTCACCCTGGCCGAGGTCAGCGGTGAAGGTCACCACTTCGCAGTTATAGGTATCTTGCAGCCACTTGAGGATCACGGAAGTGTCCAGGCCACCGGAATATGCCAGGACTACCTTG
>DASRUM010000229.1:0-23312 GCA_035655415.1 Pseudomonas sp.
CACCTGGCAACCTCGGCGTACAGGATGGCCATCTGACTGACTGCCCGCCAAGCCCCAACTGCGTCAGCAGCCAGGCCCGCAACAGCGAGCACCGGATTGCCCCGCTACCCCTGCAGGGCGACCCGGCCAACACCCGCAGTCGCCTGCTCAGCCTGCTGGCGCAGACCCCGCGCGTTGCCGTGGTTACCCAGGACGCGCATTACCTACGGGCCGAGTTCACCAGCCAGGTCATGCGTTTCGTCGATGATGTGGAGTTTCTGATCGGCCCGGAGGCCGTGGAAGTGCGCTCGGCGTCACGCCTCGGTCACTCGGACCTGGGCGTCAACCGCGAGCGTATTGAAGGTTTGCGCCAGCAGCTCAGCCAGCCCTGAGCGCTTGCCAGTGCGGCGAGTTAAGCAGACTCAGGACTCTTGCGGCTCGTCCAGCAGCAGGCGCTGGCGCACCATATCGACCAATTTGTCGGGCTGGAACTTGGATAGGAAGTTGTCGCAACCGACCTTCTTCACCATGGCTTCGTTGAAGCTGCCGGACAGCGAGGTGTGCAGCACCACATACAAGTCCTTGAGGCGTGAGTCATTGCGGATTTCGGTGGTCAGGCGGTAACCGTCCATCTCCGGCATTTCCGCATCGGTAATCACCATCAGCAGCTTCTCGTGCACATCGATCCCTTCGTCGGCCCAGCTCTTCAGCAGGTTCAGCGCGCGCAGGCCGTCACTGGCGGAGTGGCAACGAATATCCAGCTGCGCCATGGTGCCCTTGAGCTGACTCATGGCCACGTTGGAATCGTCCACCAGCAACACTTCACGGCCCTTGGCAAACTCCAGCAGCGGGTCGGCGAGTTTTTCCGGGGAAACCTTGGTGCTCATTGGAGTGATTTCCGCCAGCACCTTTTCCACGTCAATCACTTCGACGATCTGGTCTTCAACCTTGGTGATGGCGGTCAGGTAATGCTGACGCCCGGCGCCACCGGGTGGCGGCAGGATGGATTCCCAGTTTAGGTTGAGAATACGCTCGACCCCACCGACCAGGAAAGCCTGCACCGAACGGTTGTATTCGGTCACGATGATGGTGCTGCGCTCATCCGGCACGATGGGACGCATGCCGATGGCCTGGGACAGATCAATCACCGGCAGGGTTTGCCCGCGCAGGTTGACCACGCCGCAAACAAACCGGTGCCGCTGCGGCATCAGGGTCAGCTTGGGCATCTGCAGGACTTCCTGCACCTTGAACACGTTGATCGCAAACAGCTGCCGACCCGCCAGGCGGAACATGAGAATTTCCAGGCGGTTCTCACCCACCAGCTGGGTGCGTTGGTTCACTGAGTCGAGAATGCCGGCCATCTTGCGCTCCTGTTCACTTATCGATCTAGCCTAGCTCAAATAGCCATGCCCTGGTGTATCGGCCATCTGCCGCGCATCTGAAGGCAGATGGCGCGGCGCCATCATGCGACAAGCGCAGCACCGAGGCCAGCCAGACGACAGTAAGCGCTTGATTTACTCCAGCAGCAACGGCGAGCCTTCCGGTAGGTGCAGCCGCAGGGCAGCCGGCATTGCGGCAAAGCGCAGCTTGCGACTCTCCATCGGCTCGCCATCCAGATTGAGGTCCAGCCCTTCTGGCGCCTCAACTTCCAGCCAGGGCAGCCGCGCGCTTAGGGCCACGCTCTGCAAACCATTAATACCGCCGGACAACAATGTGCCTAAGGTGCCGACCACATCGACCGCCGCCGGAACAATACAGATATCCAGCAGACCATCATTGACTCGCGCCTGGGGGCACAGCACGTGTCCACCGCCCGCCTGGCGACCATTACCAATGCCTAGAGCGAGAAACTCGCCTTCCCACTGAAAATCCGGACCGGTAAAGCGGCCGAACGAAGACTGCACCTCAGCAAAACGAGTCAGCCCAGTCAGAAAGTAAGCCGCGACGCCCAATACACGCTTGAGGTCTTCCGAAGTATTGGCGGTGACATTGGAGCCAAAACCGCCAGTGGCCATATTGAGAAACACCTGCCCGTCGGCTTCACCCAGATCAATTGCCTGCGCTGGCGTATCCAGCAGCGCCAAAGCAATCTGCGGATCAAGGGCGATTCCCGCCGCGTGGGCAAAGTCATTGGCCGTACCCAGCGGCAACAGCGCCAAACTGGCAGTGGTCTTCGCCAGGGCCATGGCTTCGGCCACATCACGCAAGGTGCCATCGCCACCACCGGCGATCAGGGTCGGGTACCCGGCCTGCAGCGCCTCATTGACCAGACGCTGCGCATCGCCCGCTTCCCAAGTCACCCGCACATCCAGTTGCCAGCCCTCGTCACGACGTTCCTGCACCGCAGCACGCACCTCAGCATTGAGGGCTTGCTTGCCATGCAGAATCAGCAGCGCTTTACGTTCTTGCATTCCCGGCATCCTTTTCATGCTTTAGATCAGACTGAGCAACATGGCTTGAGATTGCATTAGCTTGCAACCTGCCGGCTAAAACATCAATAAAACAGATAATTAAGCTCAATAATTACGCATTTTTAATCGTATTGATTTATTGGATCATCTGTCCATCGCCCACCAACACTGCAGCCAAAAGCCGGTGTTCTTAATGAGGATACGCAGATGATCGAAGTACGCCCCTTCGCCGAACTCGGCGGTGCCCATCATGGCTGGCTGAATGCCCGTCACCACTTTTCCTTTGCCGAATACTACGACCCGGAGCGCATGAGCTGGGGTCCGCTGCGGGTCTGGAACGATGATGAGATCGCCCCACATACGGGCTTTCCTACCCACCCACACCGCGACATGGAAATCATCACCTATGTACGCCAAGGGGCCATCACCCACAAGGACAACCTGGGTAACCAGGGACGCACCGAAGCGGGTGATGTTCAGGTGATGAGCGCCGGCACCGGGATTGCCCACAGCGAATACAACCTGGAAGACAGCACCACCAAGATCTTTCAAATCTGGATTCAGCCAAACCAGTCAGGTCTGCCGCCATCCTGGGGCGCCAAGCCGTTCCCTAAAGGTGAGCGCGCCGGTGCCTTTGTCACCCTGGCCAGTGGCTTCGCCGAAGACCAGGACGCGCTGTCGATCCGCAGCAATGCGCGGATGGCCGCCGCCACCCTGCAAACTGGGCAAAGCACCGAATACCCAATTGGCACGGCGCGCAGGGCTTATCTAGTGGCCGCCAGCGGCAGCATTGAGGTCAACGGCGTCAGCGCTCAGGCCCGCGATGGTGTGGCTGTTAGCGATGTCGAAGTGATTCGGGTGACGGCTATCGAAGATAGCGAAATCATTCTGGTGGATGTGGCCTGACCTGCAGCCATGGCATAGCGACGCAACAGGACCTATGCGCCGCTATGCCTCTTTAGGCTAGATACCCGGTGATCTTACGAATACAGCCCGTAGGAAGGGTTAGCCGAAGGCGATACCCATCAATGTGCCGATGGGTATCGCTACGCTCAACCCATCCTACAAAACTCGGGCCTTTTAAGCCGGATAACCGGTGATTTTGCGGATGGTCTGGTACAGCGGCTTAAGCTGCTTGTACATGCGCTGATAAACCTGGGTGTAGAGCTGCTGATAGGTGCTCTGCGCCTCAGGATTAGGTTCAAACACCTGGCCTACCCGCGTCATGGCGGCGATCGCCGTGGGGTAATCCGGGTATAGGCCCAGCCCTACCGCGCAGTTGATTGCCGCACCCAGGCCGCTGGTCTCATAGAGGTGCGGGCGCTCGGCAGGCAGGCCGAAAATATCAGCGGTCAGCTGCATCGCCGCATCGCTTTGCGAGCCGCCACCGGAAACACGCAGGCGGGTGATACGCGTGCCCGAACGCTTCTCGATCTTCTCCTTGCCCTGGCGCAGGGCATAAGCCAAGCCTTCAAGAATCGCCCGGTAGATATGCGCGCGGGTGTGCACGTCGCCAAAACCGATGATTGAGCCCTTGGCCTCCAACCCCGGTTCGCGGACGCCCGGCGACCAGTAGGGTTGCAGCATCAGGCCCATGGAGCCAGCCGGCACGCTGTTGACCAGCTCATCGAACAACGCCTCAGGCTCAACGCCCAGCTCCTTGGCCCGCTGCATTTCACGCAGACCAAACTCCTGCTTAAACCAGCTGACCATCCAGAAGCCGCGATAAATCATCACCTCAGTATTGAAGTGATCGGGGATCGCCGAGGGGTATGGCGGAATCAGCGGGATGGTTTCCAGGTACTTGCTGCGGGTGGTGTTGATGGTCGCCGTAGTGCCATAGGACAGACAGGCCGTGCTCGCCTCGACCCCGCCAGCACCGAGCACCTCACAGGCCTTGTCGGCGCCGGCGGCAATCAACGGCAGGCCTTCGGGAATCCCGGTATGGCGGCTGGCCGTCGCCGTGATATGGCCGAGTAGCTCACCGGGCTTGCACAGCTCCGGCAACTGCTCGCGGCGCACCGGCATGGCCTGCCATTTCCAGTCCCCGGGCTTGGCCCACTGCAAACGCTTGTAGTCAAACGGCAGGTAGGCCACACAGCTGGTCAGCGAATCGACAAACTTGCCGCACAGCCGGTGAGTAAGAAAGCCGGAAAGCAGTAGCACCTTGTGGGTATTGGCCCAAATGTCCGGCTGGTTCTGCGCGATCCAGTTGACCTCGGCCTGGGCGCGGAAGTAATCCACCGTGGCCTGCAAACCCGCGAGTTTGAACAGCCAGCCCCAAGGCCCGGTAATCCGCCCTTCGACCTTGGCTTGGCGCTGATCGAGCCAGAGCATGGCCGGGCGCAGCGGCTGACCTTGCTGATCGACATTGATCAGGGTGCCGCGCTGGGTAGTCAGCGACACGCCGCGGATGTGGCTGCGGTCGATATCCACCTGCTGCCACAACTGCGCACAGGCCTGACCCAGACTGGCCCAGTAATACTCGGGGTCCTGCTCGGCCCAACCGGGCTGCTTGGAGTAATAGGCCTCAAGCTCCACCTTGCCCTTGGCGAGCAGATTGCCCTGAAGATCGAACAGCAGCGCCCGGATGCTCTGGGTGCCGTTGTCGATGGCCAGCAGGTAATTTTTCTCGCTCAAGACGCCGTCCTTCCTATTGATCAATCTTCTGCAGGCAGGCTGTAACAGCGCTGCCAGAGTTGCAGATACGCCTGCTCTTCCTGCTGCCAGCGCGCATCACTCCAGCCCAGGCGGGTCTGACACAGCGCACGAACTCTCGGCAGCTCTGCAGCCCCTCCGCGTGCCAGCAGCAAACCTAAGCGAGTACGACGCAGCAGCAAGTCATCCAGATGCAGCACCAGCTCCCGCTCGGCGGCCCAGGCCAGCTCGACCCAGAGCGTATCCGTACCTGCCACCTGCTCGGCGCCTAGCTCATCAACCAACGCCAGCAATTGCGGCAGCGCTCGGCCATAACGGCCGATCAGGCGCTTCTGCTGGGCCGGGCTTAGCGCGGGCATCGGCTGGCTGGGCACCGCGGCAAAGGTCGCCGCCCCCTGATCATCCACCGTACGCCCGACCATGGTTGCGCAGGCCTGCAGCACTTCCAGCGCCAGCAGGCGAAAAGTGGTCAGCTTGCCGCCGGCCAGGGTGACGCAGCCGGGCTCGACCCACAGCGCATGCTCACGCTTCTCATCCGAAGGCTTGCGCCCCGCAACGCCGTCGCTGACCACCGGACGCACGCCGGCCCAACTCGACAGCGCATCCGCAGCGCGAATCCCGGCGGAAGGAAATTGCTGATTGCAGGCAGCCAGCAGGTAATCCACCTCTTCACGACTGATTCGGGCTTCCTGCGCCAAGGGCACCGAGTGATCCAGATCGGTGGTGCCGATTACCGTCGCACCTTCCCAGGGGAAGACAAACACCGGGCGTTTGTCAGCCGCGTGCATAAAGCTGAAGGCATGGGCCACCGGCAAGCGCCAGGCGGGCAGCAACAGATGGCTACCACGCAGCGGGCGGATATGCTCCAGACCAGTTTTCCGGCGTAACTGATCAGCCCAGGCACCAGTGGCCTGAACCACGGCGCGGGTATTAAAGCCGTAGCGCAGGCCGGTTTCACTATCCTCGGCGAGCAGGCCGGTCACCCGCCCGTTCTCGCGCAGCAGCTCGACCACGCGCATGCCGTTTAGCGCTTCGCCGCCCTCGGCACGGGCCTCACCCAGCACCCGCTGCACCAGCCGCGCATCATCGGTCACCGCATCGAAAAACCGCGTGCCACCCAGCAGTCCGTCTTCCTTCAGACCCGGAGCCAGATAGCGCAGTTGCTGCAACGGGTAGTACAGATGGTTGCGCTTGCCAGCCAGGGCGTCGTACACCGCCAGCAAGCTGCCAAATACCTTGGGGCCAGGAAAGCCGCCCTGGTAATGGGCCATGATAAAACTTAAGGGGTCGACCAGCCCCGGCGCTTCCTGCAGCAGGCGCTGGCGCTCGCGTACCGAATCCCGGGTCAGGGCGAATTGGCCCTTGGCGATATAACGCAGCCCGCCATGCACCATCTTCGAGGAGCGACTGGAGGTGCCCCAGGCGAAGTCGCGCTGTTCCAGCAACAGGCATTTCCAGCCGCGCCGCGCTGCTTCTCGCAGAATTCCGGCACCGCTGATACCGCCGCCCACGACTATCAAATCCCAGTCGCGTGCGGCCAGCTCGGGCAAGGCCTGTTCGCGCCAGGCGGCATTCCAGTTGTTCATCATCAATCCTGAATCAGCACGCCAGGTGCCAGGCGCTGCTCAGGATCGAAATGCCCGGCCAACGCCTTGAGCGTGGCCATGCCCAGTTCGCCCTTTTCCACCGGCAGATAAGGCGCGTGATCGCGGCCGACACCGTGCTGATGGCTGATGGTGCCGCGGTTCTCGGCGATGGTCAGGCTGGCGGCGTGCTTGAGCTTCTGCCAGCGCGCCATGGCCTCGGCGTAGTTAGCACCAGGGCGGAACACATAGGTGGTGTAGATGCTCGAACCTTCGTTGTAGACGTGGGACAGGTGAGTAAACACATGCACCTGCTCGCCCTCCTCACTCAGGCCATTGCGCAGGCTGGTCTCGACCTTGTTCAGCAGACTGTCGACGTTGCTCCAGTCGGTGGCGGTTTCCAGGGTGTCCACCGCATAGCCAGCGGCCCACAGGCCGTGGCGCAGGTAGGGAAAACGGAAGCGGTTTTCTGCCCACTTCTTGCCCAGCAGAGTGCCGGTAAATACGCCGTCAAAGCTCTTCAGCAGCTTCTTCGCCTGCTTTAGCGAAGCGGCGTTCTGTGTGCGGCTGCCCGTGACGCCAAAGGTCAGCATGCATTTGCCGTCGCGGGCGCCGCGCAGGGCCAGGTATTTCTCCAGCCAAGCGATCTGCTGCGGATGGCCGGCCAGGGCCAGCTGGGTTTTGGTTTCAATGGCGTTGGACAGGCGCAGCATCGACAGCGGTACTCGCGCCTGGGCCAGGCTGCGAATGGCGTTCAGCGCCTGCTGCCAATTGGGCAGGAACACCGCGTAGAAATTCTCCTGATCGGCCAGGCGGGTGATGCGCACCTTGACCTCGGAAATGATGCCGAAGCGCCCTTCCGAACCCATCAGGATTTCCCGCAGATCGGGGCCCGCGGCAGAAGCCGGGAAAGTCGGAATCTCCAGGGTGCCGGCGAAGGTCTCGACCTTGCCGCCGGCGAACAACTGCTCGATGCGCCCGTAGCGCAGCGACTGCTGGCCGCTGGAGCGGCTGGCGACCCAGCCACCGAGGGTCGACAGCTCCCAGGACTGCGGGAAATGACCGAGGGTATAGCCCTGGGCGTGCAACTGGCTTTCCACCTGCGGGCCAGTGGCGCCGGGGCCGAAGGTGGCGATCAGGCTGTCGTGGTCGATCTCGATCAGCTTGCCCATGCGCTCAAGCGACAGGGTCAGCACCGGTTTGCTACCGGCCTGCGGGTTGATATGCCCGGCCACCGAGGTGCCGCCGCCGTAGGGGATGACAATCAGGTCCTGCTGGCTGGCCCAGGCCAGCAGTTCGCGGATCTGCGCGGCGCTCTCCGGGTAGGCCACACCATCGGGGAACACACTGAAATCGCCGGAACGCATCGCCAGCCAATCCGGCAGACTCTGGCCACGGGCATGGCGCACACGGTCCTCGGCGTTCAGGCAGATCAGCGGATGAGCCTGCAGACGCGAGGCCGGAACCTGGGCCAGCACCTGCTCCAGGCTGGCATCGGCCAGCACCTGGCCAGGGCCGACCAGTTCGGCCAGAAAAGCCTCGCCATGGGCCGGCAGTTCCACCACTGTTGCTTCATCACCCCAGCCGTTCCAACGTCGCATCTGTGTCTCCCGGATATTTCAGTCACCCTCGATGGTTGCCTATACTAGCTGGCCGCCCAGGAGCGTCACTGTCGAATCGGGCCAGGCGCTATCGCCAATCAAGACATTCAGAATAAGAAGATGACCGACAACCTCGGCTACACCTCAGTCCCCTCCCTGCTCAAATACCTGCGCCATGCCGAGCAGCTGGGGCTGGATATCGATCAGGCATTGGCGGCGGCCGGCATCAAGGCCGAGGACCTGGCTGACAACGGCAAGCGCATCCCCAGCGAAACCCATGAACGCCTGCTTGCGCATTTGCTGCGCGTCTCCGGTGATCCGCTGTTCGGCCTGCACTGCGCGCGTTTTGTGCAGCCAGGCTCCTGGAGTGTGCTGGGCTATATCACCATGAACTGCGCGACCCTCGGCGAAGCCATGAGCCGCATCGTGCCTTATGAAAAACTGGTCGGCGATATGGGCGTCAGCCGGGTCGAGACCGGTGCAGACCACGTCAAGATGATCTGGACCTGCCGCCATCAGGTCGAACCGATCCGCCGGCATATGGTGGAGAACGTGCTGGCCTCCTGGCTGCTGTATGCACGCTGGATCGCCGACATGGACCGCTCGCCCAATGAAGTCTGGTTTGAACATGCGCAGCCTGAAGGCGCCGTGCTGGCCGATTATCAGACGATTTTCGGCTGCCCGATTCGCTTCGAGCAAAGCTGCAATGCGCTGATCGTGCCGCTGGAATACCTCGGCGTGCCGTTGCGCCAGGCCGACGCCAACCTGTTGCGCACCCTGGAAGAACACGCGCTGACCTTGATGGCCGGGCTGGACGACAACGAGCCGCTGCCGCAACGGGTAAAGAACGCCCTGCGTCTGCTGCTCAAGGATGGTTTGCCGCGCAAGGAGCGGGTGGCGGAGAAATTCAATATGACGGTGCGCACCCTGCAGCGTCATCTGCAGCTGGCCGGCACCAGCTACCAGCAGATTCTCGATGAGCTGCGCCAGGAGCTAGCCGAGCATTACCTGCTGCGCAGCGACCTGGCGATTCAGGATATCGCCAGCTACCTGGGCTTTACCGAGTCGCGCTCGTTCCACCGCAGCTTCAAGAGCTGGACCGGGCAGACCCCGGGCGAATTCCGCGAAAGCCAACGTAATTCGTAGGATGGGTTAGCCGCAGGCGTAACCCATCATCAGACAGCATGGGTATCGCTGCGCTCAACCCATCCTACATGGCCCTAGCCGAGGATTTCGCTTAGCGGGATAAACCTCAGGCTATCACCCTCGACCAGGGTCGTACCCTCCAGCACCTCGGCAAAACCCTCAGCCCAGGCCGCGCTGCGCAACACCCCGGAGCTCTGATTTGGGTAAGGCACCACGCGGCCATTTTCCAGGCGCGCGCGCAGGTATTCGCGGCGATTACCCGGCTTGCTCCAGGTAAAACCGGCCGGCAGCGGAAAGCCCAAAGGCTCGACCCGCTGCACGCCCAACCGGCGCAGCAGATAAGGCCGCGCAAGCAGGCCAAAGGTCACCAAAGTCGAGGCCGGATTGCCCGGCAGGCCGATCACCGGCACGCCGCGAAACTGCCCGCAGGTCAGCGGTTTTCCCGGTTTGATCGCCAGTTTCCACAGCGCCAGTTCGCCCTCTTCACGCAGGGCCATGCCGAGGAAATCCGCCTCGCCCACCGACACGCCGCCGGTGGAGAGAATCAGGTCGACATCGCTCAGGGCAGCCAGCGCCGCGCGGGTCAGCTCCAGGTCATCGAGCAGAATGCCTCCATCCACAACCTCGCAACCCAGACGCTGCAGCCAGGCAATCAGCAGACGACGATTACTGTTGTAGATCTGCCCTGGGCCGAGCGGCTGGCCCGGCTCGACCAGCTCATCACCGGTGGACAACACCGCCACGCGCGGCCGTCGGCGCACGTTCAATTCGGCGCAGCCCAGGGAAGCGGCCAGACCCAATTCAATCGGACCTAAACGAGTGCCAGCCGGCAGCACGGAATCGCCGATACGGGTTTCCTGCCCCTGGGCACGCACGTTCTGTCCGAGCTTTAGCGGCTCGCTAAAGGCAGCACGGCCATCCTCGCCGAGCACGGCGTTTTCTTGCATTTCCACGCTATCGGCACCGGCCGGCAATGGTGCGCCGGTAAAGATTCGTGCACAGGTGCCGGGCTGCAAAGGCGCAGGCGCGCTACCGGCCTGGATACGCTGACTGACGACCAGCGGCTCGCCGTTCCAATCGGCCAGGCGCAAGGCGTAGCCGTCCATGGCGCTGTTGTCCCAAGGCGGCAGATCCAGGGTGGCGATCAGTGGTTCGGCCAGCACACGGCCAGAAGCGTCGCTCAGCTTGACCCACTCGCATTCAACAATCGCGCTGACCTCGGCCTGCGCCAGCAAGCGCGCCAGCGCGGCCTCAACGGGCATCAGCCCAGGCTTGTCACAGCCGCTCATCCACGGCTCTCGCAGGCGGCCACCGGCTTCAAATGCGGAACGAAATTGCACGGCCGATGACGGTTATCCAGCTGCTCACCGAGGATGCCATCCCAGGCGGTGCGGCAGGCGTTGGTCGAGCCCGGCAGGCAGCAGACCAGGGTACCGTTGGCGAGACCTGCCAGAGCGCGGGATTGAATGGTCGAGGTGCCGATATCAGGCACGGAAATCTGCCGGAACAGCTCACCAAAACCATCGACCTGTTTGTCCAGCAGACAGCTCACCGCTTCCGGGGTGCTGTCGCGGCCAGTGAAGCCGGTGCCCCCGGTAATCAGCACCACCTGCACCTGATCCTCGGCAATCCAGGTGGCAACCTGGGCGCGAATCTTGTACAGATCGTCCTTCAACAAAACCCGTGCGGCGAGTTGGTGGCCGGCAGCCTGCAGGCGGTCGACAAACAGCTGGCCGGAGGTATCGGTGTCCAGGCTGCGGGTATCACTGACGGTCAACACCGCGATATTCAAGGGCACGAAATGTGCCTCGGCCTTGTGGTTCATGGCAGGCTTCCAGTTATGGGCGATAATGCCCGCCGTTATATCACAGGCCCGCTTTCGGAGACTGCGCATGCCCGCCCCCGCCACCCTGCCACGCTGTTCTGTTTTGCTGCTTGCTGGCGGCCGCGGGCAACGCATGGGCGGTGCTGACAAGGGCTTGCTCGACTGGCAAGGCCGCCCGCTGATTGCCTGGCTGCACGAGCTGGTGCGACCGCTAACCGACGACCTGCTCATCTCCTGCAACCGCAACGCCGAGCGCTATGCGCCCTTCGCAGATCGCTTGGTCAGTGATGACGAGGCGGACTTCCAAGGCCCGCTGGCAGGCATTCGCGCCGGCCTGCGCGTCGCACGCCAGGCGAATGTATTGATCCTGCCGTGCGACGCCCCACAACTCGACAGACCGCTGCTGGAGGCACTACTGAGTCTGGCCGGTGAGAGCGCAGTCGTGGTGCGTCAGGGCGAGTTTCTCGAACCGCTGTTCAGCGTCATCCCCCGTGCACTGCATGCTGACCTGGAGCAGGCCTGGCAAGCTGGCGAACGCAGCCCGCAACGCTGGTTGCGCAGCCTTAATCCATTGACAGTGGAGTGCCCACTCGGTGACCCTCGCCTGGCCAACTTCAACACGCCCGAATTGCTGACGACACGCGGATAAACACCGGCAAGGGAACTTGACCGGCAAAAATTCGTCACAAGCAGGGTAAAAACCTCTATCCAATCAAGGAGAAACCCATGTCTCAGCGGATTATTCCAGCAGTGCTGCTTACCTTGGGCCTGGTCGCGCTGACTGGTTGCGCGTCGCCAACTGTAATTACCCTCAATGATGGCCGCGAAATTCAAACCATCGACGAGCCGAATTTTGACGAGGATTCGGGCTTCTACGAGTTCGAACAACTCGATGGCAAACGCGCCAAGGTCAACAAGGATCAAGTGCGTACCGTCAAAGAGCTGTAAGCCGATAACCCAGGCGTTGCCACGTACTACTTGCCCAGCGCCTGGGCGCTGATCGATATATTCAAAGTGCTTGGCCAATAGACAAAATTAAAACCTAACCCCTTGTGCCGCAAAACTTTCTCAGTAAAATTTTGACCCATTCGGAGTGTAGCGCAGCTTGGTAGCGCGTCTCGTTCGGGACGAGAAGGTCGCAGGTTCGAATCCTGTCTCTCCGACCAGATCACACAAAAAAGCCCGCTTAATCGCGGGCTTTTTTGTGTCTGTGAGAAAGGCTATTGCAAGCTTTCGAACGCATGCACCAGGGCCTTGCTCAGGTCCACGGTGGAGAACTTGGTCAGCACATCATTGGCCCCGACCGCCTTGGCTTTTTCGGTGTTCATGGTGCTGTCGAGCGAGGTGTGCAGCAGCACATAGATCTGGCCGATATCTGGTTTCTTGCGCAGCGTGCGCACTAGGTCATAGCCGTCCATTTCTGGCATTTCGATATCCGATACCAGCACCTCGATGGGCTCCCCAGCATCGAATTGCCGCTGCAGCAACTCAAGGGCGTCAGCAGCGCTGCGCACCATCTGGCAATCCAGCTCCAGCTTGCGCAGGGTAATCATGGTCTGGTGCAGCGCGACGTGGGAGTCATCCACCACCAGCACGCGACGCCCCTTGAGCAGCGCACGTTCGCGCTCGGACAACAGCTGCTCGTCCAGCTCCTCGATAACCATCGGCGCGAGTTCGTGCAGCACTTTTTCGATATCGAGAATCTGCACAATCTTGCCGTCGATCTGCGTCACCCCAGTGATAAAGGCTTTGCTGCCGGAACCAGCAGGCGGCGGGCGGACATCGCGGGTGTAACACTGCACGATGCGCTCCACACTTTGTACGTGCAAGCCCTGACGCGAACGGCTGAGTTCGGTAACGATCAGGCAACCGTCGTTGTTACCCGGCACGCCCTGCTCGCCGATAGCCTTGCCCAGATCGATCACCGTCAGTGCCGAACCGCGCAGAGTCGCCACGCCACGCACATGAGGATGGCGGCTGGGCAGTTTGGTCAACGTCGGGCAGGGAATAATTTCCTGAACCTTGAGCAGATTGATCCCCAGCAAGCGGCCGCTGTGCAAACGGAACAGCAGCAGCGACAAGGCGTCTCCAAGCACCATGCTCATTGATCTTCTTCCTTCAATAAATCATTGACCGCGCGCACCTTGAGCATCAGGCGCTACGCAGGAATTCGACAATCTGTTCGGCTTCGAATGGCCAGTCCAACTCGGCCCCGGTATCGCTGCGACGCAGCACCGGAATGCGCAGAGCATAGTCCTCGACCCAGTGTTCATGCTCAGCAATATCGACCAGCTCGACCAGCAGGCCGTGCTCGACAAAAGGCATCAGCAACGCTTCGGCCACCTCGCACAGGTGGCAGCCAAGCGTACCGAATAATTGGCATTCCGGGAGCATCTGCGCACCTCCACTCACTACTTGAGGTGCAGTTTAGCACTGCCCCAGGCTCAGGCGTCCGTGGACTTGCTGCTGTCTAGGGCGGGATTGAGCAGGTTCTGCAGGCCATCGAGCAAGCGGCTGTTGAGCTGCTCGGCCTTGTCCAGGCGACCACTGTCAAAACGCTCATCCAGCGAGAAGCCGCCTTTGAGCAGATCCAGCAGGCTGGTTTTAGCTGTGCCTTCTTCAGCCACCTGATTGGCGCTGCGCAGTGCTTCGAGCAAGCCCTGGGCGTAGTCGATCAACGAGCTGTTGACTGCGCTGGCAGCCTGGCCGCCGTCTTGCGCCACAGCACTGTAGGCATCGGTAGCCTGGCGCACCGTGGTCTGGGTCAAACGCAGGGACATCGACGCCAACTGCTCGCCATCCATCTCCAACGCCATGGCTCGGTCGAAGGCGCCGGATAGATCGCCGGCATAGAACTTGTCTGACAGGTCCTGCACCTGGCCGAAGAGTTTTTCCAGCGCAGCGCGCTCTTCGTCATCCAGCTCGCCTTCAACGCTGACCTGCCAGGCACCGATCTGCAGGCTACCGGATTGGCTACTGGCAACTACTGAGCTGCCGTTGTCATTGTTGCTGGCAACAACACCGCTCTGCGACCAGTTGGCCGAAGCCTGGGCGATGGATATACGCAGGCGATCACCATCACGGGTGGTCACTTGCATCTCGAAGGTTTCCGCTTGGGCGGCAAACCGCTCGCTGTAGGCGGCGATATTGGTTGAGCCCTCAACCAGCGCCGCATCCGGATTAAAGCGTTTGTCCAGGTCGCTGAAACCGCTCTGGAGTTTCTGGTAGGTGTCGTCGATATCACTCGCCACCTTGCCTTGCAGCACGCCCATGCCGTCGAGAATCTTACGCGCTTCGGCAAAACCCTTTTCCACGCCGCTGCGGGCCTGTTCAAGCAAGCCCTTGAGTTTGCTTGGGTCGGCACCAGCTGCTTGCTCGCTTTGCAGGCGCTGCTCGATAAAACCGAGAATACGCCCGGCGACTTTCTCCGGGGTGTAATCATTAGCCTTACCGGCCAGTGCACCCGGTTCCAGCCCGAGGCGTTCAGCCAGACGGTTGGCCAGTGTCACCTGCGCATCAGCAGCATTACGCACAGCGGGCTGAGCGGTAACGGAAGTGGGACGTGAAGCGGAGGATAAATTTGCGGCCAGAGGGTTCATGGCAAAGTTCCTAGGCGGTCTATCTGACTGGTTGGCGGCCGTGAGCAGTGAAACTTTAGCCTAACGGCGAACAACCCGATCAACGGCACGCTACCCAGACTAGAGCGATTGCACCGGCATCCTGCGCCCACCAGGCCTTAGCGGACTGCGCACGAGCAGACCAAAGTCTAAAAGCCAAGCATAAGCCTCCATGCTTTATTGCGCCTCGCTGTAATAGATCGGCCACAAGCCGACCCGCACACACGAGGAGCTAACAATAATGACTCAATCTCCCCTCGCCCGCGCTGTGGCACTCGCCACACTGGGCACCTGCCTCACCCTGCCATCGCTGGCACAGGCAGAGTTTATTAAGGACAGCAAAGCCAGCCTCGAGCTGCGCAATTTCTATATGAACCGCGACTTCCGCGATCCTGGTGCAGCCCAATCCAAACGTGAAGAATGGGCTCAAGGCTTTCTTTTCAAAGCTGAGTCAGGTTTCACAGAAGGCACAGTAGGCTTTGGTTTGGATGCCTACGCGGGGCTAGGTTTGAAACTTAGCTCAGATGACGACCTTGCAGGGACCAACCTATTACCCAATCGCCCGGGAGATGAAGGCCCCAATAATTACAGCGAAGCCGCTGTTGCAGTTAAGGCGAAACTATCAAACACCGTGCTCAAAGCTGGTGGTTTGATGCCCAAGTTACCGATCGTATCCTCCGGTGACTCACGCCTGCTGCCGCAAGTTTTTGAAGGTGCAATGATCAGCTCTCAAGAAATCGCTGGTTTATCCCTTAATGCGGGCCAGTTACGCCAAGTCAACGAGCGTGACTCAACAGATAGGCGCGATATCAGGGCTTCAAATTACACATCTGCTGGAAACCCTCGCGGCAGCGACCGCTACAACTTCGGCGGCGGCACCTATTCGTTCAATGCAGGCAACACGACTGCAGGCCTTTGGTACGGTGAGTTGCAGGATGTGTACGACCAAAAGATGTACAACCTGATTCACACGCAGCCCATCGGAGATTGGAAGCTGGGCGCCAACCTGGCTTACTTCGACTCATCCGATAATGGCCGCAAGCTGGCAGGCCAAATCGATAACGACCTTACCTCGCTGATGCTTTCAGCGGGCATCGGTGCTCATACCTTCCGCCTGGGATATCAAGACAGTAGTGGTGATAACGCATTTCCGTTCATCGCCGAAACTGATCCGGCGATTGCCAACTATGTGCAAATCCTTGATTTCACCCGCGCTGACGAGCAGTCCTGGCAAGCACGTTATGACGTCAATTTCGCCACCTACGGCGTACCCGGCCTAACTGCATTTGTACGCTACATCAATGGTGATGGATTTGATCTTGCTGATGGCAGCAATGGGAAAGAGTGGGAACGCGACCTAGACATCACTTACACCATCCAGGAAGGCACATTCAAAAACCTAGCTTTCCGCTGGCGCAATGCGATGGTGCGTTCTGATGTCCTGGGCGACCTCGACGAAAACCGCCTGATCGTCAGCTACACCCTGCCGCTGTTCTAAGCCTCAACACTTAAGCGGTCGCAATAAAAAAGGCCCGGACACTGTCCGGGCCTTTTGCATTAGCACGTAGCCATCAATCCTGGCTGACGGCGCCAATCTTGTGCACCGAGAGGTCGGCACCGTAGTACTCCTCCTCCTGGCTCAGGCGAATGCCCACGGTAGCTTTCAGCACACCGTACACCAGCACGCCACCAATCAAGGCCACCACCACGCCCAGTGCGGTGCCGAGAAACTGGCTGGCCAGGCTTACACCGCCCAGACCGCCCAGCGCCTCTTGGCCGAAGATGCCGCAGGCAATACCGCCCCACACCCCGCACAGACCATGCAACGGCCATACGCCGAGCACATCGTCGACCTTCCACTTCACCTGGGTCGCAGTAAACGCCCAGACGAACAACGCACCGGCAATGGCACCCGTGACCAGCGCACCGACCGGATGCATCAGGTCAGAACCGGCGCACACCGCCACCAGACCGGCCAGCGGGCCGTTGTGCAGGAAGCCAGGGTCATTACGCCCAACAACCAAGGCCGCCACCGTACCGCCGACCATCGCCATCAGGGTGTTGACCGCCACCAGGCCGCTGACGCTGCCCAGGGTCTGTGCGCTCATCACGTTGAAGCCGAACCAGCCGATGATCAGAATCCACGAGCCCAGCGCCAGGAACGGAATATTCGACGGAGCAAAGGCCACCAGACGACCATCGCGGTAACGCCCATCACGACGCCCCAGCAGAATCACCGCGCCAAAGGCCAGCCAGCCGCCCATCGCATGCACCACCACCGAACCGGCAAAGTCATGGAAGGTTGCGCCGAACTGCGCCTCCAGCCAGACCTGCACGCCGTAGTTGCCGTTCCAGATCACCCCCTCGAAGAAAGGGTAGATAAAGGCCACGATCAGCACCGTGGCACACAGCTGCGGGCCGAACTTGGCGCGCTCGGCGATGCCACCGGAAATGATCGCCGGAATGGCCGCGGCAAAGGTCAGCAGAAAGAAGAACTTCACCAGCGCATAGCCATTGCCTTCAGTCAGCACACTGGCCGGCTCAAGGAAGGTCACGCCATAGGCGATCCAGTAGCCGACAAAGAAATAAGCCAGGGCAGACACGGCAAAGTCGGAGATGATCTTCGATAAGGCGTTGACCTGGTTCTTCTGCCTGACCGTACCCACTTCAAGAAAGGCAAAGCCGGCGTGCATGGCCAGCACCATCACGGCACCGAGCAGGATAAACAGGGTGTTTGAACCGTGAATCAGGGTCTCCACGGCACTGTTGATGTTTTCCATCGGCAAAGAAAACTCCGTCGCGGGGAAAAAGCACCAAGTCGGATCACAAGCCAATAAATGCGCACCATATGGCAGCACTCATCATGATCCAGTTTGCCGAGATCAAGGTTGTACAGCACTAAACCGGTGCTGATTGAGCCTTGCCTCGAAGTACTTATTCCATAGTTATTAATGAGTTATTGATGCACCACGGCGTCCTGTCCAGAACCCTTGCAGCCCCATAAATGAGCACATCCGCAAAGGCGCGCACCAGCGTAATGCAAGCACTGTACCAGCCGATGAGTCAGCGGCATCCGCCCCGCAGCGAAGAAAAAAGGAACCACCGCCCCGCAGAGGACTCGAACCCCCTACACTGCCCCGTCACAAGGAGAGACACCATGGCTCGTAAGACCCCCGTATCATCCAGCTCAGATCAGCTACTCGACGAATTCCAGGCGCTGGTGCGCGACACCGAAAGCCTGCTGCAGCACTCCGCCAGCCTCGCAGGCGAACAAGCTGAAGAGCTGCGCGAACAGATCCGCAGCAGTCTGGGCCGCGCACGCAGCACCCTGCACAACGCCGAAGACGCCCTGCACGCACGCGGCAAAGCGGCTCTTGAAGCCACCGAAGGCTATGTGCAGACTCACCCGTGGCAAACCCTCGGCATTGCTGCCGCTATCGGTCTGCTGTTGGGCATGCTGATTTCCCGCCGTTAAAGAGAACATTTAATGGATGCAACACCGCCCACCCCGCCAAGTCGCAGCAGCTCGCCACGGCGATTTGCCAGCGCCTTACTGGGGTTATTACAGGGCCATATCGCGCTATTTGGCGAAGAGCTCAAAGAACAGCAAAGCCATACTCTCAACCTACTGGTACTCACCAGCCTGAGCCTGCTGTTCGGCCTGCTGCTGATCATCGGCTTGTCCGCCGCGCTGCTGATTGCCTTCTGGGAGACACACCGCCTGCTGGTTATCAGCGCCCTGTGCGCGTTCTATGCGCTGTGCATGCTCGGTGCCCTGATCACGCTGCTGCAACGTGTGCGCAATGCGCCTGCGCCTTTCAGCGCCAGCCTTGAAGAACTGGCCCGCGACCGTGAGCAACTGCTGCCATGACTATGCCCGAGCTACCCGCCAAGGCCTCGCGCCGCGAGCTACGCAAAACCCTACTGCGCATGCGTCTGGAAATGCATCGCCAGGAACTGCGCCACGAAACCCTGGTGATGCTGCAACCGCTGCGGCAAGCGCAACACTGGCGCAGTCACTGGCGTGAAGAGCTGGGCAATAGCAACGCACCACTCTGGGTCGCTGGTGGTGCACTACTACTGGCCACCATTGGCATCCGCCGTGGCCAATGGCGACGCTGGCTGCGTATCGCGCTGGTCGCCTTCCCGCTGCTACGGCGCAACCCAGCGCGTCCGGACACGCCGACGGGCACGACTAAAGATACCCAAGCAGGGGATTAAACTGGCCACGATCTTGCTTAGATACTCAGCTAACGCCGCCCACAGGGCGTCTTGCCTGGCTAAGGAACTGCGCAGTGTTCAACGGTCAACCGCTTGCTGTTTTCCAACCCTTCATTGATACCGCCACCGGACGTATTGCCGGTGTCGAGGCATTGGCGCGCCTGCGCAGCGCTGATGGCCGGTTGCACTCGGCAGGCCCGTTATTCAGTGACCCGAAAACCCCGCCAACGGCTCTGCGCCGCCTCGACCGTGAGGTGCGCGAGCAAGCCCTGACGCGCTTTCATGAAGCCCCGCAGGACTGGTTTCTCAGCCTGAACATCTCGCCACGCTGGATCAGCCGGCTGCGCCCCGAACAAGCCCTGCCCAGCCTCAAGCAGCTGCAACGCAGCGGCATCGACCCGGCACGTATTGTTTTTGAGATCACCGAACTGGGCGGCGCCAGCACGCGCCTGCCCGGCGTGGTGGAACGCTATCGGCAAGCCGGCGCCCGCATTGCCATCGACGACTTCGGCGCCGGCTACTCACAACTCGACCGCGTGCTGGCATTGCAACCAGACATCCTCAAGCTGGACATGCGCCTGTTTCAGCAAGCCGCTCGTGGTGGACCAAGCAGTGAAGTGGTCAAGGCACTGGCACAGATGGCGGAAAAGACCGGCTGCTGGATCATCGCCGAAGGCGTGGAAACCGAAGCCGAGCTGGACTTTGCCCTGGAGTGCGGTGCGCGCTATGTGCAGGGCTACCTGTTTGCAAAACCCGAAGAAGCGTTCTTCAGCAGCCAGGCCTTCGTCAAACGCTTTGCCCAGTTACGCGACCACTACGTGCAGCAAAAACTCGCCGAACGTGCACGCCTGATGACCCTGCGCCAGCAACTCGGCGAGCTGATGAACAGCTTCAAGGCCTGGAGCGAAGGCGGCGCACAGCCCGATCAGCTGCCACAACCGCATGCCTACCCCTGGCTGCTACGCATCTTCCAATGCGACCGCTACGGCACCCAGCTGACCGCCAACCTGGAGTGGCGCGAACACAGCTGGCGCAGCGATACGCGCTATGTCGGGCATAACTGGTCGTGGCGGCCGTACTTCTACCAACTGCTGGCCGAAGGCTGGGAAGAACGCCGGCTGATTCTCTCCAGCACGTACCGCGACGCCACTACCAACCAGTACTGCATGACCGCCGGGCAATTTATCGACAACGGCAAACGGCTGCTGCTGATCGATATCGACGCTGCCGGGTTTTAACAACACCTCGCCTTGCATCAGCGGCATAGAACCCCGAAGCTAGCTGCCACAGCCAGGTAACGGCGAGGACAACCCTTGGATTGGCAAACCCTGCTCAACCGTGAACGACTCGGCAAGCCGACGCACAGCGTCGCCGAACTGGGCCGCACCCCGTTTCACAAAGACCACGACCGCATCATCTTCTCTGGCGCGTTCCGCCGCCTGGGGCGCAAAACCCAGGTGCACCCGGTATCAAGCAACGACCATATCCACACCCGCCTGACCCACTCGCTGGAAGTCAGCTGCGTGGGTCGCTCCTTGGGTATGCGCGTTGGCGAGATGATCCGCGATGCCCTGCCGGACTGGTGCGAGCCAAGCGACCTGGGCATGGTCGTGCAGTCCGCCTGCTTGGCCCACGACATTGGTAATCCGCCCTTTGGCCACTCTGGCGAAGACGCCATCCGCCACTGGTTCCAGCAGGCGGCCGGACGCGGCTGGCTGGATTCGATGAGCGCGGCCGAGCGCGGCGACTTTCTCAGTTTCGAAGGCAATGCTCAGGGCTTTCGCGTACTGACCCAGCTGGAATACCACCAGTTTGATGGCGGCACGCGGCTGACCTACGCGACCCTGGGCACCTACCTGAAATACCCCTGGACCGCGCGCCACGCCGAGGCGCTGGGCTACAAGAAACACAAGTTCGGTTGCTACCAGAGTGAGTTGCCGCTGCTTGAGCAAATCGCCAGCAAGCTCGGCCTGCCGCAGCTGGAAGAACAACGCTGGGCGCGTCACCCGCTGGTTTACCTGATGGAGGCGGCGGACGACATCTGCTACGGCCTGATCGACCTGGAAGACGGTCTGGAAATGGAGCTGCTCGATTACAGCGAGGTTGAAGCGCTGCTGCTCGACCTGGTCGGCGATGACCTGCCGGAAACTTACCGCCAACTCGGCCCGGACGACTCCAAGCGGCGCAAGCTGGCCATCCTGCGCGGCAAAGCCATCGAACACCTGACCAATGCCGCCGCCGAAGCCTTTGTCGAGCAGCAGGATGCCTTGCTCGCCGGCACCTTGCAGGGCGATCTGGTCGAGCATATGCACGGCACCGCCAAGCGCTGCGTACAGAGTGCCAAGGACATGGCCCGGCAGAAGATCTTCCAGGACAAACGCAAAACCCTGCATGAGATCGGCGCCTACACCACCCTGGAAATTCTACTGAATGCCTTCTGTGGCGCGGCACTGGAGCAGCATGGAGGGCGCACGCCCTCCTTCAAGAACCGGCGCATTCTCGACCTGCTCGGCAATAACGCACCCGATCCCAACTGGCCGCTGTACCGCTCATTCCTGCGCATGATCGATTTTATCGCCGGCATGACGGACAGCTACGCTACTGAAATGGCCCGCGAGATGACGGGCCGTTCAAGCCCGGTATAAGCCATGAATAGCTTCCTGCGACAAACCTTCAGCTGGCATGCCGGCCCGCCTGCCTGGGGCCCGGCGATGGTCGCCGGCTTCGGCTGTGCGCTGCCATTGCTGCTTGGGCTGTTCAGCGCTCATCCAGGTTTTCTCTGGGCCTCGGCGGGCGCCTTTCAGGCGGCCCAGGCCAACCCGCTGCATCGCCTGGGCATGCTGCGCATGTTGATGCTCTGCGGACTGGGCGCCTGCAGCGCCGGGTTGGGCTTCTGGTCCGCCGAGCATGCCTACGCAAGTTTGCTGATCTTCGCAGCGTTCGGCTTTCTGCTCGCCTGGCTGCAGCGCTTTGGCAGCGAAGCCGGCAAGCTGGGCATCGGCCTGGCCATCTGCCTGTGCCTGGGCCAAGGCCAGCAGGGCCTGGGCTCGCTGAACAACCCCTATGCCATCGCCATGCTGTTTATCCTCGGTGGGCTGTGGGTGATGCTGCTGGCCTTCGGTCTGCGTGGCATGCATGGCCTGCGCATGTGGCCGTACATGCCGCGCTTTATCAGCATCTTCAAGGTGCTCAAACGCCACGCCAAACGCCTGCCGCAACAGAAGTGGCGCCTGCATGCGCTGGGCTGCACCCTCGCGTTCGCCCTCTCCGGGCTGATCGTCAACCTGGCCGAACTGCACCGCGGCTACTGGCTGACGCTGACCGTGGTTACCACCCTGCAGCTGAATTTCCAGGGCAGCCTGGTGCGCGCCGTGCAATCGATTCTTGCCAGCCTAGGCGCAGCCGCGCTGCTGATTCTGCTCGGCCATAGCATGCAGGATCCGGCGCTGATGGTCGCCACATTGCTACCGCTGATCGCCCTTAGCCGCGCCCTGCAGGCCAACCATTACGGCCTGTTTGTGCTGCAGACGACGGTATGCTTCGTATTGCTGGCAGAAAGCTTGGCGCATGACTGGCAGCTGCCCCAGGTGCGCCTGTTCAACAGCCTGATTGGCGTGGCCCTTGCCCTGCTGGTAGCACTGCTGGTGTATGGCCTGGAGCGCTGGTTGACGCATCGGCACAATTTGCACAAAGCCAAGCACGCCACAGACCCAATTTAGAGCTGCCGCAGCCGCGCAAAAGCTGCACCCGCGCAACGGCAAAGCGCGTAAGGCTCCACTATGCTTTGCGCTTAGTCAGGGCATACAAGGGCATGCGCGGATGCAGCAGACAGCAAGGTCTCAGGCAAAGTCCAAGGAACGACGTTTCCCGCTTCATATCCATATCAGCGTGCTCTTCACCCTGCTGCTGCTGGGCTCGGGCGTGGTGCTGGGATACTTCAACTATCAGCAGACCAGCAACATCATTCTCAGCAGCAGCGATCAGCTGTTCAGCCAGATGCGCAAGGAAGTCCAGGCGGATCTGCGCAATACCTACCAACCGATTCGCTACATGATCAACCTGCTGGCGCGTAACGAGCAGATCAACGGCCGTGACCGTCATGAGCGGATGATCATGCTGCCGATTTTCAGCCAGGCGCTGCGCGACAACCCCAAGCTGGCGTCGATCTATGTGGGCTATGGCGATGGCAGTTTCTTTATGGTGCGGCCGCTGCGCAGCGAAAAACTGCGACAGATTTTCTTCGCCCCCGATAATGCCGAGTATCAGGTGTG
>DASRUM010000230.1:0-3679 GCA_035655415.1 Pseudomonas sp.
CGCGGGATGATTCGTCAGCACCAGTTCGACAAGGTTGAGATGGTGCAGATCGTCGAGCCGAGCAAATCTTTCGAAGCGCTGGAAAGTCTGACCGCCAACGCTGAGCGCGTGCTGCAGCTGCTTGAGCTGCCATACCGCAAACTGGCGCTGTGTACCGGTGACATGGGCTTCGGCGCGGTGAAAACCTATGACCTGGAAGTCTGGGTGCCGAGCCAGGATAAGTACCGCGAGATTTCCTCGTGCTCTAACTGCGGCGACTTCCAGGCGCGTCGCATGCAAGCACGCTACCGCAACCCAGAAACCGGAAAACCCGAGCTGGTGCACACCCTCAACGGCTCAGGCCTGGCGGTAGGACGCACTTTGGTTGCCGTGCTGGAGAACTACCAGCAGGCCGATGGCAGCATCCGCGTGCCGGACGTGCTGAAGCCCTATATGGGCGGTATCGAAGTCATCGGCTAACAGGCCGTTGAAAAACTACCTGCGTTGGCAATACTGCGTTAAAAACAGGCTCGGAATGCTCATTTACAACCCGTAAACTCCGCTTCCTCGCCTGTTTTTGCCTTGCCTTGCCTGCCTCTGCTACGTTTTTCAACGGCCTGATAAGCCGGCTTCAGTTACCTGCGACGGGGCGGCCAGTGCTGCCCCGTTTTGTTTACCCGATTGAGAGCATGCGTCATGGATTTTCTGCCCCTGTTCCACAAACTGCAGGATCGTCTGGTATTGGTGGTCGGTGGCGGCGAAGTTGCCGTGCGCAAGGCGCGTTTGCTCAGTGATGCCGGCGCGACGTTGCGGGTGGTGGCGCCGGAGATTCGCGATGAACTGCGTGAGATGGCCAGCGCCCGTAACGGCGAGGTGCTGCTGCGTGATTATCAATCGGCTGATCTGCACGGCGTGGCGCTGATTATTGCCGCCACGGATGACGAACCGCTGAATGCGCAGATATCCGCCGAGGCTCAGGCTTTGGGTATTCCGGTCAATGTGGTGGACGCGCCGAAGCTGTGCAGCGTGATTTTCCCAGCTATCGTCGACCGCTCGCCGCTAATCGTGGCGATTACCAGCGGTGGCGATGCACCGGTGCTTGCACGGCTGATTCGCGCCAAGATCGAAACCTGGATTCCCGCCACCTATGGCCAACTGGCCGGCCTGGCCAAGCGCTTTCGCGCCCAGGTCAAAGGACTGTTCCCCGATGTGCAGCAGCGCCGGGTGTTCTGGGAGGATGTGTTCCAGGGCCAGGTAGCCGAAAGCGTCTTCGCCGGCAAACTGCAGGAAGGTCAGCGCCTGCTGGAAGAGAAAATTGCCGGCATTGCCCCGCGCACCTTGGGTGAGGTGTATCTGGTCGGCGCTGGGCCGGGTGATCCTGATCTGTTGACCTTCCGTGCGCTGCGCCTGATGCAGCAGGCCGATGTTGTGCTGTATGACCGCCTGGTGGCCCCAGCCATCATCGAACTGTGCAGCCGTGATGCCGAGCGCATTTATGTTGGCAAACAGCGCGCCGAGCATGCCGTACCGCAGGAGCAGATCAATCAGCGCCTGGTCAGCTTGGCTAAAGAAGGCAAGCGGGTATTGCGTCTGAAAGGCGGCGACCCGTTTATTTTCGGCCGTGGCGGCGAGGAAATCGAAGAACTGGCCGCCCACGGCATTCCCTTTCAGGTGGTACCGGGCATCACCGCAGCCTCAGGCTGCGCGGCTTATGCCGGCATTCCGCTAACCCACCGCGATCATGCGCAGTCGGTGCGCTTTGTCACAGGTCACCTGAAAGATGGCAGCAGCAATCTGCCTTGGAATGAGCTCACGGCCAGTAGTCAGACCCTGGTGTTCTACATGGGTCTGGTGGGCTTGCCGATCATCTGTCAGCAACTGATTGCCCATGGTCGCGCCGCAACAACCCCAGCGGCATTGATCCAGCAGGGCACCACGCAGAACCAGCGGGTGTTTACCGGCACCCTGGCCAATCTGGCCGAGCTGGTGGCGGAGCATGAGGTGCATGCGCCGACCCTGGTAATCGTCGGCGAGGTGGTGCAGCTGCGGGAGAAACTGGCCTGGTTCGAAGGGGCTCAGGCCAGCGTCTGATTACGCGCGGCCCACAGCTGTGCGGCGCGATCCAAGGCTTGTTCGCGCGGCTCACCCAGGGCACGCAAGGCCAAAGCCATGGTGCTAATTACGGCAAGCTTGCCGTAATCATCCGCCACTTCACCGCGCCAGAAGGCTGCCAGATGTGCCGGTTCCAATGATTCGGGTTTGACGTGACGCAGCGCCGACAACGCCGGCCACTCTTCATCCCAGTTTTCGCCATTGGCCGTGCCATACAGGTGGCTGGTGGCGTCCGGGTTGATCTCGATTTCACCGCCTTCACCCTTGATCACCAAAGCGCTATCGCCGAGCAACTGGCTTGCTTCACGGTGCACCGCCTGATAACCCGGATGAAAAATGCTCTGCAGGCCGCAACGCGCGCCCAGCGGGTTGAGGATGCGCGCCAGGGAATGAATCGGTGAGCGCAGACCGAGGATATTGCGCAGGTCGATCATCCGCTGCAGTTGCGGCATCCAGTCGCCCAGTGGGATAAACGCCAGCTGTTGTTGCGCCAGTGCCTGCTCAACGCTGCCCCAGTTGCGGCACAGTGGAATGTGCAGGGTATCGAGTAGCTGTTCGCTGTACATGCGCCCGGCTGTGTGCGGGCCGCCGCCGTGCAGCAGGATGCGAATACCGCTACCCGCCAGGGCTTTGGCGGCCAGCAGGAACCAGGGCAGGTGACGCTTCTTCCCGGCATAACTGGGCCAATCCAGATCCACCTTAATTGCCGGCGCTTGCAGGCGCGCGCGTACGGCTTCGGCAAAGCCGGCCATTTCCTCGGCGCTTTCTTCCTTGTGCCGCAACAGCATCAAAAAGGCACCCAACTGGGTGTCTTCGACCTTCCCATCAAGCAGCATGCCCATGGCTTCGCGGGCTTCCTCGCGAGTGAGGTTGCGTGCGCCGCGCTTGCCCTTACCCAGAGCGCGGACGAACTGGGCAAAAGGGTGTTCGGCTGGTGTTACAAGGTTCATAGGCAATTGGTCGGCTTGGGCAGGCCCGCCAGCTTGGCGGCGAGTTTGGCGGGAGCGCCATTGAACAGGCGATTGAGGTTCAGGCTATTGCCTTTCTCTGGGCCGATTTTCACGGCAATAAATTTGATCAGCGGGCGGTTGGCCGGTGACAACTGAAACTCGTCGTAAAAGCTGCGCACCAGCCAGAGAATTTCCCAATGCTCGGCGCTCAGGTTGATGCCTTCACGTTGTGCCAGGGCATGCGCGGTAGCTTCGGACCAATCGGCCAGATCAAGCAGATAGCCGTCCTTATCCAGCGCCAGGCTGCGACCTTCAACATTCAGCGTGGTCATAGCCAGGTGTTTACCTTGTCGTATTGGCAGCTCAGTGCAACGAAGGCGGAGTAATCAACCAGTGTGAGGCGGGAAGGAAACATAAGGCCGCGAGCCTGCACGTCTTCATCCAGGGCATACAGCGCAATGCTTTCTGGCATCAGTTCCAGCGCCTGACGCTGCGCGCTGCCGGCCTGTAAGGCATATACGGCATCACCACAAAGCAGCAGAGCATCCAGGCGGCTATCGGTAAAGGGCGAATGCGAAAGTACGTGCAAGGTAGCCATCAGAGCGTAATCACCTGGTCGTAACGGTCAATCAAGGCGC
>DASRUM010000231.1:0-10759 GCA_035655415.1 Pseudomonas sp.
TGTTCGCCCCAGCGGGAAATTTCGTCCTGCGCGAGTCTGCCAAGCCACTGGTGCTGATCACTGCGGGTGTCGGCATCACCCCTGCGCTGAGCATGTTGGAAGCGGCGCGCGACACGGGCCGCGATATCCACTTTATCCACTGCGCCCGCCACGCCGGCGTACACGCCTTCCGTGACTGGGTGGAGGCGCAGGGCGATAAGCGTCCGCAGCTGCGCCATTACGTGTGTTACAGCGAACCGCGTGAAGGCGATGCGGGCGATGCTGAGGGGTTTCTCAGCCTGGAACAGTTGGCTGAGTGGCTGCCCGAGCAGCGCGATCTGGATGCCTACTTCCTCGGCCCCAAGCCGTTTATGGCGCAGGTCAAACGGCATCTGCACAGCCTCGGCGTACCGACGGCGCAAAGCCATTACGAGTTCTTTGGTCCGGCAAGCGCGCTGGACAGTTAATAACCCGGTCTCGGAGGTGATTATGTTGGCGTATCTATCCTGCCCATCGCGGGTACTGCAACTGGCGAACCGCATGCTGCTGGCCGGTGTGCTGCTGTTGCTCAGCGGCTTGCTGGGCGCCTATGGCCTGGAGGCGCAGCTGAGCATGGGCAGCCTGGTCACGGCGCACTCGCTGACGATCATCGGCCCAGGCCTGCTCAAGCTCGGTTATGTACTGCGCCTGGCTGCGCAGCAGCATCTGCGCAAGCAGCAGGAGCCTTGCTGTGCAGTTGCGTGATCGCCAGCAGGAGCTGGCCATTGCGCCATTGTGGCGGCTGGGCTTTCGCCCGTTCTTTCTCGGTGGCGCGCTGTTTGCCGTGTTGGCGATTGGTCTGTGGGTGGCAGTGCTACTGGGGTATCTGCCGGGTTGGCAGCCGGTGGGCGGCAGCCTGGCCTGGCACCGGCATGAGCTGCCGTTCGGCTTTGCCGTGGCGATTATTGCCGGCTTTCTGCTGACCGCCGTGCAGAACTGGACGGGACGGCCGGGCCTGAGCGGTTGGCCGCTGGCCGCGCTGTTCGGTCTCTGGCTATTGGCGCGCCTGGCCTGGCTGCTCGGCGCGCCGTTGCCACTCTTGCTGGCGCTGCAACTGCCGTTTCTACCGCTGCTGGCGCTGTTGCTTGGGCGGCAGCTGTGGCAGGTACGCCAGTGGCGCAACTACCCGCTGGTGGTTGTGGTGTTGCTGATGGCGGGTTGCGAGTGGCTGCTGCTGTATGGCCTGGCGCTGGGTGATGACGCCCTGCAGCGGCGCGGTGCCTTGGCCGGTTTATGGCTGATTGCTGCGCTGGTGTGCATTATCGGCGGGCGGGTGATTCCGTTCTTTACCCAACGCGGCCTCAATCGAGCGGAGCCTGCTGCACCGCGGCCGCGCCTGGATCTGCTGGTGCTGGTGTTGTCGCTCAGTCTGGCGCTGTTGTTTGCCAGTGGCCTGGCTTTGCAGCCGTCTGTCTGGATGCTGCCGCTGTTGCTGGTTTTGGTGATGCTGCATGGCCTGCGCTTGCAGCACTGGTATGACGGCGGGATCTGGCGGGTGCCACTGCTGTGGTCGCTGCACCTGGCCTACGCTTGGTTGCCGCTGGCGTTACTGGCCCTGGTGGCCTGGCATGCCGGTTGGCTGAGCAACGCCAGCTTGGCCTATCACGCCCTGGCATTGGGCACGGTGGGCGGTGCGATTTTGGCGATGCTGGCGCGGGTCAGCCTCGGCCATACCGGTCGGCCGTTGCAGCCGCCGGCGCTGATGGGCTGGGCGTTTGCCAGTCTGCAGCTGGCAGTTGTGGCGCGGGTGCTGCTGGTGCCGTTTGCGCCCGGCACAGGGCTGGGGCTATCCAGTCTGCTGTGGATCGTGGCCTTTGCCCTGTTTTTACGGCATTACGCGTCGATGTTCTGGCAGGCGCGGGTGGATGGTCAGCCGGGGTAGGTGGTGCATCAAGCTGCGCGCTCGGAGTTGGTAGAGGTAGCCAGGGCCGGCTGTGAGGTCGTGGTGCGCGCTGCGCACCCTACGGGATCGGCTAGTGAGCTATCGGGAGAAGGTCTTCAGTAGAAACGCTAGCTGATCCGCTAGGCTCTTTTCTCGATTCTCCCCCTGATAAATGTCGAAATGCCCCATGTCGTAACGGCGCACTTCTGCGTGCTTCATTTTCTTCGCCGCTTTCTCTGCTGCTGCCACTGGAGCAACGGTGTCCTTTTCGCAAATCTGGATCAGCGCCGGGCAAGTGACCTTGTGCGCTTCAGTTACCGGGCGGAAGGCCAGCAGGCTGCTGGAGACGCGCGCCGCCACCGTGTTAGGCACACCTTCGGGTATCAGGGCGAGATAGCCGTCATAGCAATCTGCTGCAGTCATTGCTGCCACTGCGCCGGGCCGGCCGGCGGAAGCAATGTAGTGCGGTGACATGCCAAGCAGGGCGCGGGTTATATCCAGCGCGCCGTGGGCGCTGAGTTTCAGTACATGGGCTACGCCGGCATAGCGGGTCACTGCGAGTACCGAAGCCAGGCCATCCATCATGGGGCATTGAGCAATGATGGCCTGCACATTGCCGTCACGCGCAGCGGCGACTGTGACGAGGCCGCCACCGAACGAGGTGCCCCACAGGGCGATTGCGTCGGGCTTGATGCCATTAAGCTTGCGCACGAAGGCGATAGCGCAGAGCCAGTCTTCCACTTCCCGCGACGGCACCAGCAGTTGACGCGGTTGGCCGTCGCTGGCACCGAAGTGGCGGTAGTCGAACATAAAGACGGCATAACCGGCGTTGGCGAAGGCTTCGGCAAAGGGCGCGATGCCACATTCGCGGGTGGCGGCAAAGCCGTGACCCATGATCACGCAGGGCACCGGACCTATGGCATCCGCCGGCATATACAGGTAGCCCTTGCAGGTAATGCCGTGGCTGGTGAAGGCAAGATCAGTGCGCGTGAACATGCTGTGTTCCTTGCGGGTGTAGCTGTTGCGCGGTCGGTCGACCGTTTCCAGGAGTTTCCAGGTATCGACGGCTGCGCCGAGCACCAGGAAATACGGGTTGAGAATGGCCTGCTTGTTTTACTGCAGCAGCCCGAAGGGCGTATTGGCCACGGTGCCAGCGGCAATGCGCGCTACGGCATCTTCTGCATCGGCTCGAGGGTGGCAGGATCAGTGGCTGTGGGCGGGGGCGTCATCGCTTTCTTTACCCGGCGGGCGCGGGCTTAATCGGCTCACGCCTGTTTTGCCCCGCCTCACCTGGATTGTTCAACGGCGTATCAGGCGGCGGATATAGCTGCAGATCGGCACCCTGGGTGGTCGATTAAAAAACGAGGGGCTCAGAGCACCCCAGCCTCTCGCAGCGAGTTGATCTGTTCCGCGCTCAGGCCCAGGTGCCGGGTCAGTACCTGTTCGGTGTGTTCGCCCAGCAGCGGTGGCGCGTTGCGGTATTCCACCGGGGTTTCCGATAGGCGCAGTGGGCTGGCGACTTGTGGCGTAGTGCTGCCCAGGCTGTTGGGCAGATCGAGGCGCAGGCCGCGCGCTTGTACCTGGGGGTCGGCAAATACCTGGGCCAGGTCGTTGATCGGCCCGCAGGGCACGCCGGCGGCTTCCAGCAGCGTTACCCATTCGGCGGTGGTTTTGAATACCGTGGCCTGGCGCAGCAGTGGGATCAACTCGGCGCGGTGGGTGACGCGGGCCTTGTTGCTGGCAAAACGCGGGTCATCGGCCAAAGCCGCACAGCCAGCAACCTCGCAAAGTTTGCGGAACTGCCCGTCGTTGCCCACGGCGATAATGAAGTTGCCGTCGGCCGAGGGGAAATCCTGGTAGGGCACGATATTCGGGTGAGCGTTACCCAAGCGTTTGGGCGCGACCCCGGTATTCAGGTAGTTCATCGCCTGATTGGCCAGGCAGGCCACCTGCACGTCGAGCAGCGCCACGTCGATATGTTGGCCGAGGCCGGATTGCTCACGCTGATTGAGTGCCGCCAGCACGCCGACCGTGGCATACAGGCCGGTAAGGATATCGGTGAGGGCGACGCCGACCTTGATGGGGCCGGCGCCCTCCTCACCGTCGGGTTTGCCGGTCAGGCTCATCAACCCGCCGAGGCCCTGGATCATAAAGTCGTAGCCCGCGCGCTTGGAGTAAGGCCCGTTTTGCCCGAAGCCGGTGATGGAGCAGTAGATCAGCCGTGGGTTGATGGCTTTAAGCGACGCGTAGTCAAGGCCATAAGTCGCCAGACCGCCGACCTTGAAGTTCTCCAGCAGTACGTCGCAGTTCTGCACCAGCTCGCGCACCAGGCGCTGGCCTTCCGGCTGGGTGAAATCCAGGGTCACCGACTGTTTGTTGCGGTTGGCGCTCTGGAAGTAGGCCGCCTCCCGTGAGTCATTGCCCTCGGCGTCTTTCACATAGGGCGGGCCCCAGTGGCGGGTGTCGTCGCCTGAGCCGGGGCGTTCGACCTTGATTACCTCGGCACCCAGATCGCCGAGAATCTGCCCGGCCCAAGGCCCTGCGAGTACGCGGGACAGATCGAGAACGCGGATATGCGACAGTGCGCCGGGCATGGTGAGCCTCGTAAAAAATGAAGGGGGTGAATCGGTTTAAGATCGTCGCGAACGCAGCATTACCAAGCGCAGCAGATCTTCAACCGATTCTAGAAGAACGCCTGCAGGCCGGTCTGAGCTCTGCCGAGGATCAGCGCGTGGACGTCATGGGTGCCTTCATAGGTGTTCACCACTTCCAGGTTGACCAGGTGGCGGGCCACGCCGTACTCGTCACTGATGCCGTTGCCGCCGAGCATGTCGCGGGCCATACGGGCGATATCCAGGGACTTGCCGCAGCTGTTGCGTTTCATCATCGAGGTGATTTCCACTGCAGCGGTGCCTTCGTCCTTCATCCGGCCGAGGCGCAGGCAGCCTTGCAGGGCCATGGTGATTTCGGTCTGCATATCGGCCAGCTTTTTCTGGATCAGCTGGGTCTGCGCCAGCGGGCGGCCGAACTGTTTGCGGTCGAGGGTGTACTGGCGCGCGGTGTGCCAGCAGAACTCGGCTGCACCCAGCGCGCCCCAGCTGATGCCATAACGGGCGGAGTTGAGGCAGGTGAACGGGCCTTTCAGGCCGCGCACGTCGGGGAAGGCGTTTTCTTCCGGGCAGAACACGTTGTCCATGACGATTTCACCGGTGATCGACGCACGCAGGCCGACCTTGCCGTGAATCGCCGGGGTGCTCAGGCCCTGCCAGCCTTTTTCCAGCACAAAGCCGCGAATCTCGCCGGCATCGTCCTTGGCCCAGACCACAAATACATCGGCGATCGGGCTGTTGGTGATCCACATCTTCGCGCCGGTCAGGCGGTAGCCGCCGTCGACCTTCTTCGCGCGGGTAATCATTGAGCCTGGGTCGGAGCCGTGATCCGGCTCGGTGAGGCCGAAGCAGCCGATATATTCGCCGCTGGCCAGTTTGGGCAGGTACTTCTGCTTGGTCGCTTCGTTGCCGAACTCGAAGATCGGCACCATCACCAGTGACGACTGCACGCTCATCATCGAGCGGTAGCCGGAGTCGATGCGCTCGACTTCGCGGGCAATTAGGCCGTAGCACACGTAGTTCAGGCCGCTGCCGCCGTACTCGGCGGGAATGGTGGCGCCGAGCAGGCCGGTGTCGCCCATCTCGCGGAAGATTTTCGGGTCGGTTTGCTCGTGGCGGAAGGCTTCAAGTACGCGCGGGGCCAGCTTGTCGGCGGCGAACTGCTGGGCGCTGTCACGCACCATGCGTTCTTCTTCGGTCAGTTGCTGGTCGAGCAGCAGCGGGTCGATCCAGTTGAAGCTTGCCTTGCCAGCCATAAGCGAAATCCTCGGTCGAAATGCGTAGAGAGTCTTGGTAGGAGCCAGCTTGCTGGCGATGCCTTTTTTCGCCAGCAAGAACTGGGCGTCCCCCTCGCTCCTACAGACGAAACAGTGGGATTGATCCTAGGCGGCTTGTGGCAGGCAGGCAAACGAGTATTGCGCACGCAGTTGTGCGAATTACTCACTTCGAGATAGCTTTAGTCAGCATATTTAATAGCTCTAAGTGAGGGTGACGCACAGATGCGCCGCAAGATCCCCAGCACCGCCGCCCTGATCGCTTTCGAGTCCGCTGCGCGGCACCAGAGTTTTACCAAGGCGGCGCAGGAACTGAGCCTGACCCAGGGCGCCGTGTGTCGGCAGATTGCCGCGCTGGAGGCCTTCCTTAATATCGAGCTGTTCCGCCGTTCGCGCCGTGGCGTGGTGCTCACCGAGGCCGGGCAGTCCTACGCGCGGCGAGTGGCCGGTCAGCTTGATGCGGTGGAGCGCGATACCCTGGCGGTGATGGGCCAGCAGGGCGCGATGAGTATCGAACTGGCGGTGGTGCCGACCTTCGGTACGCAATGGCTGCTGCCGCGCTTGAAGGACTTTCAGCGGTTGCACCCGGAGATCACGGTCAACCTGACCAACCGCACGCGACCCTTCCTGTTTGCCGATACCGAGTTTGACGCGGCGGTGTATTTCGGCGATGGCGACTGGTCTGGTACTCAGGCCCACTTGCTGATGGGCGAAAACCCTATGCCGGTATGCAGCCCGGCGTTGCTGGCTGAGCAGACGCAGCTAAGCGCCGAGCAGATTGCCAACCTGCCGCTGTTGCAGCAGACCACGCGGCCCTATGCCTGGCGCCAGTGGTTCAGTGCCCAGGGGCTGAACACCTCGCGGGATATGGCCGGGCCGCGTTATGAGTTGTTCTCCATGCTGGCCCAGGCGGCCATGCACGAAATGGGGGTGGCGCTGATTCCGCCGTTTCTGATCCGCCGCGAGCTGGATGAAGGACGCTTGGTGATTGCTGCACCGCTGAGCCTGCCGACCGACAAGGCGTATTACCTGATGATCCCCGAGCGCAAGCTGGAGTCGGCGGCGCTGTTGCTGCTGCGCGACTGGCTGGTGCGCGAGGCCCATGTCTATGCCTTGGCCCATGGCTTGAAATAGACAACAGCTTGTCAGGATGTTGGCGGAAAAAGCCGTCAAACCTTCGGCGGTAAGTTATTGGAAATAACGCTACCTCGCGAGACAGGCCGGCTAGAGTGCGCGCCGGCGTTATATTGACCCCGTAGTCAGTTATCTGAATGGCTACACTTTCTTTGCGCATGGCTGACATCGGGTGTTGCATTTTTTGCACACAAACGCTGCTACAGCCCAATGAAACAGCGTTTTATCCGGTAAATGCTGGCGGCGCCGTTGATCTGATGGCGCTGTATTTATCTCGGGAATGGATAAGCGCTGTTTTACCCCGCTGAATGCGCTGCAGGCCTTACCCCAAAAGGGCTGCCATGAATTAGCTGCCTGTAGGGTCATCCAGTGACTTGTAGTTATCACAATGTTTTACTTCATAACGCCTTGAAGGCTATGGCCTTCACCTGCAAAATGCCGCGCCCCGCCATTGTGCAACTGCAGCCTGAGCGGGTTTGTGCTGATCCTCCCTAATGCCAGCGTGCCATCCGCAGTGCGCCGGTTCACAAAAAAGATCACGCAGGAGAATTGAAGTGCACATCGGTGTTCCTCTCGAAACCCATGCTGGTGAGACGCGCGTTGCCGCAACTCCCGAAACCATCAAGAAGCTGATCGGCCAAGGCCATCAGGTGACTGTACAGACCGGTGCTGGCGTTAGCGCAAGCATTCCGGACAGCGCCTATGAAGCTGTTGGCGCGGCTATCGGTAACGACGCTGCTGCCTTTGGTGCCGATCTGGTGCTGAAAGTGGTCGCCCCGACCGACGCTGAACTGGCGCACATGAAAGCCGGTGCCGTATTGGTGGGCATGCTCAACCCGTTCAGCAACGAGACCATCGCGCGCATCAATGCTCGCGGCGTGACCGCCTTCGCCCTGGAAGCTGCTCCGCGCACTTCCCGCGCGCAGAGCCTGGACGTGCTCAGCTCGCAAGCCAACATCGCCGGCTACAAGGCCGTGCTGCTGGCTGCGCACCACTACCCGCGCTTTATGCCGATGTTGATGACTGCTGCCGGTACCGTTAAGGCCGCGCGCATTCTGATTCTCGGCGCCGGTGTTGCTGGTCTGCAGGCTATCGCCACGGCCAAGCGCCTGGGTGCGGTGATCGAGGCCTCGGACGTGCGTCCGGCGGTGAAGGAGCAGATCGAATCGCTCGGCGCCAAGTTCGTCGACGTACCGTTCGAGACCGATGAAGAACGCGAATGCGCCCAGGGCGTTGGCGGCTACGCGCGGCCGATGCCGGCTTCGTGGATGGAGCGTCAGGCCAAGGCGGTGCACGAACGCGCCAAGCAGGCCGATATCGTTATCACCACCGCGCTGATCCCAGGCCGCAAGGCGCCGACTCTGCTGCACGCCGCCACCGTGGCGGAAATGAAGCCTGGTTCGGTGATCATCGACCTGGCTGCAGCACAAGGCGGCAACTGCCCGCTGACCGTCGCTGAGCAGGTGGTGGTGCAGCATGGCGTGACCATCGTCGGCCACAGCAACCTGGCGGCCCTGGTGCCAGCCGATGCTTCGGCGCTGTATGCACGCAATCTGCTGGACTTCCTCAAGCTGGTTATCGACGGCGAAGGCAAGTTCCACCTCAACCTTGAAGACGATATCGTCGCCGCGTGCCTGATGTGCCGTGACGGCAACGTCGTGCGCACTAACGGCTAAGGGGAGCACCGCTCATGGACATGATTTCTGACGGCATCTACAACCTGATCATCTTCGTGCTGGCCATTTACGTGGGCTACCACGTGGTGTGGAACGTGACTCCGGCCCTGCACACCCCGCTGATGGCGGTGACCAACGCAATTTCCGCGATCGTTATCGTCGGCGCCATGTTGGCTGCCGCTCTGACCGTGACCCCGCTGGGCAAGACCATGGGCACCCTGGCCGTGGCCCTGGCTGCGGTTAACGTGTTCGGTGGCTTCCTGGTAACCCGGCGCATGCTGGAAATGTTCAAGAAAAAGGCACCTAAAGCTGCTGCTGGGGCTGCCACCAAGGGAGAGAACCATTGATGAGCATGAATCTGATCACTGTTCTCTACCTCGTCGCCTCGATCTGCTTTATCCAGGCGCTCAAAGGCCTGTCGCACCCGACTACTTCGCGTCGCGGCAACCTGTTCGGCATGATCGGCATGGGACTGGCGGTGCTGACTACCGTTGGCCTGATCTACAAGCTCGGTGCTGAAATTGCCACCCAGGGCATTGGCTACGTGATTGTCGGCCTGCTGGTCGGCGGTACTGCTGGCTCGATCATGGCCAAGCGCGTGGAAATGACCAAGATGCCAGAACTGGTCGCTTTCATGCACAGCATGATCGGCCTGGCTGCGGTGTTTATCGCCATTGCTGCCGTGGTTGAGCCGCAGTCGCTGGGTATCGTTGCCGCGTTGGGTGATGCGATTCCGGCCGGTAACCGTCTGGAGCTGTTCCTCGGTGCGGCCATCGGTGCCATCACCTTCTCCGGTTCGGTGATCGCCTTCGGCAAGCTCTCGGGCAAGTACAAGTTCCGCCTGTTCCAGGGCGCACCGGTACAGTTCAAGGGCCAACACTGGGTCAACTTGGCCATCGGCCTGGCGATTCTCGGTTTGGGTCTGTACTTCACCTTCACCGGTAACCTGACGGCGTTCGCCATCCTGCTGGCCCTGGCCTTCGTGATCGGCGTGCTGATCATCATCCCGATTGGCGGCGCGGACATGCCGGTAGTCGTGTCGATGCTCAACAGCTACTCGGGCTGGGCGGCGGCCGGTATCGGCTTCTCGCTGAACAACTCGATGCTGATCATCGCCGGTTCGCTGGTGGGTTCGAGCGGTGCGATCCTCTCGTACATCATGTGCAAGGCAATGAACCGCTCGTTCTTCAACGTGATCCTCGGTGGTTTCGGCGGTGCGGTTGAAGCAGCCGGCCCGGCTGGCGCCAAGGAAGCTCGTCCGGTTAAGTCCGGTTCAAGCGACGACGCGGCCTTCCTGCTGACCAACGCCGACACCGTGATCATCGTTCCGGGCTACGGCCTGGCGGTAGCCCGTGCTCAGCACGCGCTGATGGAGCTGGCGGAAAAGCTGACCCACCGTGGCGTGACCGTGAAGTACGCGATCCACCCGGTTGCCGGTCGTATGCCTGGCCATATGAACGTGCTGCTGGCCGAGGCCGAAGTGCCTTACGAGCAAGTGTTCGAGATGGACGACATCAACTCTGAGTTCGGCCAGGCCGACGTGGTGCTGGTGCTCGGCGCTAACGACGTGGTCAACCCGGCGGCGAAGAACGATCCGAAGTCGCCGATCGCCGGCATGCCGATCCTCGAGGCTTATAAAGCCAAGACCGTGATCGTCAACAAGCGCTCGATGGCCAGCGGCTACGCCGGCCTGGACAACGAACTGTTCTACCTGGACAAGACCATGATGGTTTTCGGCGACGCCAAGAAAGTCATCGAAGACATGGTTAAAGCGGTCGACTAATCCTCGCTGCGACGCTGTAGAAAAAGCCCGGCTCAATAGCCGGGCTTTTTTCTGTCCACTCGATCAGAAAAGTGTTTTTCTCAAGGCAAAATCTGAAAAACAGGTCAGCTGTCACATAAGTGCAATTTGAAACTGTACCTATATGGTTTCACTGAAATTTAGCATTAACCGCAGGTCTTTCATCTGCTTTAGTGCCATTTTTAGGCTAAAGCACTTATGGCCAGTACAGTTGAGTGCAAAACAGGTCAAACAGTTACAAAGCAAACTATCTATTTGTGCTGCAATTTCATTCAGCTGTGGCTACAGCGAAGTGGGGGCAACGGCAATAATTCTCCCATCGCAACACACCACTGACCCGCCACAAGCGGAAGGATGACCACCAT
>DASRUM010000232.1:0-2212 GCA_035655415.1 Pseudomonas sp.
GCCCTTCCGGATACCCGCATCGATGGCCTGTCCGGCAGCCTCAGCCTCAACCCGGCACAGCGCATCGAGCGCCAGCTGCCTTGGGCCGAGTTCCGCGGCGGTCGCGTCGAACACCTGCCAGACAGCCTCAATTGATTGACCACGGCAGCACGCAGAGCAGCGGCAAGGCAGCCGAAGAGCTGGCCCGTCAGCATCTGCTGCAGCACGGCCTGAAGCTGCTGGCGCAGAACTGGAGCTGCCGCAGCGGCGAGCTTGATCTGGTCATGCTCGACGCCGATACAGTAGTATTCGTCGAAGTCCGCTACCGCCGACACTCCGCTTGGGGCGGCGCCGTGGAGAGCGTCGACGCGCGCAAGCGCGAGAAGCTGACGAAAGCCGCCCTACACTTTTTGCAGCGGGAATCGCGCTGGGCCAAACACCCCTGCCGGTTCGACGTGATTGCCATAAACGCCGAAGGCAACTCGACTCCCCGGCTGAACTGGATTCAAAACGCCTTTGACACCTGAACCGGCGCCACACTGAAGGTTAAATCTCCGATGGAAATGCAAGACCGTATCCGCCAACTGTTCCTGGCCAGCATTGAAACCAAGCAGCAGGCTCTGGAAGTACTGGTTCCGTTCATCGAGCAAGGCAGCCTGGCCATGGTTCAAGCCCTGCTCAGCGAGGGCAAGATCCTTACCTGCGGCAATGGCGGCTCTGCTGGCGACGCCCAGCACTTCTCCTCCGAGCTGCTCAACCGCTTCGAGCGCGAGCGCCCGAGCCTGCCGGCCATCGCCCTGACTACCGACAGCTCGACCATCACCTCGATTGCCAATGACTACAGCTACAACGAGATCTTCTCCAAGCAGATCCGCGCCCTCGGCCAACCCGGCGATGTGCTGCTGGCGATTTCCACCAGCGGTAACTCGGCCAACGTGATCCAGGCCATCCAGGCCGCCCATGACCGCGAAATGACCGTGGTTGCCCTCACCGGCCGCGATGGCGGCGGCATGGCCTCACTGCTGCTGCCGGAAGACGTGGAAATCCGCGTCCCCTCAAAAATCACCGCACGCATTCAGGAAGTCCACCTGCTGGCCATCCACTGCCTGTGCGACCTGATCGACAGCCAACTGTTTGGGAGTGAAGAATGACCCGTTCACCACTGATCCTCGCCGCCCTAGCACTGACTCTCGCCTTGGCCGGCTGCGGTAACCGCAGCGTCGGCAACAAGATCGACGACCAGTTCATCCCGTCCGAGGTCAGCTCCAGCGTGGCTCGCGCGCATATCGACCTGACCAGCCCAACCTCGCGAATCGTGGTTACCAGCTACAACGGCGTAGTGCTACTGGCAGGCCAGACGCCACGCAGCGACCTCAAGGCCATGGCCGAGCAGGCCGCGCGCAAGGTCAACAACGTGAAGAAGGTGCACAACGAACTGCAAGTGCTGAAGCCCACGTCGCTGCTGGTGCGCAGCAACGACTCGCTACTAACCAGCCGCATCAAGACCCAGATGCTCGCTGACAGCAGCGTGCCCGGCACTCGCATCAAGGTGATCACCGAAAACGGTATCGTCTATATGCTCGGTGTGGTCTCGCAGGCCGAAGCCACGCACGCCACCAACCTGGTGCAAAGCGTCTCCGGCGTGCAGAAGGTGGTGAAGCTGTTCGAGTACACCAACTGATAGCACCATCCAGACACCGCCTGCGTGGCGGCAATAAAAAAGGCGATCTTCGGATCGCCTTTTTTATGTTTACTTGACCACTTTCAGACTGGGCCTGCCACTGGGACGCGGCGGCTCATCATCCGGTGGGCTTTGCTCATCCGGATCTTCAATCTCATCACCATCAAGCATCGGCGATTCAGCATCAAACACCATGCCCTGGCCGTTCTCCCGCGCATAAATCGCCAGCACGGCAGCTGCGGGGATGTACAGGCTTTGCGGCACCCCAGCAAAACGCCCTTCAAAGCTCACCGCCTCGTTATCCATATGCAGATGACGCACGGCAGTAGGCGAGACATTCAGCACGATCTGCCCATCACTGGCAAAACCGGAAGGCACCTGCACACCGGCAAACTCGGCATTGACCAGCAGATGCGGGGTGCAGTCGTTGTCCACGATCCACTCATAGAGGGCACGAACCAGATAAGGACGACTCGACTTCATCACTACCTCCTCGGGTTAACGCATATCACGTTCGACAGGCGACAGACTGGCCTGGAACGCTTCACGAGC
>DASRUM010000233.1:0-12877 GCA_035655415.1 Pseudomonas sp.
CAGCGCAAACATCAGGTAGGTGCCGGCCCAGGCGCCGTGCTGATAGAGCAGGGCCGTAGAGCCAAAGCCTTCGGCGAAATACAGCGCACCGGCGGTCGCCAGCAGCGCGGCGACGCGGTAGCCGGCCATATAGCTGGCGGCCAGCGCTGCCTGGCGGGTGTCGTCGACGATTTCCAGGCGGTAGGCATCGACGGCGATGTCCTGGGTGGCCGAAGCGAAGGCCACCAGCACGGCCAGGGAAATCAGCCAGGTCAGATGGGTTTGCAGGTCACACAGGGCCATGCCGGCCAGGCCGATGGCGATCAGGATCTGCGACAGCACCAGCCAGGAACGTCGGCGGCCCAGCTTGCCAAGCAGTGGCAGGCGCCATTGGTCGAGCAGTGGCGACCAGACCCATTTGAAGGCGTATGCGAGGCCGATCAGGCTGGCAAAACCAATGGTGTCGCGGGCCACGCCGGCTTCGCGCAACCAGACAGAAAGGGTGGAGAACACCAACATATAAGGCAGGCCAGCGGCGAACCCTAGAAGGAGCAGCACCAATGTCGAGGGGCTGGAGTAGGCAGCAATGGCATCACGCCAGCTTTTACGGGGCATTGAAGGGGTATCAGCCTGAGTTTGACCTAATAAAGGGCGCACTCTAACCGCTGTGCTCCATTGGGCGCCAGCCATAGCGCGGCATATCCACCCGATCGTTATGGATTTGCACGCCTTCCTCGCGTAGACGGCTGCGTTGCTCCGCGCCAGAGAGGCTGCCGGCAGGCAAACTGAGGCGTCCGCTGGCGGCAATTACCCGGTGCCAGGGCAGTGTGCTGCCGTCTGGCAGTTGGCTTAGGGTGCGCCCGACCCAGCGTGCGGCGCGGCCTAAACCTGCGTATGCGGCCAATTGCCCGTAACTCACCACACAGCCGGCAGGTATCTGCGCTAGCACCGCATAAAGTGCCGTGCGGCGTTCGACCTGGCTTGCTGTCGGCTGGCCTGGCGCGGCATGCTTCGATCCCTGTTTTGGCTCGCTATCCGGCTTTCCCATCATGCTGCTACGTACTCTGTTGTGTTCTCTGGTTTTTGCTCTGGCCGCGCCTGCGTGGGCGGACACGGTGTGGTTGAACAATGGCGACCGTTTGAGCGGCGAGATAGTTCTGCTCGATGGCGGCAAACTGGCCTTGAAAACCAAGTACGCCGGCCAGGTGCTGATTGCCTGGAAGGATATCGACACCCTGCGCTCGGAGAAACCCTTGCTGATGCGCCGGCAAGGCCTCGACAGCGAGCACAGCAACCAACTGGAAGCTGCTGGCAAGGGCATGGTACGGGTGGTCAGTGGCAACACGCAGACCGTGCCGCTATCCAGCATCAAGCGCCTGATCCCGCCGCGCCCGGTGCTGCAAGACCGCTTCTGGGAAGGCAACCTAGACGCCAAGCTGGATATGAAGCGCGATGACAACGATACCGATGAGTGGAAGTTCAAAGGTAATACGCGCATGGAGCACGGGCGCTGGCGTCACGTGTTGGCCGGCGAGCTGGAGCGCAAGGTCAAGAATGAGGCGAAGACCGCCGACAACTGGCAGCTGGAATATGACCTCGACCGCTTTCTCACGGACCACTGGTTCTGGCGCGTTGGTGCCGAGCAGGATGAGGATGAGTTCGCCTTTTTTACTCGCCAACGCTCGCTGGGGACCGGGCCGGGCTATCGCTTCTGGGATAACGAACTGGGCCGGCTGGATGTGATCGGCCAGTTCAATCGTCTGCAACTGGAATCCACTGATGGAGAACTGGCGCTCAATACCTACTCGCTGTCCTGGGATTACAAGCGCCTGCTCTGGGGCACCCGCCTGGAGTTTTACAGCACAGCCGAACTGCAGCTGCCTGAGATAGATGAAATTGACTACGTGCTCGACAGCGAAATGGGCCTGCGTTATCGCCTGACGGATTGGGCGCGGTTGTCGCTGTTGTATGAGCTGGACCAGGCGCGTGGGCTCGGGCAAACCAGCAGTGAACGGCGCTATTTGTTGGGTGTTGGCGTCGGTTGGTAGGTCAAATAGGCTGAACTCGTGGTGATTCTGTCGGTCAGTGCTTGCTCTGGCGTCGTGCTTACGGATAATGCGCGACCTTCCGCGAACTCGAAGTAGACAAACCATTCCTATGTTTTCCAGAACCCTGCTGTGCCTGGCCCTTTCAGTGGCTGCCACCTCCGCGCTGGCGGATACCGTCTGGCTGAAGAACGGTGACCGCCTGACCGGCAAGATCAAGTTCTACGATGGCGGCAAGCTGCTGCTGGAAACCGATTACGGCGGCTCAATCGCCCTGGACTGGGCAAAAATCGCCACCCTGGAAAGTGATCAGGAGCTGCTGATCAAGGAAAATGCCATCGTCGGTGAGCGCGCCAAGTCCCTGCAGCCGGCTGAGCCGGGCAAGGTGATTCTGGCCAACGGCGATGCCCCCAAGACCATCGAACTGGCCAGTATCAAGCAGATCCTCAAACCCAAGCCCTTGGTTGAGGATTTGGTCTGGAAGGGCAATATCGATGCGGCATTGGACTACAAGCGTGCCGAGCGTGACACCGATGATTACAACGTCAACCTCAAGACCCAGGCCCGCCACGGCCTTTGGCGACATCATGGCGAAGCCGAGTACCACCGCGAGTTCCAGGACGACGTGGTGACCACCGACAACTGGAGCACCGAATACGCCCTCGACCGCTTCCTGACCGAGAAGTGGTTCTGGCAGGGGCGTTTCGAGTACAAACGCGACATGGTCGAAGAGCTTGAGCGCCAGCGCACCGTGGGTACCGGCCCTGGTTACCAGTTCTGGGACAACGAGCTGGGTGCTTTCTCTGTGACCAGCCTGCTTAACCGCACTGATTACGAATACAGCAATGGTGAGAGCGACAACTTCTACGCCGCGAGCCTGAAGTGGGATTACAACCGCTACCTGATCGGCAAGAGTGTCGAGCTGTTCAGTGATGGCGAAGTGGGTAAGCCATTGAACAACGTTGCGGATTACACCCTGGATGCCGCTGTGGGCCTGCGTTACAAGCTGACCGACTGGGCCTCGCTGAATATGAAGGCCGAGAAGGACCTGGTCAGCGGCTCTGAAGGCGAGTTGGATGAAACCCGTTACAGCCTGGGTTTTGGCGTCGGTTGGTAACGCTTAACCGCGGTTCAAATGAAAAAGCCCCGCATTTGCGGGGCTTTTTGTTTTCAGCATTCTAGATCTAGCGAGCTAGAGTCAGCCTAGGCAAAAGCACTCGCGGGCGCGGAGTTTACGAGCTGTAAATGAGCAAGCCCGCGAGTGCTTTTAACGACGGATGGCCGACGCGCAGCAGATCGATGCGAATTACAACCGCAGACCGCCATCCAGCTCCAGGATGCGACCGGTGTAGTAGTCGTTTTCCAGGATATAGGCCACTGAGTGAGCGATCTCGGCTGGTTTGCCCATGCGGCGCAGTGGGATGACCGAGGTCATGCGCTCCAGCGCTTCCGGTTTCATGCTGGCAACCATTTCGGTTTCGATAAAGCCCGGTGCTACGCCTGCGACACGGATGCCGTAACGAGCCAGTTCCTTGGCCCAGACCACGGTGTCGGCGGCTACGCCGGCCTTGGCGGCGGAGTAGTTGGCCTGGCCGATATTGCCGGCGCGGGAGATCGAAGAGATGTTGATGATCGCGCCTTCGTTCTTCAGCTCGATCATCTTCGCCGCCACTTCGCGGGTGCAGAGGAATACGCCGGTGAGGTTGACGTCGATTACCGACTGCCACTGGGCCAGGCTCAGCTTGGTGATTTCGCCGTCCTTGACTTTGATGGTCAGGCCGTCACGCAGGATGCCGGCGTTGTTGACCAGGCCGTTGATCGCGCCGAAGTCTTCGGCAATCTGCGCCACGGTCTGGGTCACTTGCTCTTCATTGGCGACGTTGCACAGGTAAGCGCGCGCTTCCACGCCCTGGGCCTTGCAAGCGGCCACGGCTTCGTCGAGTTTTTCCTGGTTCAGGTCGACCAGCGCCAGTTTGACGCCTTTGTCTGCCAGGTATTCAGCCATGGCGCGGCCCAGGCCCTGACAGCCGCCGGTAATGATGATGACCTTGTCTTTAAGTTGCATCGCGAGTCCCCTCAAATGGTGTCGTGTGGCCTTGCCGGCGGTTAATCTAGGCGCCTCCCGTTCTGTGACGGATTTTATGCAAGGAGTCATAAGGTGAGCGTGAAAGCCGGCAAGCATGCCCGAGAATTGCTGCTCAAGGAATACCGTGGCGTGCTCAGCACCCATTCCAAAGCCATGCCGGGTTTCCCTTTCGGATCAGTGGTGCCCTATTGCTTGGATGCTGACGGCTATCCGCTGATCCTGATCAGCCGCATCGCCCAGCACACCCACAACCTCAAGCAGGACGGCAAATGCTCGCTGCTGGTGGGCGAGCGCGGGGCGGAGGATGTGCAGGCGGTCGGCCGTCTTACTCTGCTCGCGCAAGCACGACAATTGGATGACGAGGCGCAGATTGCTGCCGCGGCGCTGCGTTATTACCGCTATTTCCCTGACTCGCGCGGTTATCACCAGGCCCATGACTTCGACTTCTGGCGCCTGGAACCGGTGCGCTGGCGCTATATCGGTGGGTTTGGTGCGATTCATTGGCTGGATCAGGTAACCCTGGCCAACCCCTTTGCGGGCGACAGTGAAATCAGCATGATCGAGCATATGAACAGCGACCATGCCAGCGCCATCGCCCATTATGTCGAACTGGCAGGTCTGCCCAGCCATGCGCCGGCGGAACTGGTTGGTATCGACAGCGAAGGTTTCCATCTACGCATCGGTCAGGGCCTATATTGGCTGGCGTTTCCAACATCCTGTAACAGTCCGTTGGAGGTGCGCCAAGCCTTGGTGGCACTGGCCCGCGCCGAGGTCTGGCCGACCGGTGGTCAGGCTTCAGCTTGAATTCAGCTCGACACCCCATACTTCACACTTACTGGAAGCTGATCTTCCGTTAAGGAATCTTTGATGCGTGCTTTTCTGTTTCTGTTTTTGCTGTTTCCGATCATCGAGCTGGCCCTGCTGATTCAGGTGGGCAGTGCCATCGGTGTGTTGCCGACCCTCTTACTGGTCATCGGCACCGCCATCCTTGGCAGTGTGCTGCTGCGTGTCGCAGGTGTTGCCACCGCCTGGCGTGCGCGGGAAAAGCTCGCCCGAGGTGAGTTGCCCGAGCAGGAAATGCTCGAAGGTCTGCTGATCGCCGTGGGTGGTGGTCTGCTGTTGCTGCCTGGCTTTATCAGCGACATCTTCGGTGTGCTCTGCCTGATTCCCTTCACCCGCAGGATGCTGGTCAACAAGGTGCGCCTGCGTGCCGCCGAACAGGCCATGCGTCAACGCGCCTTTTTCGACGACCAGGCCGCGCGCTCCGGGCAAGCCCGCCCTAATGTGCTGGAAGGCGAATATGAACGCCGCGATTGAGCCTGAGTGCAACCTGCAGGCCTCGTTTTGGCAGCGTTGATCGCAAAAATAATCATCCGCTGCCCTTGAAATCCCCTTGTACGCCCTTATGTAGCGGTCACCGCAAGGTTTTCTGTTGTTAGACAGAATCAGACTTCAGCGCTGCGCCTGGCGTAGCGCTACCGGCCTCGCCGGACTTTGCTAACCCGCTGGTGAATACACCAGCCGCTGTAAACCACCTATTGGGAGAGATCGACAATGAAGCTTCGTCCTCTGCATGACCGCGTCGTAATCCGTCGCAGCGAAGAAGAAAAGAAAACCGCCGGTGGCATCGTGCTGCCGGGCTCCGCTGCCGAGAAAGCCAACAGCGGTGAAATCCTCGCTGTCGGTACCGGCCGCGTGCTGGACAACGGTGAAGTGCGTGCCCTGGCCGTTAAAGTCGGCGACAAAGTGGTGTTTGGCCCTTACTCCGGCAGCAACACTGTCAAAGTTGACGGCGAAGACCTGCTGGTAATGAGCGAGAGCGAAATTCTCGCTGTAGTTGAAGGTTGATTTCAGCGCCCCGTCGCTACGAATTCCGCTCTATTTGAACGAATCAAGGAATAACCATCATGGCTGCTAAAGAAGTTAAATTCGGCGATTCCGCCCGCAAGAAAATGCTCACTGGTGTCAACGTTCTGGCTGACGCAGTTAAAGCGACCCTCGGCCCGAAAGGCCGTAACGTGATCATCGAGAAGAGCTACGGCGCTCCGACCATCACCAAGGACGGCGTTTCCGTTGCCAAAGAAATCGAGCTGAAAGATCGCTTCGAGAACATGGGCGCGCAGCTTGTTAAAGACGTTGCTTCCCGTGCCAACGATGACGCTGGCGACGGCACCACCACCGCCACCGTTCTGGCTCAAGCCATCGTCAACGAAGGCCTGAAAGCCGTCGCTGCAGGCATGAACCCGATGGATCTCAAGCGCGGCATCGACAAAGCGACCATCGCCATCGTTGCTGAGCTGAAGAAGCTGTCCAAGCCTTGCGCTGACACCAAGGCCATCGCTCAGGTAGGTTCGATCTCCGCCAACTCCGACACCTCCATCGGCGAAATCATTGCCGAAGCCATGGAGAAAGTCGGTAAAGAAGGCGTGATCACCGTTGAAGAAGGCTCGGGCCTGGAAAACGAACTGTCGGTTGTTGAAGGCATGCAGTTCGACCGTGGCTACCTGTCCCCGTACTTCATCAACAAGCCGGACACCATGGTTGCCGAGCTCGACGGCCCGCTGATCCTGCTGGTCGACAAGAAGATCTCCAACATCCGCGAACTGCTGCCAGTTCTCGAAGCCGTGGCCAAATCCGGCCGTCCGCTGCTGATCGTGGCCGAAGACGTTGAAGGCGAAGCCCTGGCGACTCTGGTTGTGAACAACATGCGTGGCATCGTCAAAGTCGCTGCCGTTAAGGCACCTGGCTTCGGCGACCGTCGCAAGGCCATGCTGCAGGACATCGCCGTTCTGACTGGCGGTACCGTTATCTCCGAAGAGATCGGTCTGAGCCTGGAAAGTGCCACCCTGGAGCACCTGGGTAACGCCAAGCGCGTGATCCTGAGCAAGGAAAACACCACCATCATCGACGGTGCTGGTCAGCAGACTGATATCGAATCGCGCGTTGCGCAGATCCGTAAGCAGGTTGAAGACACCTCGTCCGACTACGACAAAGAGAAGCTGCAAGAGCGTCTGGCCAAACTGGCTGGCGGTGTTGCGGTGATCAAAGTCGGTGCCGGCACCGAAGTTGAAATGAAAGAGAAGAAAGCCCGCGTTGACGACGCCCTGCACGCTACCCGCGCAGCCGTTGAAGAAGGCGTGGTACCTGGCGGTGGCGTGGCTCTGGTTCGCGCTCTGCAGGCCATCAGCGAGCTGAAAGGCGACAACGCCGATCAGGACGTGGGTATCGCTCTGCTGCGCCGTGCTGTTGAAGCACCGCTGCGTCAGATCGTTTCCAACGCTGGCGGCGAGCCAAGCGTTGTGGTCGACAAGGTCAAGCAGGGTTCGGGCAACTACGGCTTCAACGCCGCTACCGACACCTACGGCGACATGATCGAGATGGGTATTCTCGATCCGGCCAAGGTCACCCGCTCGGCGCTGCAAGCTGCAGCTTCGATCGGCAGCCTAATGATCACCACCGAAGCGATGATCGCCGAAGTGGTTGAAGACAAGCCGGCCGGTGGCGGTATGCCGGACATGGGCGGCATGGGTGGCATGGGCGGCATGATGTAAGCCAGCCCGGCTCCCGCAGGCCATCGCCAGATGGCCTGCACGTTGTAAAGAAAACCCCGTGCCTGTCACGGGGTTTTCATTTTTCTCGGCGATAAACAGTCCTCGCGGCAAAGCGGTACGCCAATTGCTTTGTGTAATGCGCGCTCCCGGACTGGAGCCCGTCAATCTGCGCTGTGCTGCCGGTCAGCATCGCCGCTTCTTGTTTTGACCTCACCTGGATGTGCTCTACCACGCCGCTTTTGACGTGTGGCTGGAGATTGTGCCGTTTACGGTTTTGCCTGCGGTTGTTTTAAAGCCGCTGGTTCTATGACGCACCACGCTGATGCAATGGGCAATTAAGTGACTTTGGGTTGTTACCGCCAAGTGCAGTGATAGGCCCCCAGTCCTTGGTTTACCGAAGTGTTGAACCATTGGCGCGCATGTGGCTCGAAGGATGGCCTGCTAAACGGCCAGCTGTGGATCAGGATGATCTGAATGAAGTTGCCGGCAGAGTCCGGCAGTAACGACCGCTGGTCGCAAAACGCGACATTGCGGTTATCAGTGATCTAGGGTCTACAAACAGCGTTTGGCAGCGCTATCAAGAGGTTGCAGTGATGAAGCTAGAAATCGCACGAGGTTTGTTCCTGGTGACCGCGCTCAGCGTGGCCTCGCTCGCGGCGGCGGCCTGGCAAGAAGCCAGCCCCCAGGTCATCACCCTTAACGAGCGTGGCTACTGTCCACTGCCCCCGCAGGCGCGAACGGCCGAGGCGATCAAGCCTGATCAGGACCTGCTGCTGTTTATGTTCAGCCTGTCCCAAGGTGCTCGATCGCAAGGTTGAGCCTGCTGACCTAGCAATTCGATAGACAGAAAAAAGCCCTGCATTGCAGGGCTTTTTGGTTAGTGGGCTTTGGCCGTTGTCGGTGGTGCATCGGGTTGCGCCAGCAGGCTGTAGACGCACGGCAGGACGAACAGAGTAAACAGCGTACCGATCGACATACCGGTGGCGATCACCAGGCCGATGTCGAAGCGGCTGACCGCACCGGCGCCGGTTGCCAGAATCAACGGCACCATGCCGAAGACCATCGCAGCGGTGGTCATCAGCACCGGACGCAGGCGAATCGCTGCCGCTTCTTCGACGGCCTCACGACGCGACAGGCCTTTCTCGCGGCGCAGCTGGTTGGCGAACTCGACGATCAGGATGCCGTGCTTGGTGATCAGGCCGATCAGCGTTACCAAGCCCACCTGGGTGTAGATGTTCATGCTCGACAGGCCGAGGAACAGCGGAATCAGCGCGCCGCAGATCGACAGCGGCACCGTGACCATGATCACCAGCGGGTCGCGGAAGCTTTCGAACTGTGCCGCCAGTACCAGGAAGATCAGCGCCAGCGCCAGGCCGAAGGTCACGTACAGCGCGCTGCCTTCCTGTACCAACTGGCGTGATGCGCCGGCGAAGTCGTAGGCGTAACCGGCCGGGGCTTCTTCCTGCATGATCTGCGTCACCGTCTCGATGGCCTCACCCATGCTGACGATCGGTACGCCTTGGATAATCGCCGAGTTGAGCTGCTGGAACTGGTTGAGCTGGGTCGGCCGTGCGCGGTCGCTGACCTTGACCAGCGTCGACAGGGCCAGCATCGCGCCGCTTTCGCTCTTCACGTAATAGCTACTCAACCAGCCCGGGTTATCGCGGTAGGCGCGCTCGACCTGAGCAATCACCTTATAGCTGCGTCCGTCGATGGTGAAACGGTTGATCTCACCCTCGCCAAGCAGGCTGGCCAGGGTCAGACCGAGGTCTTCCATCGACACGCCCATCTGTGCGGCTTTTTCGCGGTCGATTTCCACCACCACTTCCGGCTTGTCGAAGGCCAGGTCGACGTCGAGGAAAGCGAACTTTCCGGACTCCACTGCGCGTTGTTTGACCCGTTCGGTCACCTGCAGCAGCGACTGGTAATCGTTGGGTGTGTTGATCACGAACTGGAACGGCAGACCCTCGCCTGTGCCCGGCAAAGACGGTAGGTTGAAGCCGAAGATCTGCAGGCCGGCGATTTGCGACAGGCGTGCTTGTACCTCCGGCAGAATCTCCATCTGGGTGCGTTCGCGCTCGTTCCACGGCGTCATCAGAAAGCCGCCGATACCCGATTGCACACCGTTAAAGCCGTTGATCTGGAACGAGGAGTAGTACTCAGGGAACTCCTTGAAGATGGTCACGAACTCGTCGGTGTACTTGTTCAGGTACTCCAGGTTGGTCGGTTGCGGCGCGCTGGCCATCATAAAGATGATGCCCTGATCTTCTTCCGGGGCCAGTTCGCTTTTGGTGAATTTGAGCAGCACCGGGATCAGGCACATAACGATCACCGCAAACACCAGCACCACCGGGCGGGTATCCAGGGTGCCGTGCAGGGCGCGCTGGTAGCGCTGCTTGAGGCTGTCGAAGATCTGATCGAGCTTGTGCGCCAGGCCCGATGGGTTCTCTTCATGACGCAGCAGCTTGGCGCACATCATCGGCGACAGAGTCAGGGCGACGATGCCAGAGATGATCACCGCGCCGGCCAGGGTAAGGGCGAATTCCTTGAACAGCGCGCCCGTAAGGCCTTCGAGGAAGCCGATAGGCGCGTACACCGCCGCCAGGGTGATGGTCATCGACACCACCGGTACGGCAATCTCCCGCGCGCCTTCGATGGCCGCATCGAACGGCGTTTTGCCTTCCTCGATATGCCGGTGGATGTTCTCCACCACCACGATGGCGTCGTCCACCACCAGGCCGATAGCCAGGACCATGGCCAGCAGGGTCAGCAGGTTGATCGAGTAGCCCATCAGCTGCATAAAGAACATCACGCCGATCATCGACAACGGAATGGTGATCACCGGGATCAGCACCGAGCGGAACGCACCGAGGAACAGGAACACCACCACGATGACGATCAATACGGCTTCGAACAGGGTCTTCACCACCTCATCAATCGAGGCCTGGATAAACAGCGTGGCGTCATAGGCGATGGAGACTTTCAGGTTGGGTGGCAGCTGCGCTTCCAGGTCCGGCAAGACCTTGCGCACTTCCTTGATCACGTCCAGCGGGTTGGCCCCAGGTGTGCCCTTGATGGCGATGTACACCGAGGGGGTGCCATCGAAGGAGCTGATTGAGTCATAGCTTTCCGCGCCCATTTCCACCCGCGCCACATCACGGATCAGCACGCGGCTGTCGCCCACGGTCTTCAACGGGATGGCGGCAAAGGCCTCGGCCGATTTCAGGTCGGTTTCGGCGTTGATGCTGGTGACCACGTACTCGCCTTTCACTTCGCCGGCTGCAGCGAGGAAGTTGTACTTGCGCACGGCGTCATTCACATCGCTGGCGGTCACGCCGTAGGCGGCCATCTTCACCGGGTCGAGCCATAGGCGCATGGCAAACACCTGATTGCCGAGAATCTCGGCCTCGGCCATGCCGGGCAGGGTGGCCAGCTTGGGCTGGATGACCCGCGACAGGTAGTCGGTGATCTGCGGATTGCTCAGCTCGTCGCTGAAGAAACTGATGTACATCAGCGCTGTGGAGTCGGCGGCTTCCTTGCTCAGTACCGGGTCTTCGGCGTCCTGCGGCAGCTGGTTCTTCACCTCGTTGGCCTTGGCCAGCAGTTCGGTGAACAAGCGGTCGCTATTGGCACCGATACGCGCATAAATCGAGATGATCGACACGTTCTGCCGGCTCACCGAGGTCATGTAGTCAATACCGTCGGCGCTGGCCAAGCTCTGCTGCAGCGGCTGGGTGATATAGCCCTGAATGGTCTCGGCATTGGCCCCCGGGTAAGCCGTGGTCACCGTGATCAGGGCGTTTTCCATCTGCGGGTACTGGCGGATGGTCAGCTTGCTGAATGCCTGGAAGCCAAGCAGGATTATCAGCAGGCTGACCACGGTCGCTAATACCGGGCGACGTATAAAGGGATCAGTAAAAGCCATAAATAAGTTCCTTTGAGCCGTGCTCGATTACTCGGCGTTCGGCTTGGCCTCGACATTGGCATTGGCGATGCTGACGTGGGCGCCGTTATCCAGCTTCAGCTGGCCGGCGGACACCACTTGCTCACCGGCCTGCAGGCCTTTGAGAATCACCACCTGGCCTTCGCGGCGCTCGCCGGTTTCGACAAAGCGGCGCTCGACCACCAGCTCAGCCTGGTCTTTGTCGTCTTTGACCACCTGGCCGTCTTCAGCTTTTTTCTCGCCGATCACGTACACCGAGTTGCCATAAAGGGTGTAGGTGATGGCGGTTTCCGGGACGACAATCAGGGTCTGTTCGCCGGGCAACAGCACTTCCAGGTTGGCGAACATCCCGGGCAGCAATTTGTTGTCCGGGTTGACCAGCATGGCGCGCACCTGCACGTTGCGGGTGGCGTCTTCGACCTTGGGGTTGATTGCGGCGATTTCGCCCTCGAACACCTCGTTCGGGTACGCCGCCACACTGAAGCGCACGCGCTCGCCGACAGCCAGTTTGGGCACTGCCTGTTCTGGCAGGAAGAAATCGACGTAGAGCTTGCTCAGGTCCTGCAGGGTGGCGATGGTGGTGCCTGAGGACAGGTAGTCACCGACATCGATCTGGCGGATGCCGATGGTGCCGGCAAACGGCGCAAGGATGCGCTTCTTCGCCAGTTGCGCTTGCAACTGGGCAACGCTGGCGTTGGCTTTTTGCAGGCTGGCGGAGAGGCGGTCGAACTCGCTTTTCGAGATGCTCTGGCGATTGACCAGGCTACGACCGCGCTCGTACTCCACACGGGCCAGGCCCAGTTCGGCCTGCGCAGTGCCCAGGCTGGCCTGTTCGACATCGCTATCCATCTGGATCAGCGGTTGTTGCAGGGTGACCTGCTCGCCGGAGCGGAACAGCACCTGTTGCACGGTGCCGCCGACCTCCACGGTCAGGTCAACGCCCTGAAAGGCCTTGAGCGTACCGATGGCTGGCAGGCGACCCTGCCACGGGTGTTCTTCTGCTGTTGCGGCATCAACGCTGATAGCCGGCTGCGGCGCCGAGAACATCTGCACTTGTTGGTAGATGGAGAAGCCTTTGTAGGCGGCGAGGGCGAGTACCACGACGAGTACTGCGCCGAGCATGATCAGCATACGGCGGAGCAACATATTCCGGTTCCTTGGCAAGGCGGTTGGATAGCCTGGGAATAGGCAAGAGGGGCACATTAGACCTCGCGCACAGGCCTGTCAAAGATTCGCATTTGCAAAATATTGTTGTGCAAAAGTTGCCTGATTG
>DASRUM010000234.1:0-24751 GCA_035655415.1 Pseudomonas sp.
TGCCGCGCCAGCTCGCGGACGAAGTAGCCGGAGCGGGCGCGGGCCTGGATCAGGCCACGGTCTTCCAGCAGGTAATAGGCCTGGAACACCGTGGACGGGCTGACCCCATAGGTGCGGCTGGCGTGGCGCACCGAGGGCACCTTTTCGCCTGGGGCGAGCATGCCCGTGCGGATCAGCTCGGCAATCTGGTCGGCGAATTTCTCGTAACGTTTCATCGTGTCCGTAGGGGCGGCCAGTAGATGACCGCACTCTACGGGGAGTTGCTTTGCCATGCGACTGTCAGCGCCCGCGCGGTGAGAGAAAGGTGCTCTGTGTCTGCGCCTGCTCGCTGGCATTGTCCAGGTTATGGATCGCGAAGCGCACGGGCAGGGCGCTGGCCTCGGCCTGTTCGCTTTCCAGCACCACAGTCACCGGTACATCGAGAATTTCCCCAGGATTCAGCTGCAACTGCTGCGGTGCGTCCAGGCGCAGGCCGGGGCTGTCGGCCAGCGCCAGGCCATAGCGCTGCGGCTGCTGGGTCTTATTGATCACCTTGAGCAGGTAGGTGTTCTCGATCTGCCCCAGCTGGTTCTCGCGGAACATGCTGCGGTCCTTGGCTGAGTCGATGGACAGCATCGAGCGCGCGCTCAAGGCCCATGCAAAGGCGGCGAGCATCAACACCAGGGCGATGCCATAGCCGATCAGCCGTGGCCGCAGCCAGTGGGTTTTGCCACCTTGTAGTTCACGCTCGGAGTGATAGCCGACCAGGCCTCGGGCATAGCCCATCTTGTCCATCACCGAGTCGCAGGCATCGATGCAGGCGCCACAGCTGATGCAGTCGATCTGCAAACCATCGCGAATATCGATACCGGTGGGGCATACCTGCACGCACATATAACAGTCGATGCAATCGCCCAGGCCATCGGCCTTGTGGTTGCTGTCTTTTTTGCGCGGGCCACGGCCTTCGCCACGCTTGGCATCGTAGGCCACCAGCAGGGTGTCATCGTCGAACATCGCACTCTGAAAGCGCGAGTAGGGGCACATATGCACGCAGACCTTCTCGCGCAGCCAGCCGGCGTTGAGGTAGGTGGCGGCCATAAAGAACAGCACCCACACCAGCGTGCCGCCGTCCAGTTGCAGGCGCAGCAGGTCGCTGGAAAGTGTGCGGATCGGCGTGAAGTACCCAATAAAGGTCAGCGCCGTAAGCAGGCTGACTGCGAGCCAGATCCCATGCTTGGCACTGCGCCGCAGCAGTTTGTTTAGCGACCAGGGCGCTGCATCTAGCTTGATTCGCTGGTTGCGCTCGCCCTCGGTGATTTTTTCGGCCCACATAAACACCCAGGTCCACACGCTTTGCGGGCAGGTGTAGCCACACCACACCCGCCCAGCCACCACGGTGATGGTAAACAGGCCAAAGGCCGCAATGATCAGTAGTGCCGAGAGCAGGGTGAAATCCTGCGGCCAGAAGGTCGCGCCGAAGATGTAATAGCGATGCTCGGCGAGGTTCCACAGCACCGCCTGGCGACCGTCCCAGTCCAGCCAGGCGGTGCCGAAGAAGATCAGAAACAGCAAGCCGGCACCGTACAGGCGCAGATTGCGAAAACGCCCGCTAAAACTGCGGGTATGGATCGGTCCGCCGGCCTGGGAAGGCGTCAGGCGGATAGGCTGGCGCGGGTCGATGGTCTCGATGATCTGCGCGGGAATACGTTCGCTCATTACGGGCCTCGTCGGGCTTTATCAGGCGAGGCGAATGATGCGAGCGCAGCTGTTTGGATAACAGACTCAGGTTTTCAAATAAAAAGCGGATCAGATAGTCAGGGCAGTGGTAATGGTGGCGAGTCATTATCAGAGCTTTGGGGGCAGCGCGGATACTGGCTATGAGCCTGTGCTGCCTCAGTCGTTACGCTACTGACACAAGCCTGTCGCTTTGAAACATCAGGCTGAGGACCAAAACTACTGTGGCTATGGCAAGCACCAGCACTAGTGTTAAATAGCCATACCAAACATCTAGGGAGTACTGAGGGATCCCAGCAAGCGTGCGCTTTTGCTACCCCTTTGTGTTTCTCCGTTATTGCGATTTTTCTATATACGCGACGCCTATGACCACCATCGTTATCCTTGGCATGCTCTGCGTGCACTTACTCTGCTTTTGCGTGATGTTCCTGCTGATCAGCACCCGGCTGAATGGCAAGAAGATGGGCATGGAGGTTTTGGCACTCGGCAATCTTCTGCTTGGACTTGCATATATTCTTCAATTGCTCAGCGGCCCCTCGAGTTGGGGGTTCATGAGTGTCGTCAACCATACGCTGACCCTCAGCGCTCCTGTTGCGTATGTCTTGGGCGCCATGCGCTTTTTTGATCGGACAACCCCTGTTTTGCGCCCACTGCTCGTATTGGCTCTTATCTACTCGGTGGCGCAGGTACTGGTGCAATTGTTGCTCGGGGACGCGGCCCGTCATGCATTATTGGCGGCCTTGTGCGCTTTGCTCTTTCTGGGCATGACAGCGGCAGTGCTCTATGGCAGGCGAAGTTTTGCCAGGGACCTGAACGTTGAAATGATCGTGTTTGCCGTGCTGATCGGCGGCATCTGCATCCTCAATGCCGCGAAGTTTGTGTTGATTATCGATGGCGGAATGGCGGCGCTCGATATGAGCAGCAGCTTCCAGAAGGTCTTTTATATCTACATGTCGTTCCTGGCGACCGTACTACCACCTTGCGCGATTTGGCTGGTGCTGCGCCGCCTTACGGATGAACTGCGTACCTTGGCCGCACATGATCCGCTCACCAGGCTGTTGAACCGGCGTGGGCTGATGGATGCAATGGAAGCGCACTTTCGCTCACGCACTGCCGGGCCCGCGTACCTGCTGATCGTCGACATCGACCACTTCAAACGTATTAATGACACCCATGGCCACAACGTCGGCGATCTTGTCCTTTGCCACGTTGCCGAAGTCCTCAAGGCCACCGCCCGGCAGGGCGATCTGGTCTGCAGGCTGGGCGGCGAGGAGTTCGTGATTATCGCCCTGGATACCGACAGCGTTGGTGCCGTGCAACTGGCAGAGCGCACACGGACGGCAATTGAATACAGCGAAGTACCTGGCACCAGCAACAGCCAGTTAATCCGCTGCACCGCAACCATTGGAGTCTCGGATCAGCTCACCAGCGCGCAGGCGTTCGACGAGTTTTTGCAGCAGGCGGATGCCGCGCTATACCGAGGCAAGATGGCAGGGCGCAACCGGGTTGAGTTGGGATATGCGCAGGAGAGTTAGAAGGCCATGCACGACCTTCAGATTGGTTTGAATGGAAATCCATCCACTGAAAACTGGATAGGTTTAATTTAGATGGAAGGGGTTGGAGGGGCGGAGTGTTGTATCGAGTGGTTATCGGCCTAAAGCAGATTATTTGCCAAATAACTAAATCTATCCCCCTTTCCGCTTATTGGTCCTTTGAATCATCCGGTAGCAGGCCATGAATATCTCTGAACAAGTCCTCCCACTCGCTCTCAGAAATTTCCATGATGTCAAACGAGCGCAAGAAAAACGCACCTGTAGCGGCTAGGAATGCTAAGCGTGCGCTCCTCCCTGACTCGGAATGAAAGTCCTGCCCCAGCATTTGCGATCTGTACCAATCATTCGACTCCTTTCGGAGGCTCTCTTGGCTAAACATGGCGGCCATGATGGCGGCAGCACGTTTGCTGAGTTCGGGATTCGGTACTGAGATGAGTTTGACCTGCGTAGCCAGTTGTCCGAGCGCGCTGGTGTCGGCACCGAGGTTTGACCGCACGAGCATTTCGTACTGGTTTTTCCAGCGGGTGACCATCGCTTCTATCAGTCCATCCTTGGTGCCAAAACAAGACTGTACACCGCCCTTGGTGATGGCTGCTGCCTTGGCAACTTCGCCAATAGTCAGGGCCGCGACACCTCGCGTCATGACAATAGATTCTGCTGCGTTCAGAACCTGATCTCTGTCTATAACTGGGCGTTTACTCATTGTGTTGGCCTGCAATAGAATACGATCGTATTTTAATGAATCGTTTGATTTCCGCTTTGAAAGCGCCGGGGATAACGCTCGGCAAATTATCACGTATATGAACCAGGAATCGGAACGTGAGGCGGAGCGTCGTGTTTGTTGCGCGCTCATTCAGCTGCGTGCTCAACCTGCAGACTTTCCGCCCCTCCAGCATCTGACAGCCTGCCGGTATATGCCATGGGCCGCAGTGCAGAATCTGTAGCCGAACCTGATCCACTTTGTACAACGCCATTTCCCTCTTCCCATTCGGATTTCATCGGCAGCTGTTTTGTTGTCGTTGTAGACGGTTCTATGACTATTGATCGAACGCCAGCAGCCGGCATTGCCTTTGCTAAACGTGTCCGCCAACCCCGCATCTTGGGCTGCGGGTTGAGCTTCCTTTTTGTGGTAACAGCTAATTACCCAGGTACCTGGGCGCTTTGGGGGTTGATGCTGGTTAACGGCTTCATTTGGCCGCTTATCGCATATCAGTTAGCCATTCGCGCAGCGTCGGTTTATCGAGCGGAACTCAGGAATCTTCACCTTGATTGTGTATTTGCCGGGTTTTGGGTGGTTGTCATGCAGTTCAGCGTACTCCCCTCGCTACTGCTTATAGCGATGGCTGCCATGAACTGCGTTGTTGCTAAAGGCAACCTCTTCATGCTGCAAGGACTCTTAGCGAATGCACTGGGTATATTGGCAGGAGGTGTTGTATTCGGTTTTTCCATCACCACGGAAACACCGAGCTGTGTGGTATGGGCGTGCATGCCAATGCTCGTGGTCTACCCAATAGTCGTCGGCTCGGCAAGCTATCGCTTGGCTCAACAGCTTTTCTCACAACAGAAAGCCCTCACTATTGTGTCCAGCATCGATGAGGGGGCGCTGATGTCACATAGCGACTGGCTCTATGAACTGGCCAAGGCGTTCCATCGCTGTCGATGTGGCTCGGTTCAAGCCACTTTGGCGTGCATCCGCATTGAAAATTTCCACTCGTTCCACGCGCAGTATGGTGAGTTAGTCATGAATGCACTGAGCATTCGGTTTGGACGGCTGATTCAGGACGGTGTGCGCAGCTCAGATTTTGTTAGCCGCAAGCGTCCCGAAGAGTTCTGGGTACTGTTCCTCCACACTCGTAGATTAACTGCGCAGGATTTAACTAAGCGAATTGAAGAGCGTTTCGACAATTTCTGTGCTGGCTCCGAAGGGGTTCATGGTCCACGAGCTTTGGTTGCGGTAGTAGAGTTCTCACATCGTTTGAATGGGGAGGGGGATTGGATGCTGACAGCCGAAGAGCGCCTGTTAGGCAACCATAAGTCCAGCACTCCCACCGTTTAGTAACCGACAGTCCAGATTATTGATTGATCGTTTTTTGTCAGCACTGGGGCCGCAAGTTACGGTGAGATGAATCGGCCTGCCGGCCTCGCCGGGCTTTATCAGGCGAGGCGAATGATGCGAGCGCAGCTGTTTGGATAACAGAGTCAGGTTTTCAAATAAAAAACGGATCAGATGAAGGTGGCTGAGATGGGGCATATTCAACATGTAACCCTGTGCTGCAGTATCGGTCCCACGCTCAGTAGGACAGCTTCAGGTGTTAGACGCGTGTCAGTATCTGTGCTTTTCTTGCTCCTCAATCAGACTTCTCCTTGGGTACAGCGCGACCCATCAGGCAGAGCATGTGAAACTTTCGATACGCACTGTTGTTCTGTTCTGTCTCCTGATCGGCACCTTTGCCCGTGCCGAGCCGTATCAGGTAGTGACTGAAGAGTGGGCGCCATACAACTACCAGGAGAACAATCAGCTCACCGGCCTTGCCACTGAAGTCGTTCGGGCCATCATGGCGTTGACCGGGGATGACTTTGAGATGGTGCTGTTGCCCAGTATGCGAGCCACCCACGTATTGCAGAGCCGGCCAAAGACCATCATGTATTCCATCTTCCGCACGGCGGAGCGCGAGCCGTTGTACAAGTGGGTCGGGCCGATCGTAGAGGAGTCCATTTACCCCTATCAGCTGGCTAATGCGCCGCAGCCGGTGACCTCTCTGGAACAACTGCTGCACGCCAGAAAAATAACTACGCGACATGCCGGCCTGGTGCCCAAAATGCTGCAGTCGCTAGGCTTCAAAAATCTCGACAGAAGTGCGAACGCGAGCCAGCAGCTCTACCTCATGCTGCTGGCTGGGCGCACCGACATCATCATCGGCGACACCGGTGCGGGGGTGGCTCACTACAGCCGACAGTTAAACATCGCTCCCGGCACGCTGCGGCAGGTTCCAATCGAGATCTATCGTGCATCGCTGTATATCGCTTTCAGCCTCGACAGTGACGACGAAGTAATTGCCGCCTGGAGCAGCGCTCTGGAGCAGCTGCGCCAGTCGGGCGAGCTGGAGCGCATCCGGCGTCGGTATGAGCAAGCCAGCGGGCCGTAAACGTGAGCCAACCGCAGTAAACACCGTAAAAGTGTGCCGAAATCCCGTGTTAGTGCGTCAGCACAGGCCTTGTGCTGGCTTCAACAAAAACAATTCTCCAGCGAAACCTGAACTGCCTGTCTTAACGACAGTTGGAGAATTTTTATGAACACCTGGTTTGCCAACCTTAGCGTTACCCGCAAGCTGGCCCTCGGCTTCGGTCTGGTGCTGGCGCTGACTCTTGCCCTGGCCTGGGTCGCCTGGAACGGCCTGGGCAGCGTTATCCAGCGCAGCACCTGGATGAGCGATATCACCCAGCTCAACACCACCCTGACCAATCTGCGTATTGCCCGCCTGCAGTTCATGCTGGCCAAGGGTGATGCCGCAAGCAGTGATCGCGTGCTGAGCAACCTCGATATCTATTTGCAACAGCAGAAGAAGCTGCTCGGCAGCTTTACCAATCCGGTCAACGTCAAGCTGTTGCAAGAGCAGGACCGTTACAACCAGGATTACCAGCGCTCGCTGAGCGGCATGCGCGCCGCCTACACGGCGGCTGATGCTGCGCGGGGCAAAGTGGCCGGCGAGACGCAACAGCTCGGCGAGCTGCTGGGCGCGATGGAGCGCAGCGTGGAGTTGCTGCCGGAATACGACGGCGGTCGTTTTGCCCAGTTGCAGGCGCTGACCCGTACCCAAAGCGAGCTGCTGCGCCTGCGCTACCTGCTTGAGCGTTACGACAGCGCCCCTGATGCGCAAACCGAGCAGGCGCTGGTCGAGCATCTTGCCGCCGCCCGTGCCAGCCTAGGGCCGTTGGAGCAGGCCTTCGGCGCTGCCCAGCAGGATGCAGTACGCCGCATCGCCACAGCCTTGGGTCAGTATCAGGAGACGCTGCAAGCGTTCAAGCTGGCCACCGGCGATATTGCCCGCACCCGTCAGGAAATGACCGCCCAGCAGGGCGAGATCGTGCGCATCAGCGAGGCGCTGTACCAGTTCCAAATGGACCGCTTGGCCATCGAGAGCGACCAGGCGCGCAGCCTGCAGATCGCCGCCACGCTGCTGGCGATGCTCTTCGGCGTGTTGGCCGCTTGGCTTATCACCCGGCAGATCACCCGTCCGTTGCAGGACACCCTGAGCGCGGTGCAGCGCATCGCCGATGGTGACCTGACCGCCAGAGTGCGGGTCGACCGTCGCGATGAGATGGGCCAGCTGCAGCAAGGTATCCAGCATATGGCCACGACCCTGCGCGAGTTGATTGGTGGCATCCGTGATGGCGTGGCGCAGATCGCCAGCGCTGCCGAGGAACTGTCCGCAGTGACCGAACAGACCAGCGCCGGTGCTAATAGCCAGAAAAGCGAGACCGACCAAGTGGCCACCGCCATGCATGAGATGTCGGCCACCGTTCAGGAGGTGGCGCGCAACGCCGAACAGGCTTCCCAGGCCGCCAACGAAGCGGACGGTCAGGCGCGCCTGGGCGACCAGGTGGTGGGCGAGGTGATCGCCCAGATCGAACGCCTGGCCGCCGAGGTCAGCCGCTCCAGTGAGGCAATGAATGGCCTACAGCAGGAGAGCAACAAGATTGGCAGCGTGATGGACGTGATCAAGGCGGTGGCCGAGCAGACCAATCTGCTGGCGCTCAATGCGGCTATTGAGGCTGCGCGCGCTGGCGAGGCCGGGCGCGGTTTTGCCGTGGTCGCCGATGAGGTGCGCGGCCTGGCCCAGCGCACGCAGAAATCTACCGAAGAGATCGAGGCGCTGATCGCCGGCCTGCAGAACGGTACCAAGCAGGTGGCCGCGGCCATGCGCAACAGCTGTAGCCTTACCGACAGTAGCGTCGAACTGACGCGCAAGGCCGGCGATTCACTGGGCAACATTACCCACGCGGTGTCCAATATTCAGTCGATGAACCAGCAGATCGCCGCAGCCGCCGAGGAGCAGAGTGCGGTGGCCGAGGAAATCAGCCGCAGCATCCTCAGCGTGCGCGATATCTCTGAGCAGACTGCCACCGCCAGCGACGAAACCGCCGCCTCCAGCGCCGAGCTGGCGCGCCTGGGCAATCAGCTGCAAACCCTGGTTAGCCGCTTCCGCCTGTAGTGCAGGCAGCTTGAGGCCGTGGCTGTTAGCCACGGCCTTCGGCATGTGCGGCCTCTCGATGGCTCTACTCGCACTACTGACTAAAATTGCCCTGGCTGCTTGAACCCTCGTCCTCTGGGATCTTCTCTTTGGCAACTTGGTGCGACTTGCCAACTGCAGGTCTGTTCCCAGCGGCCCCTTTAGGCTTTGCTCCCCTCGAGATGGGGTGGGCGGCCTTAAGGTTGCCGTCCCCATGCTTAACAACTTCGGGTACGCCATTGCGTTTAACCGCAATAACGCGCCCTCTGTTTGAGGGCAGCGCAGCCACTAGCGATGGTCTTTTGCTGGGTGCAATGGCCGTCATAAGGCCCATCCGCAGGCCAAATTTGCGCAATATCGAATCGACGGTGCTCAAGGTCGGATTACCTTTGTCCGTTTCCAGCTGATACAGCGCTCGAGTGGACATGCCGCACATGTGGGCAAAGGTTTCCTGATCAAAACCTGTGACCTCCAAGCGCAGCCTACGGATAGCCATGCCGAGGGTTAATTCACCCTCAGTGTGTAGTTGAATGATCTCGTCGATCAGTTGCTTGCGCAGTTCTCCGCTCATGGTTTTCATTGCAGCTCCCAATACCCAAGGTGCCTGTCCAGATCGTTCACGGGCAGCGCATTTGATTGGCGAATATCCAACGGCATATCGACGAGTAAATCCGGCAGCGCCCTGAATTCTTTGGCGGCATCACGGATACGCTCGTACAGATCATCCGGGGCATACCACTGCGGGAAACAGGCGCAGATATCACGCCACTTCGGGCTGCCTTTCTTTTCGGCTTGCCATTTCGTCGCCCTGGTTACCGTCTCGGCATCCAGAACCATCGGGGCCAGGTCATAGATCGGGGCCAGATCAAACTTTTCCCGGTAGCGGAAAATGGATGTGTTGCGACCGTGATTGTCACTGTTGCCAAGGATTCGATTGAGCAGGTCGCGACGGATGTACTCAAAGATCAGCTCCGGAACCTCATCGGCTTGTCCGCTTGTGCACCACAGCTCAATCAGCTTCGCCAGCACAGCTTCATGCCTGAGCTTCGACCCGGGCTCGGTGTTCCCCAGTAAGGAATAGACCGACTCAAGCGCGATGCGCTCGACGTGCTCGCCGTCCACGCTGCGGTCAAAACGTGGCATCCAAAGGCTGGGTTTTTCAGCTTCTTCCAGGCTCAAACCATTGGTGGCAACGGTGTTCAAACCTAGGCCCGATACCGCTTTGTAGTACTGATATTCGGCGCGCAGAATGTTCTTGTCGTTCTCAGTCACCTTGTTCCGGGCGAACTTGACCAACCAGTGCGATTGCACGAGCGAATCATTGAGCATGGCGTCCGCATAAAACTGTCCGTCTCGGCCCTCTGCCAGTAATAGCTTGGGGGCTTCACCCTGTGCGCCTGTCGCACCGCCTAGGGCTGCGCCAGCCTCGTAAGCGTACTCAAGAAAATCATTGGTGCGCGCAACAACTTCCTGGCGAGCAAAGGCCTCGGCTCCCGAGTCCTCAAGTGCTTCAACAGACTCTTTCACACGCAGATTGCCGATAGGCGAGGGCGTGCATCTAGCCAACAAGAACAGATCAGTATCCATCCCCTCAGGCTTCTCATCATTGAAACGCTTGAGCAGCGACTTCCTTGCATGCCCAGCCGGAATGATGTCGTAAACGAAGGCTGGAAAGCCTTTGCTATCGTCAGAGCTCCAGTTGACTGGCAAGTTGACGCTGACGGCATATTCGAAGATGTTTTCCGTCCGGTCATAAAAGGCATGCAGGTATTCCATGCAGTACGAAGTCGTACAGCGCGTACCCGCAACCTGTTGCGCATCCGCAAAGCTCAAATCAAGGGCATCGTGCCATTGCCCGTTTACGTAGGTTTGTATGGTCAGCGCGCTGTACATGGCGCAACCTCAATCGGCATTAAGATGCTGATAACGCTAGATCATGGTGGCTTAATCGGCAATATAAATCTTGAAGTAGGGTCTTTCTTGTTTTAGTTCGGCACTTTAATGCTGGTTGTGATTTGTCTGATGTGGCTGTAGCGATGGCTTATTAGCAGGGGTTTTAGTCTCCGCGAGGGAGTGGAAGCAGCCATTGCTGAATGAGTGCTTCTGGTTGATGGTAGGCAGTCATGCAGGACTGCTTTTGGTCAATGAAGCCACTCAGACGTGTTTAGGTAGGCTGGGGCGATTCAAGTGGCCTCCTGATGCTAAAGCTTGCGTCTTAGTTTCTAGCCAAGTCAGCAGTCCGCATCAGACACGGAAAGCGAGGTTACGCCCTTTGGAGAATCCTCGCGTCTAATGGACGAACACTAAACTAAAGACACAATCATAGTTGGAAATGGCCCGCTGCCTCAGGCTGGTAAAGCACTTTCCTGATCGCAATCCTGCGGGTCCGATCAGAAATTCGCCAATCGATTGTGTCCCCTTCCTGATAGCCCAGGATGGCAGCTCCGATGTCGGAACAAACGGAATGTTTCCCTGCATTGGTGTCTGCGTCTTCCGGGTAGACCAAAACCACTTCGATCTCTTCTTCGTCCAGCTGCAGCAAGGCCCTAGAGTTCATCGTGACGACATTACACGCGACCTGCTGTGGCTTGACGACAATGGCTCGTTCAAGCTCATGTTCGAGTTCAACAATGGCCGGGCCTTGCTCGAGCGCGATCAGACTTTCGAGCCTGTTTTTGTCGATTTCAGTGATGTAGATCCTGCCGGAGTCGCCAACGGCACCTTCGCGCAAGAGCTGGAGATAGCGCCCTGCCGTCATGGAAAATGACTTAAATGCAGGCGATTCGCTCTCAAGCAGGAAGCCGCTGCGCAGAAAGGCTTTTAGCGAGCGCACGTTATCCGGGTGGATCTTGGCGATGAGCTTTTCGGCCCGCATGTCGAGAAACGCCAGTTTCATGCCTTCGCGGAGGGTGCTGGCGCCAAGGTTGCGGCCCCATTTGTCGCTGTCTCCGATGACCAGGACTATTTCGCAATTTGCGCAGGTCTTGATAAGGCGGACAAAGCCCACCGGAGCGTCATGTCGGTCATAGGCCATGAAGAATCGGCCACCCCGGTTGAATAGATGGGTCAGGATCGGTAACTGAGTACGATCGATGGCTTGCTCGATGAAGCGGGAGGTATGACGCGAATCGCTCAGGTAGCAGGTGACGCGCTCATCCTCCAACCAGTCCATCAGCTTCAGCGCGTGTGCCCGAGTAATTTCAGGGCACAGCGAAATGAAAGGCTTGTTCATCTTCACCACACTTGTCTGTAAAGAATGAAAGCCCTTCATGGCTACGGCCATGACGGTTCTTTCGGCAGCCGGCCATCTTAAGACATAACGCGGGTAATGCCGAATTGCCTAGGCAGCCTCTTCAGAACAGCAGCGAGTGCACTTGTGCACGAGTCTTGATTTCAAGCTCTTCGATGTACAGGCGCAGCAGAGCTGTGAATCGCCTCGGGTTTCGTAGGCTCATCCGAAGGTCCGCTCCTGGCCGACACCTGCCAAACACCACCGCCAGCTCTGGCTAAGCCCCCTCCAAATGACCGCCATCCGCCCCCAGTGGAGGCTGATCATCCAGCCCCTTGCAGTTCTTCCCCGCGCAGTTGAGCGCTTAGTTGGTCGCAGCTTGCCGACCAGTCGGTCAGCCAGGCTGGCAGTTGCGGGGATTGCTCTGCCAGGCCGAGCTCACTGGCGAATTCGGCGGGGGAGACGTTGCCCTTTGGGCCACGGAACAGGCCGCGCATGATGACCACGCCGAGCACGCGACCATCCTTGACGAAGCGGTGTTCGACAAAACTCCACTTGTTATCCCAACCCAGCATGCGGGTGTGGATTTCGAAGGCTTCAAACAGCCTCAGTTCACGGCGGAACTTGCCCCAAACGTCGCCAACGATAGGCAGCGCCCGGTGGCGCAGGGCAACCCGGAAGGCCCCGCTGCGCAGCACATAATCCATGCGCCCGACATCTGCCAGGGTGAAATAACGGCCGTTGGTGACATGCCGGTTGAAGTCGAGGTCCAGTGGCCATACCCGTAACTTGATAACCGTGGTAGCCAGGCCTGGCACCGGGCGTCGCCAGGGGCGGTGCAGTAGCATCCATATAAGACGAAACCAGAGATTCATAAACAGGCACCTGCGAGAGAGAGGGCGCACTCTAGTGAGCAACTTTGCGCTAAGGTAGATGCAGAAATGACTTATTTCATGCGAAAAGTGCAAGGGAGCCCTGTATGCATGTAACGCTTCTGCTTGCCGATAAGTGCTCGCTTGCTAGCGCCAGTCTGGTGCTGGAGTTGCTGGACGCTGCCAATCGCTTTGCCGAAGGCGGCGAGCAACCTTTTCAAGTGGTTGTCGCCTCTATTGATGGTCAGCCAGTTGCAAGCCAGGTTGGGCAGTTGCTGCAGGTGCACAGGTCGCTGGCCGAGATCACACAGACCGATCTGGTGGTTATCCCAGGCTTTCTTTTCAGCCTGCGGGAGGTCTTGCCGGCATTGGCGCAGTACGCCCCTTGGTTGCGCCAGCAGCATGCGCAGGGCGCTTTTATCGCTGCGATGTGTACGGCCAGTTTTATGCTTGCCGAAGCAGGCTTGCTCAATGGCGTGCAGGCCACCACTCACTGGGCTTTTGCCGATTTCTTCCGCCGCCGCTATCCGCAGGTGTTGCTTGATGAGCGGCGTATCCTGTGCGAGAGCGAGCGCCTGATCAGCGGCGGTGGAGCCAGTGCGGCGATAGACCTGCTGTTACACCTGATCCGTCGTTTCGCCTCCCTTGAGCTAGCTCAGCACTGCAGTCGCTATCTGCTTATCGACAATGTGCGCACTGAGCAGTCGGTCTATGTGCTCTGGTCGATGCCCAAGCAGCACGGCGACGAGGCAATCCTGCGGGTGCAAAACTGGATGGAGGATCGTTTCGATCAGCCCATCCAGATTGCCGAGCTGGCGGCGCTTTTTGGTTTTGGTGAGCGCAACTTCAAGCGGCGTTTCCGTGCGGCAACGGGCTACACCCCGTTGGCTTATCTGCAGGCATTACGCCTGGAGAGGGCCAAGCATCTGCTGGAAACGACCCAGCTCAGCCTGGAAAGCATCACCGCCAGGGTTGGTTATGAGGACAGCAACTCGTTTCGCCGCCTGTTCCAGCAGCGCGTTGGCTCCTCGCCGACGGCGTTCCGCAAGATGTTCGCGCAGCAGCTGAGCGGTTCTTGAATCCAGGAAAACGCCAGGCAATGGCTTGATTGCGATTCGGGTTACAGGGCTGCCTCTTTCCATATGCCAGGCAAATCCGCTATTTGATAAGACGGGCGAGTTATCCTGTGCCCCATCGTTACTCTTGGTTCCTCATAGCATGCTGATCATTTCCAACAGCGTTCATCTGCCTGACGCTGAAATCGAGCTGACCGCCATCCGCGCCCAGGGTGCGGGTGGGCAGAACGTCAATAAGGTGTCCAGCGCGATACATCTGCGCTTCGACATCCAGGCTTCCAGCTTGTCGCCGTTCTACAAGGAGCGGCTGCTGGCATTGCGCGACAGCCGCATCACCGCCGAAGGTGTGGTGGTTATCAAGGCCCAGCAGTACCGCACCCAGGAGCAGAACCGTGCCGACGCGCTGGAGCGTCTGGCCGAGCTGATTCGCAGCGCCGCTAAAACCGAAAAAGCCCGCCGCCCGACCAAGCCGACCCTGGGTTCGAAGAAGCGCCGCCTGGAAGGCAAGAGCATCCGTGGCACGATTAAGGCAGGGCGCGGCAAGGTCGACTTCTAGACTCCGAGTGGGATCAGTGCCCAGCGACGAATGCGGCGCTGTCGCTGCTCGGTTCTGGCAGTGGGCTCTTGCGGTCCAGATGGCCGCTCCAGACGGTCAGGGCGTAGGCCACCAGCACCACCAGGCCGCCGATCCAAGCGGTGTGGATCAGCCCCAGATGCGCGACGATCAGGCCGCCACCCCAGGCACCGCCGGCGATGCCGAGGTTGAAGGCGGCGATATTCAGACCCGAGGCAACATCGACTGCGTGCGGCGTGTGATGTTCGGCCTGGCGCACCACATACACCTGCAGGCCCGGCACGTTGCCGAAGGCCACCGCGCCCCACAGCAGCACGGTCAGCAGCGCCAGCCACGGGTTGTGGGCAGTAAAGGTGAGCATAAACAGCACGGCGGCGAGCAGCAGAAAGATGATTTTCAGTGCGCTGATCGGCCCGCGTTTATCTGCCAGTTTGCCGCCCCAGATATTGCCGAAAGCCACGGACACGCCATACACCAGCAACACCAGGCTGACTGCGCCCGCGCTGAAGCCGGCGAGGTCCTGCAGGATCGGCGCTAGAAAGGTGAAGGCGATAAAGGTGCCGCCGTAGCCGATGGCGGTCATCGCATACACCAACAGCAGGCGCGGCTGCTTGAGCACCTGCAGCTGCTGCAGCACCGAAGCCGGTTTGTTGTGCTGAATGTTCTTCGGCACATACAGCAGGCTGCCGATAAAGGCGATCACCCCCAGGGCGGATACGGCGAGGAAGGTTTCGCGCCAGCCGAAGTGCTGGCCGATAAAGGTGCCTAGCGGCACGCCGGTGACCAGCGCCACGGTCAGGCCGGTGAACATGATGGCAATCGCGCTGGCGGCTTTTTCCTTGGACACCAGGCTGGTAGCGATGGTTGAGCCGATGGAGAAGAACACCCCGTGGGCCAGGCCGGTGATGATCCGTGCGATCACCAGTGATTCATAACCAGGTGCTTGCCAGGCCAGCAGGTTGCCGGCGGTAAACAGCACCATCAAACCGAGCAGCAGGGCCTTGCGCGGCACCTTGCCGGTGAGTGCGGTAAGCAGCGGCGCGCCGATGGCCACGCCGAGGGCGTAGAGGCTGACCAGCAGGCCGGCGGAGGGCAGGCTGACGCCAAGGTCGGTGGCGATGGTGGGTAGCAGACCAACGATAACGAACTCGGTGGTGCCAATGGCGAAGGCGCTGAGTGTAAGCGCCAATAGAGCAATGGGCATGGCAGGGACTCCAAGGGAAACTGTGAGATGTGCAGTCTCCCCGGATCACTCGTGCGTAAAAATAGGGTTTTCAGCACAAGATATTTGACTAATATGCACGAATGAAAACGACCCTGGATGAACTACAGGCCTTTGTTCGCGTGGTGGACAGCGGTTCGATCAGTGCCGCCGCCGAGCAGCTGACGCAGACCGCCTCTGGCGTTAGCCGCGCCCTCAGCCGGCTGGAAGACAAGCTCGATGTCACCCTGCTGCGCCGCACCACGCGCCGCCTGGAACTGACCGAGGAGGGTCAGGCCTTTCTGGCTCAGGCGCGCAAGATTCTCGATGCGGTGGAGGATGCCGAGGAGCAGATGAAGCTGCGGCGGCAGAAGCCCGCCGGACGCTTGCGGGTGAATGCCGCTGCGCCTTTTATGCTGCATGCGGTGGTGCCATTGATCGCGGGGTTTCGTGCGCAGTACCCGGATATTCAGCTGGAACTGCACAGCAGCGACCAGATCATCGACCTGCTGGAACAGCGCACCGATATCGCCATCCGCATCGGCCCGCTGCGCGATTCGACCCTGCATGCGCGGCCGCTGGGCAGTAATCGCCTGCGCATTCTCGCCAGCCCGACCTATCTCAAGGCCCAGGGCACGCCGAAAAGTGTCGAGGAACTGAGCGGGCACAGCCTGCTCGGTTTTACCCAACCGGAGAGCCTTAATCAGTGGCCGCTGCGTCATCCTTTGGGTGATTCGTTGAGCATCAGTCCAAGCCTAAGCGCTTCCAGTGGCGAAACTTTGCGCCAACTGGCGTTGGCCGGAGCAGGGATTGTCTGCATGGCGGACTTTATGACCAATGCCGACCGCGCCAACGGCGCGCTGGTGCAACTGCTGCTGCGCGATACCGTCGAGGTGCGTCAGCCGATTCACGCGGTGTACTACCGCAACACCGCACTGGCATCGCGTATCACCTGTTTTCTCGATTACCTGAGCAGTCAGCTGGTCGGGCCTGGGCAGGCGGGTTGATCAGCGCTTAACGCCGGTTTCGCGCAGCGCCTCAAGCACCAGGGCAAACGCCGGGGAGGGCTGTCGGCGGCTGGGGTAATACAGGTAATAGCCGGCGAAGGGCGCGCACCAGTCCTCCAGCACGCGCACCAGACGGCCTTCCTCGATATGTGGAGCGAACTCTTCCTCCGGCAGGAAGGCAATACCCAGCCCCTCCAGCGCCGCGACGACTATATGCGGTGTGCTGTTGAGCGTGACCTGACCATCGACACGCACATTCAACTGCCGGCCCCGACGCTCGAACTCCCAGACATACAGCCCGCCATGGGTCGGAAAGCGCATGTTGATGCAACGGTGTGCGGTCAGATCAGCAGGGGTTTTTGGGGGCGGGTTCGCTGCGAAGTAGGCGGGCGCGGCCACGGCAGCCATGCGCAGCTCGGGGCCTATGGGCACGGCGATCATGTCCTTGTCGATGGTATCGCCCAGGCGCACGCCAGCATCGAAGCGGTCCGCAACGATGTCGCGCAACCCGTAACTGACATCGAACTCCACCTTGATATCGGGATACTCGCGCAGCAGCGGCGCGACTCTCGGCAGCAGCGTGGTGCGCAGCACGTGGTCTCCACAGGTGATGCGCACGGTGCCGGCCGGCTTGTCGCGCAGTTCGGTGAGTACGTCCAGCTCCTCTTCGATCTCGTCGAAACGATGACCGATAGCCTGCAGCAGTTGCTCGCCAGCCGCCGTGGGCGAAACGCTGCGGGTGGTGCGGGTGAGCAGGCGAATCTGCAGGCGTTTCTCCAGGCCGCTAATGGCCTGGCTCAGCGCCGACTGGCTGACGCCCAGCACGGCGGCGGCGCGGGTAAAACTGCCTTCCCGCGCGACGGTCACGAAGGACAACAGATCGTTGAGGTTACGTCTGACCATGGTGGATTCTTTCGGCGTTATTGATTAGTCCTGCTTATAACCTCTTTAAGGATTCATTAGCTAGTTGCGCCTGTCGCTATTCGTAAGAATGCCGTTATGAAAAAGCCCATCTATCTCTCCACTCGCTGGACCTGGCGTCAGGCACTGCTTGGCAGCCTGCTGAGTCTGTCGCTATGTGGCGCTGGCAGTGCTCTGGCTGCCGAGGAGTTGCCTATGAAAATTCATCTGGATGTCGATGGCCAAAGCGTTACCGCGACGCTGGACGACAGCGCCGCTGCCCGTGATTTCGCCGCACTGTTGCCGCTCTCTCTGACGCTTGAGGACTACGCCGTAATCGAGCGTATCGCCTACCTGCCGCGCAAGCTGGTCACCACTGGCGCACCGGCCGGGGTGAAGCCTGACGCGGGCGACATCAACTACTACGCACCCTGGGGCAATCTGGCGATTTTTGTCGGCGGCAAGTCCTATGACCGCGGCCTGGTGCGCCTGGGCAGAGTGGATACGGGCCTTGAGGCGTTGCACCGGCCGGGGCCGCTAAAGGTAAGGATCGAGCGCATTACGGACTGACGTCCCGCAACTTAAATCGCGGGCGGTTTGCCGTCTGCCTGGAACACCCAATCCTGGAGATTTCACCATGAGCAAACAAAAAACCGAGCGGCGCGACTTTCTCAAAGCGGTGGGCACCGGCGTATTCGCGCTGAGCATGTTGGCGGCCACGGGCAGTTCGGCATTTGCTGCGCAAACGGCGGCAGTGCCGGATATGTCCAACGGTGCAGACAACTTCTACACCAGCGCGCAGGTGACGGTGGAGAAGGTCCGGTTCAAAAACCAGTACCAGATGAACGTCGCCGGCAATCTCTATATGCCGAAGAACTTCAGCCGCGCTAGCGCCCATCCGGCGATTATCGTCGGACACCCAATGGGTGCAGTGAAGGAGCAGAGCGCTAATCTTTACGCCACCAAGATGGCGGAGCAGGGCTTTGTGACCCTGTCCATCGACCTGCCGTTCTGGGGCGAGAGCGAAGGTGAGCCGCGCAACCTGGTGGCACCGGATATCTACGCGGAAGCATTCAGCGCAGCGGTGGATTTTCTCGGCACGCAGGCCTTTGTCGACCGGGCGCGTATCGGGGTGATTGGTATCTGCGGTAGCGGCAGCTTTGTGATCAGCGCGGCCAAGCTCGACCCGCGTATGAAGGCCATCGCCACGGTCAGCATGTACGACATGGGCGCGGCCAACCGCCATGCGCTGCAACGCTCACTGACCCTGGAACAGCGCAAGGCGATCATTGCCGAGGCGGCTGAGCAGCGTTATGTGGAGTTCACCGGCGGCGAGACGCAGTACACCAGCGGCACCGTGCACCAACTGGATGAAAATACTCACCCCATTCAGCGTGAGTTCTATGACTTCTACCGCACGCCACGCGGCCAGTTCACGCCCAAAGGCCAGTCGCCGCTGCTGACCACGCACCCAACGCTGACCAGTAACGTCAAATTCATGAACTTCTATCCGTTTAATGACATCGAGACGATTTCACCGCGGCCGATGCTATTTATCGCGGGTGAGAATGCGCATTCACGGGAGTTCAGCGAAGACGCTTACCGCCTGGCTGGTGAGCCGAAAGCCTTGTATATCGTTCCGGGTGCCGGCCACGTTGATCTGTACGATCGGGTAAAGCTGATCCCTTGGGAGCGTCTCACCGAGTTCTTCAAGCAAAATCTGGCTGCTAAGCAGTGACTGCAGTTGTTACGACACTATCCGCAGCGGCTGCCACACGACACATGTGGAGTGCGGTCGGCTCGATGGCCATGTGTGTAGGCTTGCTGATCGCCGCGGAGTTTATGCCGGTCAGCCTGCTGACACCTATTGCCGCCGACCTGCATGCCAGCAATGGTATGGTCGGGCAGGCGATTTCTGTGTCGGGGTTGTTTGCTGTTATCAGCAGTCTGCTGATTGCCGGTGCGGTGGCCCGCTGGGATCGCCGTCATGTGTTGCTGGGGTTGACGCTGATCATGTTGGTCTCGCTGTTGCTGATTGCGGCAGCGCCCAACTTCCCAGTACTGATGACTGCTCGGGCGTTGCTGGGCGTGACCATCGGCGGCTTCTGGGCGCTGGCGACGGCAACCATCATGCGCCTGGTGCCGGCGGCAGCGCTGCCCAAGGCGCTCGGGGTGCTCTATACGGGCAACGCCGTGGCAGTGGCGTTTGCCGCGCCGATTGGCAGTTACCTGGGCGGGCTTATCGGCTGGCGTGGGGTGTTCTGGGCACTGGTGCCTTTGGTTATCGTCAATCTGCTGTGGCAGTGGCACAGCCTGCCATCGATGCCTGCGCAGGCGCGCTCAACGGCGCGTCGCGTCAATGTGTTTGGGCTGCTGCGGCGACGCAATGTCGCTTTTGCCATGCTTGGCGTGATGCTCTCGTTCGCGGGGACGTTTTCCACCTTCACTTACCTGCGGCCCTTTCTCGAAATACGCACGGGTGTGGGGCTCAGTCAGCTGTCTTTCTTGCTGCTTGGTCTGGGCCTGGCCGGATTCGTCGGTACCTACGGGGCCAGCGCACTGCTGGGGCGACATTTGTATCGACTGCTGGCCTTGCTGCCACTGGCACTGGCGGCCACGACCCTGGCGTTTCTGCTGTTGGGTCATCTGCTCTGGCCGGCTGCGTTGTTGTTGATTGTCTGGGGCGCGCTCAATGCAGCAATCCCCGTGGCGTGGTCCACCTGGCTGGCGCAAGGCATCGCCGATGAGCCTGACGCCGGCGGTGGTTTACTGGTGGCGGCAATCCAACTCGCGATCATGCTGGGTGCTGGGTTGGGTGGGGTGCTTCTCGATCATTTTTCGCTCAGCGCAACCTGGTTGGGTGGGGCTGTAATGTTGCTGCTTGGCGCACTGGTTGTGGGCAGCGGTCGCCGCTTACGGCCTGGGTTTGCCACGGCTTGAAAGGCCACGCCTGCCGGCGCTTTGGCCGCGCCATTAAATATTTTTCCCCGCACCTGTCGATTCACAATTCTGCCGTTCGACTAACGTACAGAACCCAGCCTTGGGTTTGCGGTCTGCCATTACATACCCAGATAAACCCGTGGCGGCAGGCTGATCGATCAACTACGCGAGGACAGCGGCATGCGTTTTATGGTGATAGTCAAGGCAACTGCAGATTCCGAAGCCGGCTTTATGCCCAGCGAGGAGCTGCTGACGGCGATGGGGCGTTATAACGAAGAGCTGGTCGCCGCCGGCGTGATGCAGGCAGGTGAGGGCCTGCAGCCTAGTAGCAAGGGCGCACGGGTGAAGTTCTCCGGCAGCCAGCGCAGCGTTACCGATGGGCCGTTTATCGAGACCAAAGAGCTGATCGCCGGCTTCTGGATTTTCCAGGTGGCGTCTCTGGCGGAGTGCATCGAGTGGGTCAAGCGTTGCCCCAACCCGATGCCCGGCGATAGCGAAATCGAGATCCGACAAATTTTCGAGGCCGAGGATTTCGGCGACGAATTCACCCCCGAGTTGCGTGAGCAGGAAGAACGCCTGCGCGCGCGGCTTGAATCGTAAAACCCCCGCACGAACAAACGAGTACTAAGGAGAGTGCAGATGAAGATCCACACCTATTTAACCTTTGACGGCCAATGTGAGGCTGCTTTCACGTTCTACGCCGACTGCCTGGGCGGCGAGTTGGAGTTAATGCGCATGGGTGATAGCCCGGAAGCGGGCAATTTGCCGGAGGAGTATCACAACCGTGTGATGCACGTTTGCCTGAGCGTGGGTGATCAACTGCTGATGGCGTCCGACAGCTGTCCTGGCATGGGGCTACCGTACGAGGGCATCAAAGGCTGTTCGGTTTCTCTGCAGGTGGAGAACGTACCGGAGGCCGAGCGTCTGTATAAAGCGCTGTCGGCGGGCGGTTCGGTGCAGATGGAGTTGCAGGCGACCTTCTGGGCGACCCGCTTTGCCATGTTCACCGACCGCTTTGGCGTCGGCTGGATGATCAATTGCGATATTGATGCGCAGATGGGTTAGGTATGCAGGCTCGGCATGGCGCAGCTGATCTATGCAGCTGCGCCGTTGCCGCCTAGCCAACCAGCCCGAGGGCACGGTCCAGTTGATCCTGCGGGTCGCTGACGGCCGCGAGGAATTCATCGCCCCAGCGGCGGATATCGTTGTAGTTAACGATATCGAACAGCTCACGCAACCGCGCCTGGGCCTCGGCCTTGGGCATGTTCAGCGCCACATAACAGGTTTGCGTCATATCCACCGGGTCATGCGGGTTGGTTAGCAGCGCGCCCTTGAGTTCGGCGGCGGCGCCGGCAAACTCGGACAACACCAGCACACCACGCCCGTCCAGCAAGCCTTGCACGGCGACAAATTCCTTGGCCACCAGGTTGAGGCCGTCGCGCAGTGGGGTAATCCACATCACGTCGGCCATGGCATACCAGGCGCTGACTTCCTCGAATGGCAGGCTGCGGAAGAAGAACTGCAGCGGCGTCCAGCCGATGCGGGCGAAGCGGCCATTGATGCGGCCTACGGCCTGCTCGATCTGCCCTTGCAGCTCGTCATAGACGGTCATTTCCTTGGCCGCTGGCACGCAGATGGTCACCAGGGTGATCTTGCCCAACAGCTCGGTGTTTTCCTCCAGCAGGCGCTCGTAGGCATTGAGTTTTTCCAGAATGCCTTTGGTGTAGTCGAGGCGTTCCACCGAGAGGATCAGTTTGACTCCGGAAAGCTCGGTGCGCAGACGCGCCATCATCTCCCTGATTTTTGGCGCGAACAGGGCGTTGCGCACCCGTTCGATATCCAGACCCACCGGGTGGGCACCGAGCTTGACTACGCGGTTGCCGGTGTCCACTGCAGTGGTCATGCGCTCCAGGCCAACGGCGCAGCCATAGGTGATAAAGCGTGGTGCGCAGTTCTGTCGGCTGACGGTCTGCAGTGGCATCACGCCGCGTGCGGCATCGACGAAGTTTTCCACCTGGCGCGGGATATGGAAGCCAATGTAGTCGCACTGCAGCAGGCTGCCGATGATCTGCCGGCGCCAGGGCAGTACGTTGAACACATCCGCCGAAGGGAAGTAGGTGTGGTGGAAGAAGGCGATGCGCAGGTCCGGGCGCAGCTCGCGCAGGTAGCCGGGGACCATCCACAGGTTGTAATCGTGCAGCCAGACTGTGGCGCCTTCAGCGGCTTCCAGAGCGGTGCGTTCGGCAAAGGCGCGGTTGACCTTGAGGAACACCTGCCAGTCGTCCTCACGGAACTGCGCACGCTCCCAGAAGGTGTGCAGGGTCGGCCAGAAGGCTTCCTTGGAGAAGCGCTTGTAGAAGATGTCGACCTCTTCCTTGCTCAGCGCCACCCGTGCGGCGGTCAGCCTCGGGTAGCGTTCGGCGTCCACCGTGGTGTGGCTGTCGAAGGTTTCGCCGTTGTTTTCGTCATGCTCGGCCCAGGCCACCCAGGAGCCGGCGCGACCATCGCCGAAGAAGCTCAGCAGGGTCGGGATAATGCCGTTGGGTGAAGTCGGGCGGCGGCGTTGCAGCTTGCCATCGGCGCCCCGGAATTCTTCATAGGGCAGGCGGTGATACACCATTACCAGATCGGCCTTACCGGGGTCGGCAACTTGCTTGCCTTCGGCAGCGATGCCCTGCTTGCCGAGAAAGCCAAAGTGCACAAAGGCCTCAAGAATGCCGCCGCAACCGGCGCGCTCGGCGTGGAAGACCCGCGAATACTGCCGGGTGGCCTGCAGCAGGCCATCTTCGGACGCGCCTACACACACGCCCTTGAACTGGCCGCTAAGCATGCTCAGATCATTCAGGGTGTCGCCGGCAGTCAGCACCTGGTCGTTGTCCAGTTCCAACCATTCGATCAGCGCCTGCAGGCTGCTGCCCTTGTTAACGCCCTTGGGTAGAAAGTCCAGGTAGCGCTCGGCCGAATAAAGCAGATCGCAGCCCAAACTCTCTGCGACCTCCTGCAGTTCCGGATTAGCTGCCTGCTCGGGGCTGCAGAAGTAGGAGCAGCGGCGCACCTGCGGTACGTCCTGGCGCTCCAAGTTAAAGTGCTCAATGGCGCTGGCAACCTGGCTGTCACCGGGCCAGAGGGCGTCTACTGCGCTTTGCAGCGGCTGGATCGGCTGCAGGCTGTCGCCATGCACCAGGCTAGCGCCGACGTCTGAGATGATGAAATCCGGTTGCGGCAGGGTCGGGTCTGCCAGCAGGGGCAAAACTGACTCCAGGCTGCGGCCCGTGACATAGGCCAGGCGTATTTCCGGGTGGGCGGCGATGGTTTGATAGAGGCTTAGACGATCCTTGGGATCGCCGCCGAGAAAGGTTCCATCGAGATCGGTGGCAAGTAACATGCGCTGTCTTCCTGTCCAGTTAAGTGGGTGCAGTGACGCGCCGACAAAAGCCGACGAGCTATGGACGATTGCGCCAGAAGGCGTTCGTCTCTTGGTTTACCCAGGCGTCTGCGGCGCCGGGTTAAGCGGGTCCTCAGTTGAGTCTGGGGAATCTGTTGGGGGGGCATCGGGCATCAGCTCGAGCACCGTGTGGCTGGTACGCAGCATGGGCATAAAGTGCCCGGCGGGTTCGCTGACCAGGTCGCTGACATGGCGCAGACGGTACAGCGTGTACGCCGCCAGCAAACCGAGCGTGGCGGCGAAATACAGCGGCAGCGCCTGGGCGCCGAGGTGCTGCATCAGCAGGCCAGCGAGCAGTGGGCCGCACACCGAGCCGATGCCGTTGACCATCAACAGGCTGCTGGAGCCAGAGAGAATTTCATCGCTGTGCAGTTGGTCAATCAACTGCGCTACGGCGATGGGGTAGATGGCAAAGGCCAAGCCGCCCCAGATAAACATCAGCCCGAGCAGCAAACGACCGGCCGGCAGCAGGCTCATTAGCACGGCAACCACTACGGCCAGCGCCACTACCCAGAACAGCACCAGGCGACGATCGTGTTTATCCGAATAGATGCCAATCGGCCATTGCAGCAAGGCGCCGCCGAGAATCGTGCTGCTCATCAACAAACCTACGCCAGTGGCGTCGAAACCGTTCAGGGCCGCGTACACCGGGGCCATACCCCAGAACGCGCCGAGGGCCAGGCCCGATAAACCAGCGGCGGCCAACGCCAGTGGGGCGATACCGGCGATCTGCCGCAGATTGGTGTGCAGGGTATCCGGCACGCTGGGTTGGATCTGCCGAGTCAGGGTAATGGGCATCAAGGCCGCGCTGATCAACATTGCGGCCAGCACGAACAATACGAAGTCACTTGGCGACGCCAGATTGAGCAGCTGCTGCGCGGCGGCCAGCGCGCCGAGGTTGACTGCCATATACACGGCAAACACCTGGCCGCGTTTGTCGTTGGGCACCTGCGCGTTAAGCCAGCTCTCGATCACCATATACAGGCTGACCAGCGCCAGGCCGTAAAGCA